>NZ_LR590469.1:2735045-3038939 GCF_901472495.1 Yersinia enterocolitica subsp. enterocolitica
CTAATTCTTCCAGTGTGGGGATAATTTCCAGCTCCGGTTTTCGCCACCACAAAGAATATTCACTCTGTAGTGCGGTAACCGGCTGAACCGCATGGGCACGACGAATCGTTGCCGCCCCCGCTTCGGACAAACCAAAGTGTTTAACTTTGCCTTCTTTAATTAAATCTTGTACCGCTCCAGCCACATCTTCGATAGGCACATTCGGATCCACACGATGTTGATAAAACAGATCAATAACATCGGTTTTCAGGCGCTTAAGAGAGGCTTCTGCGACTTTCTTGATATGTTCAGGTCGGCTGTTCAAACCCACCCATCTTGGCCCCCCATTCGGATCGGCCTGAAAACCAAATTTGGTCGCAATTACCACCTTATCGCGCAAAGGAGCCAACGCCTCACCCAATAATTCTTCATTGGTATAAGGCCCATAGACCTCGGCGGTATCAAAAAATGTCACCCCAAGATCTACCGCTTTGCGTAGCAATGAAATCATTTCCTGTTTATCTGTTGCCGGGCCATAACCAAAGCTCATTCCCATGCAGCCTAAACCCATTGCTGACACTTCGAGATTACTACGACCCAATTTGCGCTTTTGCATTGTCTTTACCCCTGTCTGTTGTTGTTTACCATCACAAGGTATTCACCAAATGAATATCAGTTGCAGAAAAGGTAGCAAATGCCAGGGCGGAGTATTAGAGGGAGAAATACGCATGAGTATATGAATTTAATTCATAAATTGAGCTACACTCAAAATCCTCAGGGCTAACAGGCAGGAACCATGATGTTAAAAGAGAATTTTAACGATTTAATTTCATTTCTTATGGTCGCCAGAGAGCGTAGCTTTACCAAGGCTGCGGCAAAACTGGGGGTTTCCCAATCCGCCTTGAGTCACTCAATTCGTGGGCTGGAGGAGCGCCTTGAGTTGCGCTTGCTGACCCGCACCACCCGCAGTGTTGCCCCAACAGAAGCCGGCGAAAGGTTGGCAAATAGCCTCGAACCCCGTTTGGCAGAAATTGAGAGCGAGCTGGATGCGCTGAGTGAGATGCGGGCGCGTCCTGCGGGAAATATTCGTATCACTGCCGGTGAACATGCTGTCGATTCAGTGCTCTGGCCGGTGCTGAAATCCTTTCTCGCCGAATACCCTGATATTAATGTAGAAATCACGGTTGACAATACCTTAACCGACATTGTAACAGGCCGTTTTGACGCGGGTATTCGCTTGGGAGAACAGGTCGCAAAGGATATGGTCGCCGTACGGATTGGGCCAGATATGAGTATGGCCGTGGTCGCCTCCCCTTCTTATTTGGCTAAATATGGCATCCCCAACACGCCAGCAGATTTACAACATCATCGTTGTATCAATATGCGCCTACCAACTATGGGTGGCCTATATGCTTGGGAGTTTGAAAAAGAAGGGCGTGAGGTAAAAGTACGTGTTGATGGTCAGCTAACGTTCAATAGCATACGACAACGTATTGATGCCGCCGTCATCGGCTTTGGTCTGGCCATGGTGCCAGAAGATGCCGTGAAAGCGGAGATTGCCAGTGGCAACTTAATTCGCGTGCTGGAAGATTGGTGTGAGCCTTTTCCCGGTTACTATCTTTATTACCCCAGCCGCAGGCAACATACCACTGCGTTTTCGTTGCTCGTCGACGCCTTGCGTTATCAGCGCTAAATCCAAACAAAAACCCCGCCGAAGCGGAGTTTGCGGAATGAGTGGAGTTGACCGGTAAGCCGCTTTCTTTTGGTGAAAAGCGTCGTGGACAGTCATTCCTCTCAACCATATATCACATAAACAAAAACCCCGCCGAAGCGCTGAGGAATCCCCAGTAATGGGCGGGTAAAAAAGACAGGCATAGAGTTTTGTGATCTACTGATTGTGCTACCAATTCAATGAGATCACCTCTATGCCTGCTCGCCAAGTATGTCAGAACTTCTTCCGTGATGCTTTAGCTCCCTTTCACAAATACCGACAAAATGCTTTGCTCGATGCCACCATTGCGTTAATCAATGGCGCATCGCTGACACTGACCAGTATCGGACGTTATTTACCCGGTGCGGCTCAGGTCAAAAATAAAATCAAGCGTATTGATCGTCTGCTGGGCAATGAATCACTACATCGTGATATTCCTCTGATTTTTAAAAATATTATCTCGATGCTGACACGGAAACTCTCTCTCTGTGTTATTGCCGTTGACTGGAGTGGCTATCCGTCTCAGGAGAATCACGTGCTTCGCGCCAGCCTTATCTGCGACGGGCGATCGATACCTTTATTAAGTTGGGTTGTTCCATCAAAAAAACAGCAAAATACGCAGATACAAAAAGACTTCCTCAATGCTCTTGCCAGTGCAGTGAATTCGCAGGCCAGAGTCATCATTGTCACTGACGCGGGGTTCCAGAATGCCTGGTTCCGGCATATAAAATCACTCGGATGGGATTTTATAGGGCGTATCAGGGGCAATACCCAAATGCGGCTAGGCAGCAAAGGCGAATACTGGTTCAAACGTCAGGAATTACAGGCCAGCAGTAAACCGGAATATCTGGGCCCCGGAACACTTGCCCGCGCAGTGTATGCCCAGTGTGACGGCCATTTTTATCTTCATAAAAAAACATCAAAAGGAAGAAAAAATAAGCGCTCTCGTTGTGACATAACCAGACCAGCACAAATAAAAGACGCGCGCTCCGCTGCAACAGAACCGTGGCTGCTCTTCAGCAGCACAAATGACTTTAAACCAAGAGAAGTCATGAAGTTATACAGTCGCCGAATGCAGATCGAGCAAAACTTTCGGGATGAAAAAAGCGAACGCTTCGGGTTCGGCCTGCGTGCTAGCTACAGCCGTTCAACAGGAAGAATGCTGGTGCTGAGCCTGCTGGCGACACTGAGCACAATTGTGCTGTGGCTTCTGGGCTATCACGCTGAAAATAAAGGATTACATCTGAGGTATCAGGCCAACAGCCTTAAGTCACGACGGGTTATATCTTATTTGACATTAGCGGAGAATATCTTGCGACACTCTCCGCTAATTTTAATGCGAACGGCACTGGATACCGTTCTTAACCACCTCGCCAGAACCTACCGAAGTATGGTGTTGGTTTATTAGCGCTGATTTACTGGGGATCCCTCAGCGCCGAAGCGGGGTTTGCGGAATGAGTGGAGTTGGCCGGTAAGCCGCTTTCTTTTGGTGAAAAGCGTCGTGGACAGTCATTCCTCTCAACTATATATCACATAAACAAAAACCCCGCCGAAGCGGAGTTTGCGGAATGAGTGGAGTTGACTGGTAAGCCGCTTTCTTTTGGTGAAAAGCGTCGTGGACAGTCATTCCTCTCAACCATATATCACATAAACAAAAACCCCGCCGAAGCGGGGTTTGCGGAATGAGTGGAGTTGACTGGTAAGCCGCTTTCTTTTGGTGAAAAGCGTCGTGGACAGTCATTCCTCTCAACCATATATCACATAAACAAAAACCCCGCCGAAGCGGGGTTTGCGGAATGAGTGGAGTTGACCGGTAAGCCGGGTTCTGTCGTGGACAGTCATTCCTCTAGGCCAGCAATCGCTCACTGGCTCAAGCAGCCTACCCGGGTTCAGTACGGGCCGTACCATGTGAACCCCTATTTGGCCTTGCTCCGGGTGGAGTTTACCGTGCCACGGACTGTTGCCAGCCGCGCGGTGCGCTCTTACCGCACCCTTTCACCCTTACCTGATCCCACTTGCGTGGGCCATCGGCGGTTTGCTCTCTGTTGCACTTGTCGTAGGCTTGCGCCTCCCAGGCGTTACCTGGCACCCTGCCCTATGGAGCCCGGACTTTCCTCCCCTTCACCTGTCTCCCCCGAAAGGGACGGCAGCGAAGCGGCGACTGTCTGGTCAACTCCGCGGCGGATTATAGTCACATTAGCGCTGGATGTCATCTTCCTGTTGCACTTGATCGCCATCTAGCTGTTCAAGTGCGTACTTATACAGCGCATTCTTTTTCACACCGTGGATTTCAGCAGCCAGCGCGGCGGCTTTCTTCAGTGGCAGCTCTTTTTGCAACAGCGCCAAAGTGCGTAAGGCGGCGGCAGGCAGTGCATCATCAACCTGCACTTTATGGCCTTCGACTATCAGCACCATTTCGCCACGACGGCGGGTTTCTTCTTCCTGAACCCAAGCCAGTAACTCGCCAACCGGCGCGCCGTGGATAGACTCCCAGGTTTTGGTCAGTTCTCTGGCAAGTACCACATAGCGTTGTGGGCCAAGTACGGTTACCATGTCCCGTAAACTTTCCAACAAGCGGTGAGTTGATTCGTAGAAGATCAGTGTTCGAGGTTCCTCAATCAGCGCTTGCAGAGTATCCTTACGTCCTTTGGTTTTCGCTGGCAGGAAGCCTTCGTAGCAAAAACGATCTGAGGCAAGACCCGCGGCGGAGAGTGCAGTAATCGCCGCGCAAGCGCCTGGTAATGGCACAACGCGGATGCCAGCTTCACGGCAACGGCGCACCAAATGGTAGCCCGGATCGTTAATAAGTGGTGTACCTGCATCTGAAACCAGCGCAATACTCTGGCCTTCTTGCAGTTTCGCCAGTAAATGATCGGCTTTTTGTTGTTCGTTATGGTCATGAAGTGCAAACAGGCGGGCGTTGATCGCGAAATGCTGTAACAGCAACCCTGTATGACGTGTATCTTCTGCCGCAATCAAATCAACGCCTTTCAGTACCTCTAACGCCCGGTGGGTAATATCCCCTAAATTACCGATGGGGGTAGGTACCACATAAAGCGTAGATGCAGAAATCACTGCTCGATCGTGTTGATTCATTGTTTCATCCGAATTACCGATTTAATATTGAGCATCTTGAAAAAAACATCACTGGATACAGTATGCTTTCCTCAACATTCGTTCGTTCCAAAGCAGGGCTTGTCCCTGTTGTTCTGGCTGCGTTGATACTGGCAGCTTGTTCAGGCAGAGCACCACAGACGCCGCCACCCACAAATATACAGGACGAAGCAAGCGCTAACTCTGACTATTATCTGCAACAGTTGCAACAGAGCAGTGATGATAACAAGGCTGACTGGCAATTACTCGCCATTCGTGCCCTGCTACGTGAAGGGAAACTCCCGCAAGCGGCAGAACAGCTCGGCACTCTGCCCGCCAATCTGAGTGACACCCAGCGCCAGGAACAGCAGCTACTGACCGCAGAGCTACTGGTAGCCCAGAAAAATAATCCAGCGGCTGCCGATATTCTGGGCAAGTTGGATGCAACACAGCTCTCAGCTAACCAACAGGTTCGCTTCTATCAGGCACAAATTGCCGCCAATCAGGGTAAAGCAACATTACCGCTGATACGTGCCTTTATTGCTCAAGAACCCTTGCTAAAAGATAAAGCACATCAAGATAATATTGATGGCACCTGGCAAGCGCTGGCGCAGCTCACGCCACAAGAATTGAATAATATTGTCATTAATGCAGATGAAAACGTGCTGCAAGGCTGGCTGGATTTGCTGCATATATATCAGGATAACAAGCAAGACCCTGATCTGCTGAAAGCCGGTATTAAAGATTGGCAAAATCGTTATCCACAAAATCCGGCGGCGAAAAACTTGCCAACGGCATTAACGCAAATCAGTAACTTCAGCCAGGCATCTACGGCGAAAATTGCCTTATTGTTGCCATTAAGTGGCTCGGCACAAGTCTTTGCTGATGCCATCCAACAAGGTTTTACTGCCGCGCAAAATGGCTTACCAGTGAATACCCCGGCTCCGGTGACACCAGATGCAACGACCACGACACCAACTGATGCCACTGCTACACCGGTGACTGATATTGCCACGCCAGCGCCAGTGGCAACCCCTGTTGCCACCAGCAATGCACAGGTAAAAATCTACGATACCACTACTCAGCCAGTGGCTGCTTTGTTGGCACAAGCCCAGCAAGATGGTGCCACATTGGTTGTCGGCCCACTGCTGAAAGCTGAAGTGGAACAACTGAGTACAACCCCCAGTACCCTGAATATTCTGGCGCTGAATCAGCCGGAAGTTAGCACTAACAGCCCGAATATCTGTTACTTCGCCCTGTCTCCAGAAGATGAAGCTCGCGATGCAGCGCATCATTTGTGGAGCCAGGAAAAGAGAATGCCATTGTTGCTAACCCCGCGTGGTGCCTTTGGTGATCGCGTTGCCAAAGCCTTCGCAGAAGAGTGGCAGAAACAAGGTGGGCAGACGGTATTGCAACAAAACTTCGGCTCTACTGCTGAGTTGAAACAAGCCATTAACAGTGGTGCAGGCATCCGTCTGACTGGCCAACCGGTGAGTGTTTCAAGCGCACCTGCCGCAGCACCTGCATCAGTCACCATTGCTGGCCTGACCATTCCTGCACCGCCGGTCGATGCACCAGTGGTTTCAACATCTGCTGGCGGTAATATTGATGCGGTGTACATCATTGCAACACCTGCTGAGTTGACACTGATTAAGCCGATGATTGATATGGCGACCAGCACACGCAGCAAACCAGCGCTGTTTGCCAGCTCACGCAGCTATCAGGCAGGTGCTGGCCCAGATTACCGGCTGGAAATGGAAGGTATTCAGTTTAGTGATATCCCATTGATGGCAGGGGCGAATCCCGCGCTGATGCAGCAAGCGGCGGCCAAATTTGCCAACGACTATTCACTGGTACGTTTGTATGCCATGGGCATTGATGCGTGGACATTATCGAATCATTTTGCTGAAATGCGCCAAATTCCTGGTTTCCAGGTGAGCGGAACTACCGGTGATTTAACCGCATCAGCCGATTGTGTTATCACCCGTAAATTGCCTTGGCTGCAATACCGTCAAGGCATGGTAGTACCGGCGGCATAAGATGATTCGGGTGAGTGAATGTAGCTAACAACCCTGCAACTTCAAGGACGAAGGGAATATGAGTCACAGGGATACTGGCACACACTACGAAAACCAAGCCCGCCACTATCTTGAGCGGGCAGGTTTAGTGTTTAAGGCAGCAAATGTCACCTATCAAAATGGTGAAATTGACCTTATCATGCGCGATGGCGATACCTGGGTATTTGTTGAAGTACGCTTTCGTCGCAATGCACTATTCGGTGGCGCTGCCGCCAGTGTCACTTACAGCAAACAACAACGGCTACTCCGGGCCGCTACCATTTGGCTGGCGCAGCGAAACGCCTGTTTTGCCACTACACCGTGCCGTTTTGATGTTTTTGCCATCACTGGTAGCGAGCTAGAATGGCTACCAAACGCTTTCAATGCGGATTGATGATTCCTCTCCGGTTTTATACCGGAGTTTTAAATATTAAGTGAGTTAAATCAACGTGCTGGATAGAATCAAAGGTTGCTTTACAGAAAGTATTCAAACCCAGATTGCCGCGGCTGAGGCACTGCCTGACGCCATATCCCGTGCAGCAATGACGTTGGTTCAGTCACTGCTCAACGGCAATAAAATTCTCTGCTGCGGTAATGGGACTTCTGCGGCTAACGCACAACACTTTGCAGCCAGCATGATAAACCGTTTTGAAACAGAACGACCAAGCCTGCCTGCAATAGCATTGAATGCTGATAATGTTGTGCTGACAGCCATCGCCAATGACCGTTTGCATGATGAAGTGTATGCCAAACAGGTGCGTGCGCTGGGTCATGCCGGTGATGTTTTGCTCGCAATTTCCACTCGTGGTAATAGCCGTGATATTGTGAAAGCGGTAGAAGCAGCAGTCACCCGTGATATGACCATAGTTGCACTTACAGGTTATGATGGTGGTGAACTGGCTGGCCTGTTAGGTCCGCAGGATGTGGAAATCCGCATACCTTCGCACCGTAGCGCCCGGGTTCAAGAATTACACATGCTGACAGTGAATTGCTTGTGTGACTTAATTGATAACACTCTATTTCCCCATCAGGACGATTAAAGGAGCACGAATGAAGGTTGGTTATATTTTTGCCATGCTATTCAGCGCCCTGCTATTACAAGGTTGTGTCGGTGCTGTCGTAGTTGGCAGTGCGGCCGTTGCAACTAAATCTGCCACAGACCCTCGTTCTGTCGGCACTCAGGTAGATGATGGCACACTTGAAGCCAGAGTCGTCAACGCGCTGAGCAAAGATCAGCAGATAAAGAGCCAAACACGTTTTGTTGTGACCGCTTATCAAGGGAAAGTTTTGCTGACCGGGCAATCGCCAACTGCTGAGCTGTCTAACCGCGCCAAGCAAATTGCGGCCGGTGTTGATGGTGCAACTGAAGTGTATAACGAAATGCGCTTGGGTAAACCGGTCGATCTGACTACTGCATCAATGGATACCTGGATTACCACCAAAGTCCGGTCACAGTTACTGACTGCAGACTCGGTTAAATCCTCCAATGTAAAAGTGACCACAGAGAATGGCGAAGTGTTCCTTTTGGGTCTGGTGACTCAGCAAGAAGGGCAATCAGCCGCTCAGATAGCCAGCCAGGTCAGTGGCGTTAAGCATGTGACCACTGCATTTACTATTGTAAAATAATCAATTGGTTAGAAAGAGCAACCCTATTATGGGCCGGGAGAAATCCAGGCCCATTTTTAGCTATCCCAAACATCAAACCATTAATCTAAATCATTCGCCTGTATGAAGTCTTTCCCACCCAATTGCCGCATTTGGCGCAAAATCCACTGTTGGCGGGAAATCACATAACCGGATGGCGCATTCGCCTTAAAACGCAGTGGATTGGGTAAAACTGCTGCTAATAGAGCGGCTTCTGATGCGCTCAATTTACTGGCCGGTTTATTGAAGAAATGGCGAGCCGCCGCTTCTACGCCAAAAATACCGTCACCAAACTCCGCAATATTCAGATAAACCGTCAGAATACGCCGCTTGGTCCACACCAACTCAATACCGGCGGTCAATCCGACTTCCAGCCCTTTGCGTACCCAGCTACGGCCATCCCACAGGAACAGATTTTTGGCAGTTTGTTGCGATAAAGTCGAAGCACCGCGGATACGGTTTTGGTTGCGCTGATTATGGGCTAACGCTGATTCTATAGCACCGACATCAAAGCCCCAATGCTCGGGGAATTTTTGATCTTCCGCAGCCATCACCGCCAGCGCCATGTAAGGTGAAATCTCATCCATCGGCACCCAATCAGAGTGGGCGACGTACGAAAAATCACCGGTCAACCAGGCACCGAGTTGCCTTTCAATCATGACCATGGAAAACGGAACCGGCAGGAAAGCAAAAATCAAAATACCGGCCAACCACAGGGCAACAATGCCAATGACAGCCCGTTTTCCCCAATACCAAAGCCAATTTAATCCACGGCGGACTGAAATCATTCGGTTAAATCCAGCACCTTCGCCACCAGCTTATCAATTCCTTTTGCTGCTTCAGAAATTGATGCCGCCAACATGTAAGCAGGTGTTGTGACCACTTTATTCTCTGCATCGACCACTACGTCATCAGCAGGGCAAATAATATGCTCGCCCCCCATAATTTCAACCGCCTCAATGGTATCGGGATCGTTACCAATGGTCAGACGAACAGGCTTACCCAATAGCTTCGGTAGCATAACGGGAGAAATACACATAAACCCAATTGGTTTGTTCGCCTTATGCATTGATTGAGTTAGCTTAACTAAATCCGGATCTATAGCACATTCAGAACCCTTAATAGCGAAATCGCTGAGATTCTTCGCTGCCCCAAAGCCACCAGGGACAATAAGGGCATCCAAGTCCTCTGAATTGGCTACAGAAAGCGGCTTTATCAGGCTACGGGCAATACGCGCTGACTCCACTAAAACATTCCGCTGCTCGGTGGATTCTTCACCAGAAAGGTGATTAATAACATGTAGTTGTGGCTTATCTGGTGCAAAGAATGCAATACGTGCTCCAGCACGATCCAATGCTAATATAGTTAAGACAGACTCATGTATCTCTGTGCCATCTAAAACACCACACCCGCTAAGCACTACACCGACTGTTTTCATCACATCTCTCCTTTTCTCACGCTGTCAATTGCTTAACTCGTTCTAGTGACAAAGACGTATCTCTATCACATATTTTAATGAATCTTGTAACAAGAGCGCTTACATTTGCTATGTTATTGCTTGTATGATGTATGGAAGAATCCTAACAACCTGCAAATTCACTCGAAATCGAAATTATTACATCCTAAATAATTCGAGTTACAGGAAGGCGGCAACTGAGCGAATCCCCAAGAGTCTACTTACTTTAAGGTCAACGACCAGTAAGTGACTGGGGTGAACGAAGGCAGCCAACGCACATGCAACTTGAAGTATGACGGGTATTGCAGGTTGACGATTTCCCTGGTGTTGGCGCAGTATTCGCGCACCCCGGCCTCGGTCGGGGTTATTTTTTTTCAGCTTCAGCTGCCCACTCACGTAATACCTGAACATCATTACGCCATTCTGATTTTAATTCATCGACCCAATCTTGTACGTTGTCCCACCATGCTGGCAGTGTCGGGGTTTGAATTTGCTGTGCAAGTTGCTGGATATGGCGCAAGCCAACGGAGCCGGCCGCCCCTTTAATTTTATGCGCTTCCTCCGTAATACCCTTTTGATCTCGCGCCGTCATGTTTGAATCCAATACCGCCAAATAGCTCGGCATCATTTGTTCAAACATTTCCAGACTTTGATGAATTAATTGTGGACCAACCAAATCGATGTATTGTTCCAGCATGGCAGTATCAAGTAACGATTCATGGGTTTGCATCACAATGTGTTCCTGTTTTTTAGCGGCAGAAGAAGGCTTATGATCCCAGAATTGCTTAATCATGGCCGTGAGCGCAGGAACTGATAACGGCTTACTCAGCACATCATCCATCCCAGCATCTAAATATTCTTTTTTGTCTTTAAGCACGTTAGCCGTCAAGGCCACCAATGGCGGTAAGGATTGCTGCCCATAATCAGCCCTAATTTGGCGAGCGATATCCAACCCACTCATATCTGGCAATTGAATATCCAACAGCACTAAATCAAAATCATCAGGTTTGAACATAGCCAGTGCATCATGGCCATTCATTGCCACCTCGACACTGTTGCCCAGTTTTTCCAACACCGAGCGCGCAACAATGACATTCAGCTCGATATCCTCCACCAGTAATATGTGAAGAGCTGGGAGCGGTGTATCGTCGCCTGATGGGGCGCTAGACGCGGCCTGCACGGCGGGTGCTTTAATGGTCAGGGTAAAGCATGAACCGGCCCCTTGGACACTTTTCACCGTAATATCGCCGCCCATGCTCTGTGCCAGACGTTTAGACACCGCCAGCCCAATGCCGGTGCCGGTTGCCGGACGGCCGCCATTACTGTCTTTTACCTGATAATACATGGCGAAAATCTTGTCTTGCTCGTCTTCAGGGATCCCCATGCCGGAATCTTCCACTTCGAAAATCAAGCGGTCATTACTCTCACGGCGAACCCGCACCACAATTTCACCTTGCTGGGTAAACTTCACTGCGTTGCCGATTAAGTTCCATAAAATCTGACGCAAGCGGGTGCCATCGGTAATCACTTTCTCCGGCAATGGCAACTGCGGTTCCATAATGAACTTCAGCCCTTTCGGCTGCACCAACAGGCCAGAAAGGTTTTCCAAATCCGCCATAAAACCCGTAAAATCAATTGGTTGGTTATCCAACTGAACTTTACGTCGCTCCAACTTATCCATTTCAATGATATCGTTGAAGATATTGCCGAGAGTGATAGCACTGACGTGAATGGTTTTCAGGTATTTCAGTTGTTCGCTGTCTAATTCGGTATCTAACAGGATACGGCTTAGGCCCACAATGCCATTAAGCGGCGTCCGCAGCTCATGGCTGATAGTTGAGATGAAAGTCGTCTTATCCCTACTGGCATTCTCCAGCGCATCCTGATAGCGCTTACGCTCAGTTATATCGCGCCCAAACCCCATCAACCCATGTCGTTTACCGACTCGGTCATAAAACGGCACTTTTCGCAATTCAAAACAGGCTTTACGCCCATCGGGATACACCAACCACTGCTCATAAGTCAGAGAAACGTTGTGACGGAAAACTTTCTCATCGGTTTCCATGACTTTTTCAGCGATGTCCGGCGCATAGACATCTTTAGGGGTCAAGCCGACCAACTGTTTCTCACTTTTGCCGGTCAGTAGTTCCATCACCCGGTTACAGCCGGAGAACTCATTATCTTCGTTACGGTAATAAACCAAATCCGGTGAAGCATCCAAAAAAGAGCGCAATAAGGCCGACTGTTGCCCTAATTCGACCTGTGCCTGCTCACGGTGGCCCATCTCTTCTTTCAGTTTGTCGACCACTTGCAGGTGAGCTTTCTCAGCTTTTTCACGTTCGACAATTTCCTGATTGAGTTGAGCAATATTTTCCGTCAGTTGCTTATTCAGCTCCAAATCGCGATAACGCATCACTTCAAGCTTATCAACCAACCGGGATAAGCGCTGGCGCGACTCTTCCAGTTGCTCCACCACCACCGACAGGAAATACACCGCCCACGGGGTTATCAGCAAACCAAAGAAAATAGAACGCACCAGATCGAGGGTTTCCACCGAGCCACTCAATACAAATGTCACCGCCATCTGAACCACCATGGCCAGTAACACCAGCACAGATGCCAGCAGCAGTGAGAAGCGAACCAGCCCTAACTTAACCATTAAATCAACGTAGTACTGGGCTAATACCCTGATTTGCTTCATAGCAACCCCTGTCTGTGTTTATCTGATAAATCATACCGTAAAACTACAAATAGATAAGCCAGGTTGCTCAGAAGTGTGGAAAAGATTGCAAATCACAATGAGAGATTGGGGGAACAAACTGATTATCTGCCAATAAACAGTAGGCATAGCCAAAATAAGGTGGGGGGTCAAAACTTACGGCGTAGCGAGCTACGCCAGACGGAGTGCGTACAGCGCGGAAAAACCGGAGCGTACACGCAGTACGTGAGGATTTTGAGCACTGCACAATCTCAGTATGGTGACGCGCAGTAGCCGGTCATAAAGCAGAGGCCTGCCCGCCATGGGCCAGCATATAATTATTCAACTCATTCATACCGGTCCAGCGATTTGCGCACCACAATGGCGCAAGTAGCGTTGGCCTGCGGGCGCTGGCAGAAATCCGGTGATAGACAATGTCAGCAGGAGTATGGCGGATCATTTCACCGGCGGTGAGCACATAATCTTCCAACGCCAGTTCCGACAAACGCCCCGCGCGCCATGCTTTGGCCATAATACTGCCCTCGACGATATGCAGTGGATGCAGTTTTATCCCATCAACACCAGTGACCACCACTTTCTCCAGTGTTTCCATGCACTGCGCCTGCTCCTCACCGGGTAGGCCGACAATCAAATGACAGCACACTTTCAGCCCTCGGGCACGGGCGCGACGGGCTGTTTGTTGGTAGCAGGCAAAATCATGACCACGGTTAATACGTTTGAGTGTTTTATCATTGGCGGTCTGTAACCCCAGCTCTAGCCAAACTTCATAACCTTGCTGGTGATAGCCACTTAATAAATCCAATACCGCGTCCGGCACACAATCGGGCCGGGTTCCCACACACAAGCCGACAATATCAGCTTCAGCCAAAGCTTGCTCATACATCACCGCCAGCGCATTGACCTCTGCATAAGTACTGGTATAGGCCTGGAAGTAAGCCAGGTAGCGTTTTGCCCGATTGGCTTTTTTAGCTTGCTCCGCCAATTGCTGCGCAATGCCCTGTTGCTGCATTTGTTCATCAGCAAATGAAGCCACATTACAAAAAGTGCAGCCACCACGGCCAAGGGTTCCGTCACGATTAGGACAGCTAAACCCGCCGTGTAGCGTCAGTTTATGAATTTTTTCACCATAGCGGCGCTGTAAATCCGCACCAAACATATTGACTAATTGCTGCAACTGCATAATCTTGGCACTGCCTGTCAAAAAAGAGCTTTAGGCTACCCGCTAGCGATATAATTCGCGATGACAGAGATCAACTCCCAAGCCCTTGGGTGCAGCTGCGCATAACCATTCATTATAAATGCAAATAAAATCACTTGACCGATGATTAAATTTTCTTATTTCCGCTCTGTTCTGAATGCTTCTATTACAATTCAGTGAAAAATAGTGTTAAACACCAGAAAATACATACAATGCGGAATATTACTCTACAATCCCCGCCAGCACTAGCATGGTGCAGAGATTTGTCGATTGCACTATAGTGAGACAGCTCACACTTTAGCACCAATCTCATGAAGCATCGCAGCATGAAAAAATGCCAATAAATTCATATTTTTCATTGTTATAAACCTCTTTATTACCTTAAAGATAGTTCTTAAGCCTATATTTGACCTGAGTATTCTTTCTCGCTAAGTTGGAAGTCCGCTGGAAGCTTTCTAGACGGGCAAACGTCTAGTCATAATTATGCAGTAATTTAAGACTCCCTCTTAAAACAAGTCTTATACCACTTGTGAGAACCGTCACAAGAGGCCATTGCCGGAGGGCGGAAAAGCAGATTTGCCGCGAAATACGCGCCTGTCAGCCCAGCCCGCCTGATGTCGAGATGGCCTTCTGGAGTCGGTTTGTGAGAGTCTCGCAGAGCCTGGGGAGGTTCACTGATATGTTGTACGATAAATCCCTTGAGAGGGACAACTGTGGTTTCGGCCTAATCGCCCACATAGAAGGCGAACCTAGCCATAAGGTCGTGCGTACCGCAATACACGCACTGGCCCGCATGCAACACCGTGGCGCGATACTTGCTGATGGCAAAACCGGCGACGGCTGTGGCCTGCTATTACAAAAACCGGATCGTTTTTTCCGGATGGTCGCAGAAGAACGCGGATGGCGTTTGGCCAAAAACTATGCCGTCGGCATGATGTTTCTCAGTCAGGACGAAGAACTCGCCAAGGCAAGCCGCCGCATTGTAGAAGAAGAATTGCAAAACGAAACGCTGTCGATTATCGGCTGGCGTGAAGTGCCGACCAACCCAGATGTTCTTGGTGAAATCGCCCTCTCCTCCCTGCCTCGGATTGAACAAATTTTTGTGAACGCCCCTGCGGGCTGGCGTCCACGTGATATGGAACGTCGCCTGTTTGTGGCACGTCGCCGTATTGAGAAACGCATTGCAAACGACAAAGATTTCTACGTGTGTAGTTTCTCAAACCTGGTCACGATCTATAAAGGCTTATGTATGCCTGCGGATCTGCCGCGTTTTTATCTTGATTTGGCTGATCTGCGCATGGAATCGGCTATCTGCCTGTTCCATCAGCGCTTCTCAACCAACACCGTGCCACGCTGGCCACTGGCTCAGCCATTCCGCTATCTGGCGCACAATGGCGAAATCAACACTATCGCCGGTAACCGCCAATGGGCGCGGGCACGCGCTTACAAATTCAAAACGCCATTAATCCCCGATTTGCAGGATGCGGCCCCTTTCGTCAATGAGACCGGCTCGGACTCCAGTTCACTGGATAACATGCTGGAGTTGTTCCTCAGCGGCGGGATGGACTTGATTCGTGCTATGCGCCTGTTAGTGCCACCGGCCTGGCAGAACAACCCGGATATGGATACTGACCTGCGCGCCTTCTTTGACTTCAACTCCATGCATATGGAGCCTTGGGATGGCCCGGCCGGGATTGTGATGTCAGATGGCCGCTATGCTGCCTGTAACCTTGACCGTAATGGCCTGCGCCCTGCGCGCTATGTCATCACCAAAGATAAACTCATCACCTGCGCTTCTGAAGTCGGTATCTGGGATTACCAGCCCGATGAAGTGGTGGAGAAAGGCCGTGTTGGCCCCGGCGAACTGATGGTTATCGACACCCGCAGCGGCAAGATCTTGCATTCCGCCGAAACAGATAACGATCTGAAAAGCCGCCATCCGTATAAAGAGTGGATGGAGAAGAACGTTAAGCGCCTGGTGCCGTTTGAAGATCTGCCAGAAGATCAGGTAGGTAGCCGCCAGTTAGATGACTCACAGCTCGAAACCTATCAAAAGCAATTCGGTTACAGCAGCGAAGAGCTGGATCAAGTCATCCGCGTGCTGGGTGAAATTGGTCAGGAAGCGACAGGTTCAATGGGTGATGACACCCCATTTGCCGTGCTTTCCAGCGGCCCGCGTATTATTTACGATTACTTCCGCCAGCAATTTGCGCAGGTCACTAACCCGCCAATCGATCCGCTGCGTGAAGCACACGTGATGTCGCTGGCGACCAGTATTGGCCGTGAAATGAACGTGTTCTGCGAAGCTGAAGGTCAGGCGCACCGTCTGAGCTTTAAATCACCGATCTTGCTGTTCTCTGACTTCCAGCAGTTAACCACGTTGGAAGGCGAACACTACCGCGCTGATCGGCTGGATCTAACCTTTGCCCCCGCAGAAACTGATCTGGAACAAGCGGTTTTGGCCTTGTGCGAAGAGGCTGAGCGCAAAGTGCGTGATGGTGCCGTAATGCTGGTGCTATCAGACCGTGCCATTGCACCTAACCGCTTGCCGGTTCCGGCTCCTATGGCAGTGGGTGCTATCCAGACTCGCCTGGTAGAAAAAAACCTGCGTTGCGATGCCAACATTATTGTTGAAACCGCCAGCGCCCGCGACCCACATCACTTCGCGGTATTGCTCGGTTTTGGTGCTACTGCGATTTACCCTTATTTAGCTTATGAATCACTGGCTAAATTGGTTGATACCCAAGCTATTGATAAGAAGTATCGCGATGTGATGCTGAACTATCGTAACGGTATCAATAAAGGGCTGTACAAAATCATGTCCAAAATGGGCATTTCAACCGTGGCATCATACCGTTGCGCCAAACTGTTTGAAGCCGTTGGCCTGCATCGTGACCTGACCAACCTGTGTTTCCAGGGCGTGGTTAGCCGCATCGGCGGAGCCAGTTTCAGTGATTTCCAACAGGATTTACAGAATCTGTCCAAACGTGCCTGGCTGAAACGCAAGCCACTGGATCAGGGCGGATTACTGAAGTTTGTCCACAACGGCGAATACCATGCGTATAACCCGGATGTGGTCAGCACCTTACAAACTGCGGTGCACAGCGGCGAATACAGTGATTATCAGATTTACGCCAAACTGGTGAATGAGCGCCCGATCGCCACATTGCGCGATCTGCTGGCCATCAAACCGCAAGGCACCCCGATCCCAGTGGATCAGGTTGAACCGGCTGAATCTTTGTTTAAGCGCTTTGATACTGCCGCCATGTCTATCGGCGCACTCAGCCCGGAAGCCCATGAATCATTAGCCATCGCTATGAATAGCCTCGGCGGGTTCTCCAACTCCGGTGAGGGCGGCGAAGACCCCGCGCGTTACGGCACCAATAAGGTGTCCCGTATCAAGCAGGTAGCATCAGGCCGTTTCGGTGTCACACCGGCGTATTTGGTGAATGCTGATGTTATCCAAATCAAAGTAGCGCAAGGTGCAAAACCGGGTGAAGGCGGCCAATTACCGGGTGATAAAGTCACGCCGTATATCGCCAAACTGCGTTATTCCGTGCCAGGTGTGACCTTGATTTCCCCACCACCGCACCATGATATTTATTCAATCGAAGACTTGGCACAGCTGATTTTCGACTTGAAACAGGTCAACCCGAAAGCAATGATTTCGGTGAAACTGGTTTCTGAACCCGGTGTTGGCACCATTGCCACCGGTGTGGCAAAAGCCTATGCCGACCTGATTACTATTGCAGGATACGACGGTGGTACCGGTGCCAGTCCGCTGTCCTCAGTGAAATATGCGGGTTGCCCGTGGGAACTGGGGCTGGTGGAAACCCAACAGGCACTGGTTGCCAACGGCCTGCGCCATAAAATCCGCCTGCAAGTGGATGGTGGTCTGAAAACTGGCGTTGATATTGTTAAAGCGGCGATTCTGGGGGCAGAAAGCTTCGGTTTCGGTACTGGCCCTATGGTGGCGCTGGGTTGTAAATACTTACGTATTTGCCACCTGAATAACTGCGCAACAGGTGTAGCGACCCAAGATGAGAAATTGCGACGCGACCATTATCACGGCTTGCCTGAACGTGTGGTGAACTACTTCCAGTTTATTGCCCGTGAAACCCGTGAAATCATGGCTGAGCTGGGTGTGAGCCAACTGGTTGATTTGATTGGCCGTACCGACATGCTGTTGGAACTTGATGGCATCTCAGCCAAACAAAACAAACTGGATCTGTCGCCAATGCTGAAAACAGCAACGCCACATCCAGGCAAAGCGCTGTATTGCACCGAAAATAATCCACCGTTCGATAAAGGCTTATTGAACAAAGAGTTGTTGGCGCAAGCCGAGCCGTATATTGAAGCTAAACAGAGCAAGACGTTTTACTTTGATATCCGCAACACCGACCGTTCCGTGGGTGCCGCGTTATCCGGCGCGATTGCCACCAAGCATGGCGACCAGGGGCTGGCAACCGATCCTATCAAAGCCTACTTCTCCGGTACTGCCGGTCAGAGCTTTGGGGTGTGGAATGCCGGTGGCGTTGAGCTGACCCTAACAGGCGATGCCAATGACTATGTCGGTAAAGGCATGGCCGGTGGCCGCATTGCGGTGCGCCCTCCAGTCGGTTCCAATTTCCGCAGCCACGAAGCCAGCATTGTCGGCAACACTTGCCTATATGGTGCCACTGGCGGCAAGTTGTTCGCTGCTGGTCGTGCCGGTGAGCGTTTCGCGGTACGTAACTCCGGGGCGATTACCGTCGTGGAAGGTATCGGCGATAACGGTTGTGAATATATGACGGGTGGGATTGTTTGCGTGCTGGGGCGTACCGGGATCAACTTCGGTGCAGGTATGACCGGTGGTTTCGCTTATGTCCTTGATGAAGATGGTGAATTCCGTAAACGTGTTAACCCTGAGCTGGTTGAAGTTCTGGATGTTGATCAATTGGCAATCCATGAAGAGCATCTGCGCGGCCTGATCACTGAGCATGTGCAGTTGACGGGTTCTAGCCGTGGTGAAGAAATTCTGGCTAACTGGCCGGAATGGGTGACCAAGTTTGCTTTGGTTAAACCGAAATCCAGCGATGTGAAAGCACTGTTGGGCCACCGTAGCCGTTCCGCAGCTGAGCTGCGGGTTCAAGCGCAGTAAGGGGTTGAAATGAGTCAGAATGTTTATCAGTTTATCGACCTACAGCGCGTAGATCCGCCGAAAAAGCCGCTGAAGATCCGTAAAATTGAATTTGTTGAGATTTACGAGCCATTCTCGGAAACACAGGCTAAAGCCCAGGCAGACCGCTGTTTGTCGTGCGGTAACCCCTATTGCGAATGGAAATGCCCGGTGCATAACTACATCCCTAACTGGCTGAAACTGGCCAACGAAGGGCGAATTATGGAAGCTGCGGATCTTGCTCATCAAACCAATAGCTTGCCAGAAGTGTGTGGCCGCGTATGCCCGCAAGACCGCTTGTGTGAAGGGTCTTGTACCCTGAATGACGAGTTCGGCGCGGTGACCATCGGTAACATCGAGCGCTATATCAGTGACAAAGCCATTGAGATGGGCTGGAAACCTGATATGTCTCATGTTCACCCGACTGGTAAACGTGTGGCGGTGATTGGCGCTGGCCCTGCCGGGCTGGCCTGTGCCGATGTACTGGCGCGTAACGGTGTACAAGCGGTAGTGTTTGACCGTCATCCAGAGATTGGCGGTTTGCTAACCTTTGGTATTCCGGCCTTTAAGCTGGAAAAAGAAGTGATGATTAAGCGCCGCAAAATCTTTTCCGAGATGGGGATTGAATTCCAATTGAATACCGAAGTCGGCAAAGACATCACTATGGATGTGCTGTTGCAAGAGTATGACGCAGTATTCCTCGGTGTGGGTACTTACCAATCCATGCGTGGTGGCCTGGAAAACGAAGATGCATCTGGAGTATATGATGCGCTGCCATTCCTGATCGCCAATACCAAGCAGCTGATGGGTTACGACGCTGCACCTCACGAGCCTTATATCAATATGCAAGGTAAACGTGTCGTGGTGCTGGGTGGTGGTGATACTGCGATGGACTGTGTACGTTCTTCCATTCGCCAAGGGGCAACTGACGTAGTTTGTGCCTATCGCCGTGATGAAGCCAACATGCCGGGTTCCAAGCGGGAAGTGAAAAACGCACGTGAGGAAGGGGTTGAATTTAAATTCAACCTGCAACCTTTGAGCATCGAAGTGAACAGTAACGGCAAAGTCTGTGGTGTGAAGATGGTTCGAACCCAACTGGGTGCGCCAGATGCACAGGGGCGTCGCATGGCTGAGCAGATCCCAGGCTCAGAACATGTTCTGCCAGCAGATGCTGTGGTTATGGCGTTTGGCTTCCGCCCGCACAGCATGGAATGGTTGGCCGCTCATGACGTAGCATTGGATAAACAAGGCCGTGTTGTGGCACCAGAGCGCACTGATAATGCTTTCCAGACCAGCAACCCAAAAATCTTTGCCGGTGGTGATATAGTTCGTGGCTCTGATTTAGTCGTGACCGCCATTGCTGAAGGCCGCAAAGCAGCAGAAGGTATTATGAATTATTTGGAAGTCTGATACCAAAAATCCTGTCATATACATCTAAAAACATCAGGGGCTGGTTATCCAGCCCTTTTTATTGTGTTTTTTTCGCGCGCAACGTCATTCACTCAAGATTTTGTAACAATCTCAGCCCGCCTTATTTGCAGCATTTTGACCATGAAGCGCTATAGTAAGGGCCGAGTTTAGATTTATTTATACTTTATGGGCCAACACTTCCCGGCCCGACACAGCTATTTTCTTATACACATTGTTACGCCTTGTTTTAAAGAAAGGATCATCTGTTATGAAATCTCACTTACTTTTCATTGCTGGCGGTTTGCTGGCTATCAGCGGCAGTGCATTAGCAATGTCACTTAATTATCAAGAAGTTGGCTATAATATTGAGGCTCGAGGTGCTCGGGCTGTGGTGGCGGAACTGGCAAAAGCGGGGCAATTACCTGCGGTCGAGAATAATATCAAGCTGGGTGATGATAACTGGATTGCTATGGCCCCTAAACTGGCCAATGGTGGTAATGCGAGTTTCACTGCGGGAATAAAATCAGCCCTCTCTTCGGCGCTGATTTATAATCCAGCCGCAGTACTAAAAGCAGTAAGTGACAGTAAAACACTTACATTATCAGAGATTTGTACTGCACCAGCCGATGCTAAAGACAGTGCTGCAAAAGCCAGTTTCCAACAGCGCGCCACTCATACTCTGTCAACTATCAGAAATAGTGACATGATGAGCCAGCGTGATAGCTGCCTGGCCGAATTGAGAAAGTTATCTTAATGGTAACAGTACGAATCAGGGCGGCCAAAGCCGCCCTGATTGTTTGTCCAAAAAACAGTCTATTTGCTCAAGAAATGAAGGCGACTACTTAACCACACGCAATGCTGGACGACCACCACTACGTGGCGGTTGCGGCGGTTCATCATCTGGTGAGCCACCATCACCTTGTGGCGCCTGAGTATCATCCGTTACCAACATCAAATTTTCTGTCGGTGTAGTCTCGTCATCTTCCTCTTCCATGCCGACAAAATTACCATCTGCATCAGAATCGTAAGCTTCTTCAGGTTCAAACATAGTTCCAGAACCATTTTCACGCGCATAGATTGCCATCACCGCCCCCATAGGGACAGTAACTTCACATGGAATACCACCAAAACGGGCGTTGAAACTCACGCCTTCATTACCCAATTCCAGATTAGCCACGGCACGCGGCGCCACATTCAATACAATTTGCCCATCACGGGCGAACTCCATTGGCACCGAGACACCCGGCTGGGTGACATCCACGACCAGATGTGGAGTCAGTTGATTATCAATCAACCACTCATAGAATGCGCGCAACAGGTAAGGACGGCGCGGAGACATATCAGACGTCGCCATAAAAATTAACCCCGTGTTTGCAGGCGCATTTCACGTTCAGCTTCAGTCAGAGAAGCCAGGAATGCATCACGCTCAAATACTCGAGTCATATAGCCTTTCAGCTCTTTAGAACCCGCACCGGTGAATTCAATGCCTAATTCTGGCAAACGCCACAGCAACGGAGCCAGGTAGCAATCAACCAGACTGA
Organism: Yersinia enterocolitica subsp. enterocolitica; assembly: GCF_901472495.1. Lineage (NCBI taxonomy): Bacteria > Pseudomonadati > Pseudomonadota > Gammaproteobacteria > Enterobacterales > Yersiniaceae > Yersinia > Yersinia enterocolitica. The sequence continues at coordinate 2,757,012 of NZ_LR590469.1, forward strand.
ATTCTTCGCTCATGAAGTAAGGTGCTTCATTAAATACTGGAGCGATGGACAGCAGTTCTTCACGCAACTGTTTACGTGCAGCTTCTGCTTCCTGTGCATTACCTTGCTCGATTTTGTGCAGCAGGGAATACCAGTCATGCTCAATACGGTGCATCATCAAGCGGCTGCTACCACGTGCAACAGGGTATACCGGCATCAATGGTGGGTGAGGAAAACGCTCATCCAAATATTCCATGATGATACGGGATTCATACAGAGTCAGCTCGCGGTCGACCAAAGTAGGAACTGTACGGTAAGGATTGAGGTCAATCAGGTCCTGCGGCAGATTATCAGCTTCAACCTGCTCAATCTCAACACTGACACCTTTCTCCGCCAGTACGATACGTACTTGATGGCTAAAAATGTCGGTCGGGCCGGAAAACAGCGTCATTACCGAACGTTTGTTGGCAGCGACAGCCATGAAAACCTCCAAGATTATCTAGAAAACAATGCGAATAGCCCACGGTGACGTTGCTATCCTGAGTCGTTTTACCGCCGGTTCGCAATCAAGGTAGTTGCTGCCGTAAATAAGCCTTGGTCGAGAGAATAATTCAGCCAGGGAGATACACGGACGCCAACAGTTCGCCGAACAGGCACAAAAGTGGGTGATAGTTTACCAGATTTTGCATGTTTTGTGGGGATGCTGCTGCGATTTCATCAACAATTGTCTATCAGACAACAGCTTAGCGGTAAAAATATAATGAATAAAATGGTGGAAGTGTGTTTTTCAGCTATTTATTTTGTTTTATATCAATAAAAAAACCCGGTGAGACACCGGGTTTTTACCATTAATCTGCTGCCATAAAGGCAAAAAATTAACGCTTGGAGAACTGTGGACGACGACGTGCTTTACGCAGACCCACTTTCTTACGCTCAACTTCACGCGCATCACGCGTTACGAAGCCAGCTTTACGCAGTTCACCACGTAGAGACTCGTCATATTCCATCAGTGCACGGGTGATACCGTGACGGATAGCGCCAGCCTGACCTGAAATACCACCACCTTTAACAGTGATGTACATGTCAAACTTGGTAACCATGTCTACCAGTTCCAGCGGTTGATTCACTACCATACGGGCAGTTTCACGACCGAAGTAAACTTCGAGGCTACGTTGGTTAATAACGATTTTACCGCTACCCGGCTTAAGAAAAACGCGTGCAGCAGAACTTTTGCGGCGACCAGTGCCGTAGTATTGATTTTCAGCCATTGCCATAATCCCGATTAAATGTCCAGAACTTGCGGTTGCTGTGCCGCATGATTGTGCTCAGTACCTGCATAAACTTTAAGTTTACGATACATTGCACGGCCCAGCGGACCCTTCGGCAGCATGCCTTTAACCGCGATTTCAATCACACGCTCAGGACTGCGGGCAATCATCTCTTCAAAGGTCGCTTGTTTGATACCACCGATGTGACCGGTGTGACGGTAATAAATCTTGTCTGTACGCTTGTTACCGGTCACGGCAACTTTTTCTGCGTTCAGAACGATGATGTAATCACCAGTATCAACGTGCGGGGTGTATTCCGCTTTATGCTTGCCGCGTAAGCGACTAGCCAGTTCAGTAGCGAGGCGACCCAAGGTCTTACCATTCGCGTCAACAACATACCAGTCGCGTTTTACAGTTTCTGGTTTAGCTGTGAAAGTTTTCATTATAAAAGCTTACCCAATTAATAAGTTACACGTTGGTGAACACCCAAACGTTCAAAAACAGTTGAGGCTCACACGACCATCAGTCCAGCAAACCTACCCCTTCGAATAGCCAATGCTGGCACTATACAAAGTTCTGGGAAAAAAACTTTGTTGTAACGTGGGGTCGCAAGATTATAGAGAAGTCGACGTCAAAGATCGAACTGTTTTTGGCGAGAAAGGTATAAATTAAACATGTTAAGTTAGGGCGAAGAATAATCGCCCACCACAGAATAGCATTTTAGTGGGTTAAAAGTGAATAACTGCGGTGCAGATAGCTTTTACCACAAGTGCGATTACGGCAAGTGCGGTAAAGAGAGGTATTCCTCACTTTGCATCTCTTGTAGCCGTGATAAACAACGCTGATATTCAAATTTAAGCCGCTCACCGCAATAAATTTCGAACATTGATGCTTCCGCTGCAATGATCAATTTCACCCGCCGCTCATAGAACTCATCAACTAATGCCAAAAAACGTCGAGCGGTATTTTCATCTTGCGTCGCCATTTTATGGACATTATGCAGCAATACGGTGTGATAAAGCTTAGACAACGCGATGTAATCAAGTTGGCTGCGCGCCTCTTCACATAATGTGTGGAAGTCCACTGCCAGCACGCCTTGCCCCGAGCAGATGGCAGGCAAAGGCCGGTGATTGACCTCTAGAACAGGTGCTTTTTCGCCCTGTTTACCCGCAAGTTTGACAAAAATGTCTGCCATCGCCTGCTCGGTTTGTGGATTGAGCGGCGTCAAATACAGGTTTGCCTGAGTCAATGTACGCAAACGATAGTCAATACCGGCATCGACATTCATCACATCACAATATTGTTTAATCAGTTCGATGGCAGGTATGAAACGCGCTCGTTGTAAACCGTTGCGATACAAGTCATCCGGTGGAATATTGGATGTGGCAACCAGAGTGATGCCGCGCGCAAACAGTGCTTCCAGCAGTGTTGCCAGCAACATGGCATCGGTAATATCCGACACAAAAAATTCATCAAAACACAGCACATCCGTCTGCGCCTTGAAACCATCAGCAATGATTTCTAATGGATTTTCATGGCCTTGCAATGTGGTTAGCTCTTGATGCACTCGCAACATAAAGCGGTGAAAATGCAGACGCAGCTTACGATCACCTGGTAAACTGTGGAAAAACATATCCATCAGCCAGGTTTTGCCCCGCCCGACGCCGCCCCACATGTACAAGCCCTGAGCCGGACGTATTAGCGTCTTGGGTGCGCTGCGGCCCAGTAAACGCCCCAAACGCCCTCGTATCCTGTTATTAACCGTAGGGGTACTGTGGTGTTGATTCAGTTCCCGATATAGGGTATCCAGCCGTGCTACGGTGCGCCGTTGGACGTCGTCTGGTTGGTAGTCACCGGCATCAATTGCCTGCTGGTAAAGTGCTATAGGTGAACTCGGTTGCATGTTTATCAATAATCCCTGATAAAATAATTATCTACTTTTTACGGTACTTTCTTGCTGATTTATCGGGCAATCGCAGCATTTACCGACTCGGTCACTGCGGAAAAAACCTGATAACCATAGGCAAAGTTGCATCAGGATTCCACTCAGACAAGGTTAACGGTTATAGTGGGTATTATTAAGTGAAAAAGCCCTGCTGAACAATGAAGTCAAAAAAGGAGTCATCATGACCTGGGAGTATGCGCTTATTGGGTTGGTTGTTGGTATTGTGATTGGCGCGGTGGCTATGCGCTTTGGCAACCGTAAATTGCGTCAGCAGCAAGTGCTGCAAAATGAGCTGGAGAAGAGCAAAACAGATCTGGAAGAATACCGTCAGGAACTGGTTGGGCATTTTGCCCGCAGTGCCGAATTGCTTGATAACATGGCTCGCGACTATCGCCAGCTTTATCAGCATATGGCGAAAAGCTCCAATAACTTATTGCCGGACTTGCCAATGCAAGATAATCCGTTCCGCTACCGTCTGACAGAATCTGAAGCTGATAATGATCAGGCACCGGTCAAAATGCCACCTCGCGATTACTCTGAAGGCGCATCGGGGTTATTACGCCCGGAGCATCAGACCCGCGATTAAGCACGCGCTTAGCTATCATACTGACTACGGTGGGGTGTTCCTCATACTGCCGTAGTCAGCACATTTACACTTCTATACTTACCTCTTCTTGAATTGCTTTATCCTAACCCCTATATCAAGTGACATCTTAGGGTGCTTATTTTTAGAACAGCAGTAGCCTTTTGAAATAAGTGAATTTTTTAGCTAATTCAGAGTCTGAATTTACAACGGACCTGTAGCAGCCATCACCCCTATTCATTCACCGTTAGGTATTGAGAGAGTTTAAATCAATGAAGAAAAAGTCATTATTTCTTAGTGCGTTGGCAATGAGTGTCGGCTTAGGTCTCGCATCTGTTCCTATGGTGAACGCAGCAGCTCTTCCTGCAGCCGTCGCAGGGCAATCAGTCCCAAGCCTGGCCCCTATGTTAGAAAAGGTGTTGCCAGCGGTCGTCAGCGTTCACGTTTCTGGCACTCAGGCACAGCAGCAGCGCTTGCCAGAAGAGTTCAAATTCTTCTTTGGCCCCAATGCGCCAACCGGCAAAGAGAGCAATCGCCCATTTGAAGGCTTAGGATCTGGTGTCATCATTAACGCGGAAAAAGGTTATATATTAACCAATAACCACGTTATTAATAACGCAGATAAAATTCGCATTCAGCTCAATGATGGCCGTGAATATGATGCCAAACTGCTGGGCCGTGACGAACAAACTGATATCGCTTTATTACAACTAACCGATGCCAAAAATCTGACCGCCATTAAAATCGCAGATTCTGACAACCTGCGAGTCGGTGACTTTGCAGTCGCCGTGGGCAACCCATTTGGTCTGGGGCAAACTGCGACTTCGGGTATTATTTCCGCACTGGGTCGCAGTGGTTTGAATCTGGAAGGGTTAGAAAACTTTATTCAGACTGATGCCTCTATCAACCGCGGTAACTCGGGCGGCGCGCTGGTTAACCTAAACGGCGAATTGATTGGGATTAACACCGCCATTTTGGCTCCAGGCGGCGGTAACATTGGTATCGGTTTCGCTATCCCAAGCAACATGGCGCAAAACCTCAGCCAGCAGCTGATTGAGTTTGGCGAAGTGAAGCGCGGCCTGCTGGGTATTCGTGGTAGTGAAATGACCGCTGACATGGCAAAAGCCTTTAACATTGATGCTCAGCGCGGTGCTTTTGTCAGTGAAGTCATGCCAAAATCCGCAGCGTCTAAAGCGGGTATAAAAGCGGGCGACGTGTTGGTTTCTGTGGACGGCAAACCTATCAGCAGCTTTGCTGAGTTACGCGCAAAAGTAGGGACTACCGGCCCAGGTAAAGCCATTAAAGTAGGCTTATTGCGTGATGGTAAACCACTTGAAGTCACCGTCACACTGGAGAACAGCAGCCCAACATCAACCAGTGCTGATACCTTATCACCATCGTTGCAGGGTGCATCGCTGAGCAATGGTGAAATCAAAGGTGGCAGCAAGGGGGTTAAAGTTGAAAACGTGACGAAAGGTTCTCCAGCAGCACAGTCTGGCTTGCAGAAAGACGATGTGATAATTGCTGTAAACCGTGTGCGAGTTAAGGATATCGCTGAGTTACGTAAAGCTATCGAAGCCAAACCAGCTGTTATTGCACTGAATATTGTGCGCGGTGAAGAGAATATTTATCTATTAATCCGCTAATTTGCAGAAAAATCGGACACAGCACAATGCTGTGTCCGTCAAACTCATGCTATTCTCCGGTTACCTATTCATTTATGCCTTAAAATTCATGTTTCTTAAGCTATTGCGTTCTATTATTTTGGGGCTAATTGTTGCCGGTATCTTGCTGGTCGCAATGCCTATGCTCCGTAGTCCGGGTCACTTTTTTTCCGGCAATGGTGATAGCGTAGATGAAGAGGTTCCTGCCAGTTATAACCAGGCAGTGCGCAGAGCTGCACCTGCCGTTGTTAATGTTTATAACCGTAGCCTAAGCCCCACTCAGGATGGATTAGCCATTCGCACTCTAGGTTCTGGCGTCATCATGAGTGACAAGGGTTATATCCTTACCAATAAACACGTTATCAATAATGCTGAACAAATCATTGTCGCATTACAAAATGGCCGTATATCTGAAGCATTGCTGGTCGGTTCCGATAATCTGACTGATTTAGCCGTTTTGAAAATTGATGCCGTAAACCTGCCTGTGATTCCCATTAATATTAATCGTGCGCCACACATTGGTGACGTCGTGCTGGCAATCGGTAACCCCTATAATCTCGGTCAAACAGTCACACAAGGGATTATCAGTGCCACTGGGCGTATTGGTTTAAGCGATTCTGGGCGGCAAAACTTCCTTCAGACTGATGCCTCAATCAACCAGGGTAACTCCGGCGGTGCGTTGGTCAATACGCTGGGTGAGTTGATGGGGATTAACACCCTGTCCTTTGATAAAAGCAGCAATGGCGAAACCCCAGAAGGGATTGGCTTTGCCATCCCGACAGCGCTCGCCACCAAAGTGATGGAAAAACTGATTCGTGATGGACGAGTTATTCGCGGCTATATTGGGATTACTGGCGAGGAATATCCGCCATTCAATGCCAGTGGCAATAGCGGCGAGCGAATCCACGGCATTAAAGTGAACAAGATATCGCCAAGTGGCCCGGCGGCTAATGCCAACTTACAAGTGGGTGATATTATTCTTAGCGTAAATAATAAGCCTGCAACATCCGTAATAGAAACAATGGATCAGGTGGCAGAGATTCGCCCTGGAACCACCATTCCGGTTTTATTATTACGCAATGGCCAACAAATCACGGCACAAATCACCATCACCGAATTGGATCAAAACGAAGTTCTTAGCCAGCAACCTGCGCCATAAATTCTGTTATGTATGGCTAAAAAAAATGCCAGCTCGATATCATCGGCTGGCATTTTTTATGACGCGGTCAGAAAAGGCTTATTCGCCTTTTACACGTTCGATTTTAGCGCCTAACGCACGCAATTTATCTTCGATACCTTCATAACCACGGTCGATATGATAAATACGGTCAACAATCGTTACCCCGTCAGCAATACAACCAGCTAGAACTAAACTAGCAGAAGCACGCAAATCGGTGGCCATGACCTGAGCACCAGACAGTTGCTCAACACCATAGCAAATCACAGTATTGCTCTCGATTTCTGCATGTGCGCCCATACGAATCAGTTCTGGCACATGCATAAAACGGTTTTCGAAAATCGTTTCGGTGATGACACCCGTCCCTTCAGCCACTAAATTCAATAAGCTGAACTGAGCCTGCATATCTGTTGGAAAACCTGGGTGCGGAGCCGTTCGCAAAGTAACCGCTTTAGGGCGTTTGCCATGCATATCCAGGCTTATCCAGTCGTCGCCGACTTCAATATCAGCACCTGCTTCGCGCAGTTTAGCCAGTACGGCATCCAGCGTATCAGGGCGAGTCTGACGACAAACCACTTTGCCGCCAGAGATAGCAGCCGCAACCAGGAAAGTCCCGGTTTCAATACGGTCTGGCAGCACTCGATACACACCGCCACCCAAGCGAGCAACGCCTTCGATGGTAATGCGGTCAGTACCTGCACCAGTAATTTTAGCACCCAGCGTATTCAAGAAATTTGCTGTATCGACAATTTCTGGCTCGCGAGCAGCGTTTTCAATGACAGTGGTGCCTTCCGCCAAGGTTGCAGCGCTCATAATGGTCACGGTTGCGCCAACGCTGACTTTATCCATTACGATATGTGCGGCTTTCAGACGACCATTGACGGAGGCTTTAACGTAACCTTCTTCCAGCTTGATTTCAGCGCTCAGCTGTTCCAAACCGGTAATATGCAAATCGACCGGACGCGCACCGATAGCACAACCTCCCGGTAATGAGACTTGCCCTTTACCAAAGCGCGCAACCAGTGGCCCCAATGCCCAAATAGAAGCACGCATGGTCTTAACCAAATCGTACGGTGCGCAGAACTCATCCACACCACTAGCATCAACAAAAACAGAGCCGGAAGCAGCATCACGCTCAATTTTAACGCCTAATTGGCTTAGCAACTTAATGGTGGTATCAATGTCTTTTAGCTTTGGGACATTTTGCAACTCGACCGGGTCTTCCGCCAATAACGCAGCAAACAATATCGGTAATGCCGCGTTTTTCGCTCCGGAAATGGTGACTTCACCGCTTAGGCGAGTCCGCCCCTGCACACGAAACTTATCCATTGTGACCACTCTTTGTTGTCAAAATACTGGTTGTTGTCAAAATACTGATCAGCAAATTCGAATTCACTGCCCGCTTACAAAACTGCCGGCCAGACTGTAGGCAGTTTTGAAGCCAGTAGCATTAAAAGCCGTTTAGTTTGCGATCCCGCTGCCACTCTTGTGGCGTATAAGCCTTAATCGATAAGGCATGAATACGGTTATCAGCGATATATTCCATCAAAGGCGCATACACAGCCTGCTGTTTTTTCACCCGGCTCATATCGGCAAATAACTCACCCACAGCAATCACCTGAAAGTGGCTGCCGTCACCGGTAACATGTGCTTCTTGTAATGCCAATGCTCGCATCAGCACGTCTTTAATTTCGTTAGTATCCATAAGATTCATTCTATTTTATAAGGAGCATAGCCAGCTCAACATATTAGTGGAATACGGCTTTCTCTGAAACTAAAGAAAAGCCCCTGTTTTGCTATTGCACACAGAGGCTTGAAAACTTTAGTTATTTGCTTTGGGAGTAAACGACACAAAATAGCGCTAACTTAATGCCACTTGCTATGCGTTGTTTGCTTCTACTGGGATAACTGTTTCTACTGGGATGACGTCACGCAGATTGTACAGTTCAATCAAGGTAGATAGCCGATCACTGACACCGATAATCGCCAGGGAGCCCCCTTGTTTGTTGCGCAGTTCACGAAAGTGAACCAGCAGCGCCAGACCAGATGAGTCAACACGCCGTAATTGGCTCACATCAATACGCGTCTTATCGGCCAACAGTGCTTCACGCTGTTGCCACAGAGGTAACAGCGTTTCGCGATCCAATTCACCTTGCAGTACCAGCGTTTCCTGCTGCGACTGCCAATTCAGCTCATCTGCCATAATCACTGTTTATCCAGGGTTATCGGCTGTTTCGCGGCAATCAGCAATTGTTGAGTCAAACCATCCACACCTTTCTGACGCAAGATAGAAGCCCACTCATTTTGCTTGGTACTGATCATGCTAACCCCTTCGGCTATCATGTCATACGCCTGCCAGTAGCCAGTTTGGCTGTTTTTACGCCACTGGAAATCTAAACGCACTGGCGGACGGCCATTAGGATCAAGGATGGTTACGCGAATGGCAACGATATTGGCATCACCCAGCGGTTGGTCTGGTGCAACATCGTAAGTTTGGCCGTGATATAACGCCAGGGCCTGGCCATATGCCTGTTCCAGATATTGGCTGAATGCATTGAAATATGCCTCTCGCTGTGCGGGCGTGGCGGCTTTGTAATAGCTGCCCAGCACTAATGCACCGGCATATTTAATCTGGACGAATGGCAATAACTCTTCACGTACGATGGTGCGCAAATAGTCTGGATTCTGTTTAATTTTCGCTTGTTCAGTTTTCAGGCGCGTAAAGGTTCTTTGCGCGGCTTCATCCATCAGACGGTATGGGTTGGTCTGATCGACAGCATTCGCCAGTGGGGCGACCACCAACAATGCGACCATAAGTAAACGTTTAAACATTCAGATACCCTCTTAAGGATGTTGGGTTGCAGGTAAGCCGCCATTTGCTGCCGCAGGTGCTGATGCCGCTGCTGGCTCACTGGCTGGCGTACCAGAATTACCATCACCGCCACTCTTGTACAAGAACTGGCCGATAAGGTCTTCCAGAACCAGAGCAGATTTGGTGTCTTGAATAACGCCACCATCTTTCAAAATACCGGTGCCCATATCGGGGTCTTCAAAGCCGACATTGAGTGCCAGGAACTGTTCACCCAATAAACCTGAAGTGCGTACTGCCAGGGAGCTGGTGTCCGGAATATGGTTATAGCGCTGCTGGATATCCATCGCCACACGTGGGCTGTAATTTTGGGTATCCAGTGTTATCTCAGCGACCCGCCCTACCACCACACCACCAATTTTGACTGGGGAATTGTTTTTCAGGCCACCAATATTGTCAAAATTGGCATAAATCCGGTAAGTCGGCTGATTGCCCACAGCTTTGATATCGGCCACTTTTAAGCAGAGAAACACGACCGCCAGAATAGCAATCAGTATAAACGCCCCTACCCAGACTTCACTTTTCTTCGTTTGCATCGACTCAGTTCCCAAACATCAGTGCTGTCAGCACAAAATCTAATCCCAATACTGCCAGTGACGAATGCACCACAGTACGGGTCGTTGCCCGGCTAATCCCTTCAGATGTTGGGACAGCATCATAACCATTGAATAGCGCAATCCACGTCACGGTAATAGCAAATACCAAGCTTTTAATCAGGCAATTCAGTAAATCTGTGCGCCACTCGACGGCACTTTGCATCGCTGACCAGAAGAAACCGCCGTCAATCCCCTTCCAATCGACACCGACCACAGAGCCGCCCCAAATGCCCACAGCGACAAAGATAGCCGTCAATAATGGCATGCTGATAAGCCCCGCCCAGAACCGGGGAGCAACCACGCGCCGCAGAGGGTCAATTGCCATCATTTCCAAACTGGAAATCTGCTCTGTGGCTTTCATCAAGCCAATTTCTGCCGTCAGGGCTGAACCGGCCCGGCCAGCAAACAGCAATGCCGTCACTACTGGCCCCAATTCCCGCAATAATGATAAAGACACCATCATCCCGAGGCTGGCTTCCGCACTGTAAGTAGTGAGGATCAAAAAGCCCTGCAAGCCCAAAACCATACCGATAAACAGACCGGAAACCACAATAATCAGTAAGGATTGCACCCCAACGCTATACAGCTGCTTGACCAATAATGGCCACTGTTTTCGCGGTTCAGGCCGGCCAACCAGTGCATTAAATAGCATTAAACCTGCGCGGCCAAAAGATGCGCAGACATTAATACCCCGGCGACCTAAAGACGCCAAAGCCTGTACTAACATGAATACTCCATCTATTAGCCCAACAGCTCAGTTTTATAATCACCCGCCGGGAAACGGAACGGCACCGGCCCGTCGGCAATACCATCGAGAAACTGACGCACCCGCATATCGTCATTGGCTTGTAACTGCTCAGGTGTTCCTTCAGCAATCACATGCTGATCCGCCACGATATAAGCATAATCAGCAATACTCAGCACTTCCGGTACATCGTGGGAAACCACCACACAGGTGACGCCTAACGCATGATTCAGCTCATCAATCAGTTTTACCAGCACGCCCATGGTGATAGGGTCCTGACCGACAAAAGGCTCATCAAACATAATCAATTCTGGATCAAGAGCAATCGCCCGCGCCAATGCCGCACGGCGGGCCATACCGCCTGAAAGCTCGGCGGGCATTAAGTTAGCCGCACCACGCAAACCCACGGCTTCTAACTTCATCATCACCGTGCTATGTAGCAACTCTTCGGGTAAACGGCTATGTTCTCGTAATGGGAAAGCCACATTCTCAAATACCGTTAAATCGGTGAATAATGCCCCCGATTGAAACAACATGCTCATTTTCTTGCGCACATCATACAAACGCTGACGCGAAAGCGTCGGAATATTATCACCATCAAACCAGATTTCACCGGTATCTGGCGCAAGTTGCCCACCAATCAGGCGCAGCAGCGTGGTTTTACCAATCCCAGAAGGCCCCATAATCGCCGTGACTTTGCCGCGCGGGACCGTCATGTTGATATCGGCGAATATCGGACGCTCACCACGGGTAAAACTCATCCCGCGGATCTCTATCAAATTCGACGCCAGTTGGTTCATTATCATTCGTCCCTTAGGCCTTTTATGACTCATCTAGCGCCAATGTTACAGCAAATAGCGATAACGAGCGCAATTGAGAAGTATTCTGACAATTTATTAACGCTTTTTCGTAGCCAAAGTTGCCATAAGTTTTACTTTTCTGGCTCTCACAGTCAAAATTAGGGGGTAACCTAAAAAGAGCATAAAAATGTATTTTTAGTCAGTGTTGCCTATCGATTCACATTTACCGACAGCTAGCGTCGACCAACGGTTCGGGATTATATACCCAAAGACATTGGAGATGCAGGTAGGCAGCAAGCGAACAAATCCCGATGAGCTTACATAAGTAAGTGATTCGGGTGAGTGTGCGTAGCTAACACCCCTGCAACTTCAAGGATGCAGGGTATACCCAATAAAGGACTCTGCATGTTTCTTGCGATAACACTATTAATCATTGGCTTGGTGCTATTAGTGTACGGTGCTGACCGATTAGTTTATGGTGCAGCGGTGTTAGCACGTTCTTTCGGTATCCCGCCACTCATTATCGGGATAACCATTGTCGGCATTGGCACCTCGCTGCCGGAACTGATTGTGTCCGTCACTGCGGCGCTGAATAACCAAACGGATATGGCCGTTGGCAATGTGCTGGGTTCTAATATTACCAATCTTTTGCTGATTGTGGGTGGTGCCGCCCTGATACGCCCACTGACAGTGCGCTCAGAAATTTTACGTCGCGAGTTACCCTTGATGTTAGTCGTGACGGTATTGTGTGGTTTCTTGCTAGCAGATAACCATCTTAGCCGTGGCGATGGCGTTATTTTGCTTTTGGCCGCCGCCGCGTTTATTGTCCTGATGCTAAAAATTGCCCGTCTGGCCCATTCGCAAGGAAATGATATTTTCACTCGTGAACAATTAGCTGAGTTGCCGCAAGACAGCAGTAATACCGTTGCATTATTGTGGCTGGTGCTGGCCTTCATTATTTTGCCGCTGTCAGCCCAAATGATTATCGACAATGCCACTGTTATCGCCAGAGTCGCAGGAGTCAGCGAACTGGTCATCGGGCTGACTGTTATTGCCATTGGTACCAGTTTACCTGAATTAGCGACGTTCATCGCGGGTGCATTGAAAGGTGAAGATGATATGGCGGTTGGTAATATCATCGGCTCAAATATTTTTAATATCGTTATTGTATTAGGCGTACCCGCATTACTGTCCCCTGGTGATATCAACCCCGAAGCGTTCCAGCGAGATTATTGGGTCATGCTCGGTGTCAGTGTGATATTCACTGTACTTTGTCTGGGGCGTAAACATCGAATCGGCCATATGGCGGGCGCTCTGTTATTATGTGGGTTTATTGCCTACCTGGCGGTGCTACTTTTTGCTCCCTTTAGTGCCGCATAACATAAACAATGCCGCATACAGGAACCCAGTATGTCTTCTTCTGATTTACAGCCGAGTATGGATTTACAGCCAAGGGTAGATTTCCAACAGGCGGGTAAACAAGTTCTACAAATTGAGCGCGAAGGGCTGGCACAGCTTGATCAATATATTAACGATGATTTTACCCAAGCTTGCGAGGCAATATTTAACTGCCACGGCAAAGTTGTCGTTATGGGGATGGGTAAATCTGGCCATATCGGCTGCAAAATTGCCGCGACTTTCGCCAGCACCGGCACTCCGTCATTCTTTGTTCATCCCGGCGAGGCCAGTCATGGCGACTTGGGGATGATCACGCCGCAAGATATTGTATTAGCCATCTCCAACTCGGGTGAGTCCAACGAGATTCTGGCTTTGATTCCCGTACTTAAGCGCCAGAAAATTCAGCTTATTTGCATGAGCAACAACCCTGAAAGCACTATGGGTAAAGCCGCTGATATTCACTTGTGTATTAAAGTGCCGCAAGAGGCCTGCCCGCTGGGATTAGCACCGACCACCAGCACCACGGCGACATTAGTGATGGGTGATGCGCTCGCCGTAGCCTTGCTACAGGCACGGGGCTTTACGCAAGAAGACTTTGCGCTCTCCCATCCGGGTGGCGCACTGGGGCGCAAGTTGTTATTACGAATCAGCGATATCATGCATACCGGAGCCGACATTCCTCACGTCAGCCCTGATGCCTCATTACGCGACGCATTACTGGAAATTACTCGGAAAAATCTGGGTTTAACCGTAATCTGTGACGACTTAATGATGATTAAAGGTATCTTTACGGACGGTGATTTGCGCCGGGTATTTGATATGGGTATTGATTTGAATAATGCGAAAATCGCCGATGTGATGACCAGCGGTGGCATTCGAGTTCGTCCCACCATGTTGGCGGTGGATGCACTCAACCTAATGGAGTCGCGTCATATTACTGCGGTGTTAGTCGCCGATGGTGACCAATTGCTGGGTGTGGTGCATATGCACGACATGCTGAGAGCCGGTGTTGTTTAATAAAAGGTAAATTATGGATAGCACTGTATATCTGGACACATGCTATGGCCCGGTGGCTAGCAGCGTTATGGAACGTGCAGCCAACATTCGCTTATTGATCTGTGATGTTGATGGCGTCATGTCAGATGGCCTGATTTACATGGGCAATCAGGGTGAAGAGCTGAAAGCTTTCAATGTGCGGGATGGCTATGGTATTCGCTGCCTGATAACCTCCGGTATCGAAGTGGCTATTATTACTGGCCGTAATGCCAAATTGCTAGAAGACCGTGCCAACACTTTAGGTATTACCCACCTTTATCAAGGGCAATCTGATAAGCTGGTCGCCTATAACGAGTTATTAGTCGCCTTAAAATGTCTGCCTGAGCAAGTTGCTTATATTGGCGATGACCTGATTGATTGGCCGGTGATGGCACAAGTCGGTTTATCTGTCGCGGTGGCGGATGCCCATCCATTGCTCATTCCCAAGGCGCATTATGTTACACGCATCAATGGCGGCCGCGGTGCAGTACGCGAGTTATGTGATTTGATATTATTGGCCCAAGGTAAACTCGAAGGTGCCAAAGGATTGTCGATATGAGTAAAACAAGACTATGGATAACCTTATCCTTAGCACTGATTGCTTTAGCCCTGATTGGCTGGAATATTTCCGGTTTTAATCAACAAGATACACAAGCTACAATTGATGATAATGAACCCTCATCACAAAGCCAGCATACGGTGACAGTGGTTTTTAATCCGGTCGGGCAACTGAATTATAAATTGGTGGCAGAAGAGGTTCAGAACTTCAGCGCACAACAGCTGACCTGGTTTACCAGGCCGGTGATGACGATGTTTGATGAGAATGCTGTCGCCACCTGGACAGTACGAGCAGATCGCGCCAAGCTGACCGATGATAAAATGCTTTATTTGTACGGTCATGTTGAGGTTGATAGCCTAACCCCTGACGCACAGCTACAAAAAATTAAAACTGATAACGCCCAGGTTAATTTGATCACTCAGGATGTATCCTCCGATGATGAAGTTACCCTCTTTGGTGTTGGATTTACATCTAACGGCATGAAAATGCGTGGCAATTTGCGGGATAAAACCGCCGAGCTGATTGAAAAGGTTAAAACCTCTTATGAAATCCAAAAATAAAATTCTTCATTTTTTGCTTGCCAGCTCACTTTTGGCCGCAAGCCTGCCCGCGTTAGCTTTAACTGGCGATACTGATCAGCCCGTGCTGGTCGACTCGGTCAAACAAGCATTGGATATGGGTGCCAATACCGTCACCTTTACCGACAATGTGGTTATCAAGCAAGGCACCATTGAGATTAAGGCTGATAAAGTCGTGGTGACCCGCCCTGGCGGCGATCAGAGCAAAATGGTCATCGAAGGTTTTGGTAATCCAGTGACTTTCTATCAGATGCAAGATAGCGGCAAACCGGTTAAAGGCCACGGCCAGAAACTGCGTTACGAAGTCGCTAATGATTTTGTCGTCTTGACCGGTAATGCCTATCTGGAGCAGCTTGATAGTAATATCAAAGGTGATCGCATCACGTATCTGGTGAAAAAACAGCAGATGGAAGCCTTCAGTGATAAAGGCAAACGTGTTACCACCGTGCTATTACCGTCTCAATTACAAGATAAAGGGCCAGCAGCTTCAGGCCAAAAGAAGAGTAACTAATCATTTATGGCAACATTAATCGCAGAAAAACTGGCTAAGGCGTATAAAGGCCGTAAAGTAGTCGAAGACGTTAGCCTGAAAGTGAAATCCGGTGAAATTGTCGGTTTGCTTGGGCCGAACGGTGCGGGCAAGACCACCACTTTTTATATGGTTGTCGGCATTGTCCAGCGTGATGCTGGGCGCATTGTGATTGATGACGAAGATATCAGCCTCTTGCCATTGCATGAACGCGCCCTGCGCGGGATTGGCTATTTGCCGCAAGAAGCCTCTATCTTCCGCCGTCTGAGTGTCTTTAACAATTTGATGGCGGTGCTGGAAATCCGGAAAGACCTCTCATCTGAGCAACGTCAGGAGCGGGCTGATGAGTTAATGGAAGAGTTCCATATTACTCATTTACGTGACAGTCTGGGTCAATCGCTTTCCGGCGGTGAACGCCGCCGTGTCGAAATCGCCCGTGCGCTGGCTGCCAATCCCAAATTTATTCTGCTGGATGAGCCGTTTGCCGGGGTTGACCCGATTTCTGTTATTGATATCAAAAAGATAATTGAGCATCTGCGCGACAGTGGCCTCGGTGTACTGATTACCGACCATAATGTGCGTGAGACGCTAGACGTTTGTGAGCGGGCTTATATTGTAAGCCAAGGGCATTTAATCGCTCACGGCACACCACAGGAAATTTTGGCTGACGAACAAGTTAAACGTGTGTATCTGGGTGAGGAGTTCCGCCTTTAATCTTCTCATCACGGCACACTATTAATGATTTTGTTAGCCATCAGGAAAATTGATACCGCATTATGAAGCAAGGTTTGCAACTCAAGTTCAGCCAACAACTGGCAATGACTCCGCAGCTACAGCAGGCTATTCGCCTGTTGCAGCTTTCTACGCTAGAACTCCAGCAGGAGATTCAGTTAGCGCTGGAGAGCAACCCCCTGCTTGAGCAAACTGATCTTCATGAAGAGATAGAGGCAAAAGAAACAATAGACAGTGAATCGCTTGATACCCGCGAAGCACTGGAACAGAAAGATATGCCGGAAGAGTTGCCACTGGATGCTACCTGGGATGAGATTTACACCGCAGGCACGCCGTCGGGTATGGGCAATGATTACAGCGACGATGAACTGCCGGTCTATCAGGGCGAAACCACTCAAACGCTGCAAGACTATTTGATGTGGCAAGTAGACTTGACCCCGTTCTCAGAAACTGATGCCGCCATTGCAACATCGATCGTTGATGCGGTTGATGAAACCGGTTATCTCACTGTGCCACTGGAAGACATTCTGGAAAGCATGGGGGATGAAAACGTCGCATTGGACGAAGTTGAAGCTGTGCTCAAGCGGATACAACACTTTGATCCTATTGGTGTAGCCGCGCGTAACCTGCGCGAGTGCCTATTGGTACAGCTATCGCAATATGACAAAGACACCCCCTATCTCGCTGAAGCACGCCTGGTCATTAGCGAATATCTGGATTTGCTAGGCAACCATGATTTCCGTACGATGATTCGTTTAAGTCGGCTAAAAGAAGATACACTTAAAGAGGCCATTGCCCTGATTCAGTCACTGGATCCGCGCCCAGGTCAGTCTATCAATACCGGGGAATCTGAGTATGTGATTCCAGATGTTCTGGTACGTAAAGACAAAGGGCACTGGACGGTCGAGCTTAATGCCGATAGCATTCCACGCCTGAAAATCAACCAGCAGTACGCAGCGATGGGCAGCAATACCCGTAATGACAGTGACGGGCAGTTCATTCGTAGCAATTTGCAAGAAGCAAAATGGTTGATAAAAAGCCTTGAGAGCCGTAATGAAACGCTATTGAAAGTGGCGCGTTGCATTGTAGAGCAGCAGGTGGCGTTTTTTGAAAATGGGCCTGAATTTATGAAACCCATGGTGCTGGCAGACATTGCCCAAGCCGTGGATATGCATGAGTCGACAATTTCCCGTGTGACCACGCAGAAGTTCCTGCACAGTCCTCGAGGCATTTTCGAACTGAAATATTTCTTCTCCAGTCACGTCAATACAGATAGCGGAGGCGAAGCTTCTTCTACTGCGATTCGTGCACTGGTGAAAAAATTGGTTGCGGCAGAAAATCCTGCCAAACCACTTAGTGACAGTAAACTGACCACACTATTATGTGAACAAGGCATTATGGTGGCTCGGCGAACCGTCGCGAAGTATCGAGAGTCGTTATCCATCCCGCCGTCAAACCAGCGTAAACAGTTGGTTTGACCTGAACTGAGAAGGAAGACACTATGCAACTCAATATTACCGGACATCATGTCGAAATAACCGACGCATTACGCGAGTTTGTTACCACTAAATTTGCCAAACTTGAGCAATATTTTGATCGCATTAACCAAGTGTATGTGGTTTTAAGTGTCGAAAAAGTAAAACAAATTGCAGAAGCCACGGTACATGTGAATGGAGGCGAGTTGCACGCAAGTTCAGAGCAGGAAGATATGTACGCCGCAATTGATATTTTGGTTGATAAACTGGCCCGCCAGTTAAACAAACACAAAGATAAATTGAAACAACATTAGGAACCCTTGTTGCTGTTATATAGCCTGGATAGTTCGAGTTACGTACATGCAGCTTGAAGTATGATGGATACACACAGCAAAGGTTCTACACTCGCTACCTAACCTGATGCCAGCAGAGAAGAATATTCCGCTGGCATCAGGCGTAAAACAGCGCTTAAGTGAAAGATGAAATGATCAACGATCCAGCATTGCAATTAAGCTCGGTATTAAATATCGAGTGCACCAAAAGCTCCGTACATTGCTCAAGTAAAAAACGGGCTTTGGAAATTATCAGCGAGTTAGCTGCCAAACAGCTTAACCTGCCGTCACAGGTCGTCTTCGATGCTGTGTTAACCCGCGAACGCATGGGCAGTACAGGCATTGGTAGTGGTATCGCGATACCTCATGGCAAGCTGGAGGAAGATACACTGCGTGCTGTAGGTGTATTTATCCGCTTGGAACAACCGATTGCTTTCGATGCTATTGATAACCAACCGGTTGATCTATTATTTGCCTTGTTGGTTCCAGCAGATCAATGTAAAACTCACTTACACACTTTGTCTTTAGTGGCCAAGCGATTAGCTGATAAAACAGTGTGCCGCCGTTTACGAGCAGCGCAAAGTGATGACGAGCTTTATCAAATCATCACTGAATTACCGCCAGAAACAGAATAATTAGGCAGTAACGTCGTTTTATCCGTTATGCCCGGCTCCTTAGCCGGATTACAGGGTTCTACAAGGGGAGTCACTCACATGGTGCTGATGATTGTCAGCGGCCGTTCCGGTTCAGGGAAGTCTGTTGCTTTGCGCGCATTGGAAGATATGGGCTTTTATTGCGTCGATAACTTACCCGTGGTTCTGTTGCCGCAATTGGCAAGTACACTTGCCGATAGGAATATCTCCGCTGCAGTGAGCATAGACGTACGCAATATGCCTGAGTCTCCTGAGGTATTTGAGCATGCCATGACCCAACTGCCAGACAGCTTTTCACCGCAGTTGCTATTTTTAGATGCTGACCGCAATACGCTGATTCGTCGCTATAGTGATACCCGTCGTCTGCATCCGCTGTCGACCAAAAACCTGTCATTAGAAAGCGCTATCGATGAAGAGAGCGACCTGCTGGAGCCTTTGCGCTCGCGGGCTGACTTGATTATTGATACCTCTGAAATGTCAGTACATGAATTAGCTGAAATGCTCCGCACCCGCCTATTGGGTAAACGTGAGCGCGAGTTAACCATGGTGTTTGAATCCTTCGGCTTTAAACACGGCATTCCTATTGATGCAGATTATGTCTTCGACGTACGCTTCCTGCCTAACCCGCACTGGGACCCTAAATTACGCCCGATGACAGGTCTGGATAAGCCGGTGATCTCCTTCCTTGATCGCCATACTGAAGTGCATAACTTTATTTATCAGACCCGCAGTTATCTGGAACTGTGGTTGCCGATGCTGGAAACCAATAACCGCAGTTATCTGACGGTCGCTATTGGGTGTACCGGCGGTAAGCACCGCTCAGTCTATGTTGCTGAACAATTGGCCGATTATTTCCGCGCCCGCGGTAAGAATGTCCAATCACGTCATCGTACTCTGGAAAAACGTAAATAAATGACTGTCAAACAAACCGTTGAGATCAAAAACAAGTTGGGAATGC
Organism: Yersinia enterocolitica subsp. enterocolitica; assembly: GCF_901472495.1. Classification (NCBI taxonomy): domain Bacteria; kingdom Pseudomonadati; phylum Pseudomonadota; class Gammaproteobacteria; order Enterobacterales; family Yersiniaceae; genus Yersinia; species Yersinia enterocolitica. Next base: position 2,776,887 of record NZ_LR590469.1, read on the forward strand.
ACGCCAGACCCGCAATGAAATTGTTCGAGCTGGTTCAGAGTTTTGATGCAGAAGTGATGTTACGTAATGACAGTGGTACCGAGGCTGAAGCCAGCAGTGTGATTGCACTGCTGATGCTTGATTCTGCCAAAGGCCGCCAGATTGAGGTTGAAGCTACCGGGCCTGATGAGATTCAGGCTCTGGCGGCGGTGATTGAACTGTTTAATTCGGGATTTGATGAGGATTAAGTTTTTATTTTTGCGGTTCAGTCGGTAGTTGATTCGATGATAGGTTCGGTTGTTAGAACTTCATTGCCAGCATGCGATCAGATTTCGGTTGATGCCTGATTAGATGATCCGCTTCGGTTGTTAGAATTTCATTGCCCACTTAGCCTCCGATGCACCAACCGCCAAAGGGGGCCGCGGCCCCCTTGTGGAATCCCGCGCTTTCGCACGTATCGCTTGCCCACTGCGTGGGTTCCCTCCTTCATCATTCCGCTGGCGGGACGGCTTTATTCGCGTCCCTGCTCATGACGCCTAAATCCGCCGTCCATGGCGGATTTCCCTGGCTACATTCTTCACTCGGCTGCTCAAATGTGCTTTTAATTTCAAGGTCAAAACAATGGTTTTGATTTTCTCTTTTGACCTTGAGCGCAATTAGGAATATTACCGACAAAGACGATGGCCCGAGTGAGCCGCCATGGATAATGAAATGGACGCTCCAACTTTTACGGCATCAGAGTGCCTAAATGTGAGTGTTAAAACTCAGAAGAAGGAGCGTCCACATGAAAGTATCTACTCTTGGTATCGACTTGGCAAAAAATGTTTTCCAGCTTCATGGTGTCGGCTGCAACGGTCAAACTGTTCTTAAGAAGAAACTCACCCGCGATAAATTCCTTCCTTTTCTCATGCAACTTGAACCTTGCTTGATTGGCATGGAGGCCTGTGCTTCCAGTCATCATTTTGCGCGTGTTTTACGGCAGTATGGGCATGAGGTTAAACTCATTCCCCCTCAGTATGTGAAACCTTATGTCAAAACGAATAAGACAGATGCCGCTGATGCAGAAGCCATTTGTGAAGCTGTTGCACGGCCTAATATGCGTTTTGTTCAGATTAAAACGGCAGAGCAACAAGCTATTCTGGTGCTGCATACCGAGCGAAATATCCTTATCCGCGAACGCACTGCTTGTGCTAATAGTATGCGGGCCATTTTGGCTGAATTTGGCATTATCATGCCTCGCACATTAAGTCAGCTGTATAAGAAAGTCCCTGAAATACTGGAAGAATATGATAACGAGTTATCACCTTTTGTCCGTTGTAGTGTCGCACGTCAACTTGAACACCTTCAGGGTGTGGAAGATCAAATCACGTTGATCGAACAAGAACTTAGCAGTTGGGCAAAAACACAACCCGCCTGCCAGCGGGTCTTGAAAGTCCCTGGTGTGGGATTGATGACGGCGACCTACCTTGTGGCGTCAGTGGGGAATGGGCAACAATTTCATTCAGCGAAACAGTTTGCCGCCTGGTTGGGATTGGTGCCGAGAGAATTCTCCAGTGGCGGTAAGCAGAGATTGGGCCGAATCAGCAAAAGAGGTGACCGCTATTTCCGTTATCTTCTGGTCCATGGTGCGCGGGCAGTTGCAGCTGTTATTGAGAGACACAAAGACAATATGCCGTGGCTTTACAGGCTGTTGAGTAAAAAGGCCTATAACGTAGCCGTTGTGGCACAGGCCAATAAAACGGCACGTATTTTGTGGTCGATGCTGGTTCATCATACGGAATATCGAACCTTATCCGTGGTTTGAGATAATCTCAAACACGGATAAGGCTCAAGAACAAAAGTGAATACGTTTCAGGTAATTGCAAGTGTAATTATTGAGATGGCAAAACAGGTAAGACCGCAAGTGAGAAACTCCGTGAGCCGCCGGGGCATTTGGCCCGTAAGGATGATAGGAACTCACTTGGCGGATTTCATCATGGTTCGGGCGCAATCGCGCCCATAAAGAAACCGGATATATGGCTGCAATACCTGAGCGCTATTTTCAAGAAAAAACACTTGGTTTATTGGGAGCGTCCATATACGGCGGCGAAAAGCGCGCTGGAGCAGGAAGCGACTCGCGCTGGCTCGATAAGGCCAACGGCTGCCGGAGGGGACTGCGAATAGCAGTAATATTTCGCGCAAGCCGCAGGTGCAGGAGGGCCGGCCTGCCCTCCTGCTCGGTTGAGGCCACAGAGGTAAGGTAATAACTGAACGACTATCAACCGAAAGATGACCCGCAGCGTCAACAACCAAACCAGTCACTGAACAAATCACATCTAAACAAACATTACCCAACTTAAGGTATTTGAAATCAAAATGTACTGGGTAATCGTTTGCTAATCATAAAAAATGCGGCTTTCCCCTCTTGCAGAGAAATCCCACGCGAGTATAATTCGCCACAATTTGCCAGGAGAAATGATGAAAAGCCGCTTGAATTTTGCTAAACATCGTCGTTTTGTTGAAAATGACCCTATCTATGGTCGACAAAATAGACTGCTAGCAGGCAGCCAATTGCCATTCTTTCTCCCGTTGCTAAACCGATCCTGAAAGGCCCCTCATTGAGGGGCTTTTTTTTGTCTGCCGATCGGAGCCAGATTAAGCATTATCACCAATTAAAAATATATACCCTAAATAATTCGAGTTGCAGGAAGGCGGCAACTGAGCAAATTCCCAGAAGCTTACACAAGTAAGTGACCGGGGTGAGCGAAAGCAGCCAACGCACATGCAGCTTGAAGTATGACGGGTCATAGAGGAGAGCGAAAATGATCAACCCGTTGTATCACAAGCATATCATCTCAATTAACGACTTATGTCGCGAGGAACTGGAACTGGTACTGCGCACCGCCGCCAGTTTGAAAAGCCATCCGCAACCCGAGCTGTTAAAACACAAAGTGATCGCCAGTTGCTTTTTCGAAGCCTCAACCCGCACCCGATTGTCGTTTGAAACCTCGATTCATCGCCTTGGGGCATCCGTTGTCGGTTTTTCTGATAGCAGCAACACCTCGCTGGGTAAGAAAGGTGAGACACTGGCTGATACCATGTCAGTCATCAGTACCTATGTCGATGCCATTGTCATGCGCCATCCACAAGAAGGGGCGGCACGTCTTGCCACCCAGTTCTCAGGCAATGTGCCGGTGGTCAATGCCGGTGATGGTGCCAACCAACATCCAACCCAAACACTGCTCGATTTATTCACTATTCAGGAAACCCAGGGCCGACTGGATAACATCAATATCGCTATGGTCGGTGATCTAAAATATGGCCGCACCGTGCATTCACTGACGCAAGCGCTGGCAAAATTTAACGGCAATCGCTTCTTCTTTATCGCCCCAGATGCATTAGCAATGCCAGCTTATATTCTTGAAATGCTGGCAGAAAAAGGCATCGAATACAGTCTGCACGAAAGTATTGAAGAAGTGGTGCCAGAGCTGGATATTCTCTATATGACCCGCGTGCAAAAAGAACGCCTTGACCCATCAGAATATGCCAACGTCAAAGCACAGTTTGTCCTGCGCGCGGCTGATTTAAATGGCGCACAAGATAATCTCAAAGTGCTACACCCACTGCCGCGTATCGATGAAATCACGACTGATGTTGATAAAACTCCTTACGCTTACTATTTCCAACAAGCAGGTAACGGGATTTTTGCACGTCAGGCGCTGCTGGCATTGGTATTAAACGCAGAATTGGCTCTTTAAGGGGATTGAATATGACTCAGGATTACAAACTACAGGTTGAAGCGATTAAATGCGGCACCGTGATTGACCATATTCCGGCGCAAATCGGGTTCAAATTATTGTCGCTGTTCAAACTGACCGCGACTGACCAGCGTATTACCATTGGCTTGAATTTGCCCTCTAAGCGCTCCGGTCGTAAGGATTTGATTAAAATAGAAAATACCTTTTTAACTGAGCAACAAGCTAACCAATTAGCCATGTATGCGCCAGATGCCACTGTCAACCGCATTGATAATTACGAAGTGGTGAAGAAGCTCACACTCAGCCTACCAGAGCATATCGACGGCGTTCTTACCTGCCCGAATAGCAACTGCATCAGCCACAATGAGCCGGTCGATTCCAGCTTCAAAGTGAAGGCCAAACAAGGTGAGATCCACCTTAAATGCAAATATTGCGAGAAAGAGTTCGACCATCAGGTCGTGCTGCAAGCGGATTAAGAGTTACAAGCAGATTAAGTGTCGCAAGCAGGTTGACACCTAAGGCCCAACCCCAAAGTAATTGGAGTTGCAAGCGCTGGCCCGCAGGGTGAGCCTCTGATGAGGCTCATCATCCGATGAGCTTACACCAGTCAGTAATTCGGGTGATAAATCTGTCGGGAACAGATTTGAACGCTGCTTGCAGCGGCCTCGAAGAGGTGAGGCCCAGGGATGGGCTGAATAGTGCGCGCAGCTAACAACCCTGCGACTTCAAGTACAAAGAGTTTTACAATAGTGGCAATATTCGCCGTTGCGGAGCATCGCAAACTTGATTTGCTTCGGTTGCTGTAATTAAACCTGCCTTTATAATACAGAAATAATTAAACCCAATAGATTTCATGGTGCAGGAAGGCGGCAAACGAGGAGTTCCGATGAGCTTACTCTAGTAAGTGATTCGGGTGACTGAGTGTAGCCAACACACCTGCAACGTGAAAGATGATGGGTTCCTTTCCGCATTACGTAAACCAGGAGTCTACATGTCCCGCACTATCAGCACTGAGCTCGCCCCTGCCGCCATTGGCCCTTATGTTCAGGGTGTCGATCTGGGCAGCATGATCATCACTTCCGGCCAGATCCCGGTTGATCCGAAAACCGGCCTGGTGGCTGATGATATTTCAGCTCAGGCACGCCAATCACTGGAAAATGTGAAAGCTATCGTTGAAGCAGCTGGCCTGAAAGTTGCCGATATCGTGAAAACCACGGTATTCGTGAAAGATCTAAACGATTTCAGTACCGTTAACGCCACTTACGAAGCTTTCTTCACTGAACACAATGCGCCATTCCCTGCGCGCTCTTGTGTGGAAGTTGCCCGTTTGCCAAAAGATGTAAAAATCGAAATCGAAGCTATCGCAGTACGTCGTTAATGCTGATGTGATTGCGTCTACGGCTGGTGTTTACCGGCCGTTTTTTATTATCCCACCCCTATTTTCTCTCTGACTTTATCAATGCGCTATTGCAGACCATCATCTGTAAGACGGAGCAACATCCTGCTCAGTCATAAAGCATCTTGCCCAATCATTGCACCCAAATAGTGCTGAAATCGCGCTAACTTCCCTTATTTTGCCAGTTTACCAGCTGGCACAGTTTATGCGTGATCCCGAATACAGCCTGTTCTGTTAGCGAGGTGATAATGCTGAACATCGACCTTTCCACACCACAATTTTTCGATGAAATGTTACTGGCTGAGGGGAAACATCGAGGCCATTACGACGCTTACTGGCAATGGTTGCAACAGGCAGACCAACTGACAATTGCGCGCAAACGCGAAGAGGCTGCGCTGCTGTTTCACCGGGTGGGCATTACCTTTAATGTGTATGGTGACGATGATGGCGCAGAGCGGCTAATCCCGTTTGACAGTGTGCCGCGCATTATTCCGGCCAGCGAATGGCAGATGCTTGACCGCGGTATTCGCCAGCGGGTTCAGGCGTTAAATGCATTCCTGCATGATATTTATCACGAACAACATATTCTCAAAGCTGGGATTATTCCAGCCGAACAAGTGCTGGCTAATGACCAATATCAACCCTGTATGCAAGGGGTGAACCTACACCGAGACACCTACGCACATATTATTGGCGTGGATATGGTGCGTAATAGTGATGGCCTTTATTACGTACTGGAAGATAACCTGCGCACCCCATCCGGCGTCTCTTATATGCTGGAAAACCGCAAAATGATGATGCGACTCTATCCAGAGCTATTCGCCGAACAGCGCATTGCACCGGTGGAGCGCTACCCTTCCCACTTGTTGCAAACCCTGCGCGAAAGCACACCGGTTAATGACCCTACCGTGGTGGTATTAACCCCTGGGCGCTTTAACAGCGCTTACTTTGAGCACAGTTTTCTGGCTCAGCAGATGGGGGTCGAACTGGTTGAAAGTGCCGATCTGTTCGTCAAAGAAGGGGCGGTATTTATGCGCACCACTGCCGGCCCTTGCAAAATTGATGTTATCTATCGCCGTGTTGACGATGCTTTCCTTGATCCATTGGCTTTCCGTCCTGACTCCATGCTGGGGATCCCCGGATTGCTGTCCGTCTATCGAGCCGGTGGGGTAGTATTAGCCAATGCTATTGGTACTGGTGTTGCAGATGATAAGTCCATCTATCCATATGTGCCGGAAATGATTCGCTTTTACCTCTCTGAAGAACCTATTCTGGCGAATGTTCCGACCTGGCAATGCCGTCAACCAGCTGATCTCTCTTACGTTTTAGCCAATCTTGAGCAGATGGTAGTGAAAGAAGTTCATGGTGCCGGGGGCTATGGCATGTTAATTGGCCCTGCGGCGACACAAGCTGAAATTGCGCAATTTCGCCAATTACTGCTGGCACGACCACAAAACTATATTGCGCAGGAAACCCTCGCCCTCTCCACCTGCCCCACCTTTGTGAACAATGGATTAGCTCCGCGACACATTGATTTACGCCCCTTTGCTTTATCCGGTGCGGAAATCCGTTTAGTGCCCGGTGGGTTAACTCGCGTGGCTCTGGCACAAGGCTCGCTGGTAGTTAACTCCTCACAAGGCGGCGGAACCAAGGATACCTGGGTACTGGAGGATGACGCATGCTAAGTCGAACAGCCAGCGAGCTTTATTGGATGGCCCGTTATCTTGAGCGGGCAGAAAACATTACCCGGGTACTGGATGTCACTAACCGGCTTTCGATGATGCCCACCAGCAATCGCGTGAATTTTGATTTACTGGTACCCCTTAGCCTGAGTAACACCCAGGTTTTGTTTGCCGAGCACTATCCGCAGGTTTCGATGACCCACCTGCTGAATTTCTTCGTACTCGACAGTAATAACCCCAGCAGCATTTTCAGTTGCTTACAGATGGCGTGGAATAACGCCCATGCAGTGCGCGGTAGCTTATCGTCCGAAGTGTGGGAAAGCATTAATGCCACCTGGATTGAGATAAAACAGTTACGCCGCCAAGGGATTAGCGCGGCTGGAATCGATGCCTTTTTTGATTGGGTTAAGGAGCGCTCACATCTATTTCGCGGTGCAGTATATGGCACCTTGCTGCGCAGCGATGCACTCTATTTCATTCGTCTGGGCACGTTGATTGAGCGGGCTGACAGCACTGCCCGCCTATTGGATGTGAAAAACCAATTACTGGATAACGACGATGATCCGGTGCGTGAATACTACCGGATGGATACCTTATTACGGGCTGTCAGCGCCCGTGAGGCCTACCACAGTTTGTATAAACAGCAACTGAGCCGCGAGGCCATTGCTGAGCTACTGATTTTACGTAATGAAATTCCGCGCTCCCTGTTGGCTTGTGTCAACGATATGGAACAGCAGTTGGCATTGATTGGTGGCAATCGCAGTAATCAGCCTCGGCGGTTAGTCAGTATTTTGCTCGCCGAGTTGCGTTTTAGCAGCATCACAGATGTCATGGCCGATGGCCTGCACGTCTACCTGATGGATTTTTTAGGCAAGATAAATGCTATTGCCGATAGCATTCGTCAAACCTATCTGGAGGTCCAATGAGACTGAATGTCGATCACAGCACCCATTACACCTACGCCCAGCAGGTGCAGCACAGCACACAATATCTGCGCCTGACCCCGCAGGATTCAGCCCATCAGCGCATTTTGTCCTGGCAACTAACTTTGCCGGAAGAAGCCATTTGCACCACTGATGCCTTTGGCAATGTGCTACATGTTTTGACGCTGGATAAGCCGCATCAGGCCATCACTATTCAGGCTCAAGGCGTGGTCGAGATTGAAGATAATGTCGAAGATGACAGTGGCGATCACCTTTCTCCATTGGTTTTTTTACGCCACAGCCCACTGACGCAACCGGATGCTGCTATCCGTCAGTTTGCGGCGGGTTATTGTGAAGGGGTTAGCAGTGCAGCAGGGCAATTGGATTGCCTGACACATCTGATGGGAGAATTGCTGGCTAAAATGCCCTACAGCCCCGGCACCACGACGGTGCAAGACAGCGCAGCGCAAGCTTTTGCTGCCGAGCAAGGCGTTTGTCAGGATCACACCCACGTCTTTCTTGCCTGTTGCCGAAGTTTAAATATTCCGGCTCGCTATGTGAGCGGCTATCTTTATACAGAATCCTCCAGTCATGTTGCGACTCATGCCTGGGCTGAAGTCTGGCTGAATGGCTATTGGCAGAGTTTTGATGTCACCAATAATACCTGCCAACCGAATCAGCATTTGAAGCTGGCGGTGGGCATAGATTATCTGGATGCCTGCCCGGTGCGCGGTATCCGCCGAGGCGGTGGCTATGAAGATATGCAAACCATAGCTGCCGTACATATGCTATCAACCCCGCGGCTAGATATGTCGCAATAAACGTACCTGACTTAAGGATTGTTATGACCTACTGTGTGGCCATGCGGCTGTCTTCCGGGCTAGTGTTTGCTTCTGATTCCCGCACCAACGCCGGGGTGGATCATATTTCCACCTTCCGTAAATTGCATCTGTTTCAGCAAGATGGCGAACGAACGCTGGTGGTGCAAAGTGCGGGCAATCTTGCCACCACACAGAGCATTGTCAGTTTGCTGCAACGCCGATGTTTAGACTGCGAACTGACTAACCTGATGAATGTGCCGTCGATGTATGAAGCGGCCACGTTGTTGGGCGAAACGGTGCGGGAGGTGATTAACCGGGACAGTGGCGCGCAGCAAAACAGTGGCGGAACCGATTTTAGCTGTAACCTACTGTTAGGCGGTCAGATTAAAGGTGAAGGGCTGCGGTTGTTTCATATTTATCCGCAAGGGAATTTTATCGAGGCCACGCAAGATACACCCTATTTTCAAATTGGTGAAAGTAAGTATGGTAAGCCCATTATCGACCGCGTGTTGAGCTACAACACCGCGCTGGATCAGGCAATGCAATGTGCGTTGATTTCAATGGATTCAACCTTGCGCAGTAATCTATCGGTGGGATTGCCGCTGGACGTGATGATCTACCCGCTGGACAGTTTCTGTACCGCTCAGCAATATCGGATCACGGAAGAACACCCGTATTTTATGATGATCCGTAAGGGATGGGGGGAGGGGCTGGTGAGTATTTTTTCTCAGCTTCCGGAGTTGAAGTTGGGGGCATAATAGAGTGGATCTGGCTGGGTGATCAGGTTCGTTTGTTAAAGCTTCACGGCTCACCTTACCTGCGATGAACCAACCGGCAGCTTAAATGTACTTTTAACATCAAAATCTAAAAATAGGGTTTTGATTCTCTCTTTTGACCTTGAGCGCAATCAGAGATATTGCCGACAAGGAGTGAGCGGGCATGGACGCCCATCGCGCTGGCTCGTCAGCCCGAAAGACGCAGGCGGTTTACCCGCAGGGCAATATTTCGCGCAAGCCGCAGGTGCAGGAGAGTCGGCCTGCCCTCCTGCTTGGTTGAGGCTACAGAGATAAAGTGATAACTGAACGGCTATCAACCGAAACCCGCTCTGAACTGATCCGAACTAGTCCAAACTGGACTGATCAAATCAATCCCTAATCCAATAAATCCCCTCATAGGCGCGCAATTGCATGGCCTGCGGCTGGAAAGCGCTTTCGCCATAGCTGCTCATCAGCAACTGCCAGTGACCATCCAGATCGATATCCTCTGGCTGCCATTGTTGCGGCTCACCACTTAGATTCGCCACCACCAGCAGTTGCTTACCTTGCCAACTACGTAAATAACACCATAAATCTGGGTGCTGCGGGCAAAGATCCTGATAGTCACCAAAAGTGAACACATCATGTTGCTTGCGCAGGGCTATCAGAAATTGATAGGCATAAAATACCGAATCAGCATCAGCCAGCGCGGCATCGACGTTAATCTCGCCATAGTTACTGCAAGGCTCAATCCACGGGGTTCCTTGGCTAAAACCGGCATTATGGCTGCGATCCCATTGCATCGGGGTACGACCATTATCACGAGATTTAGTCGCCAAAATTGCTAATAACTGATCAGCATCGCGGCCTTTTGCACTTAATTCGGCAAACATATTCAGGCTTTCAACATCACGGTATTGATCAATAGAGCTGAAGTTTGGATTGGTCATTCCAATCTCTTCGCCCTGATAAATATACGGCGTGCCCTGCATACCGTGCAGCACCATCGCCAGCATTTTAGCGGCAGGTAAGCGCAGCGCACCTTCATCACCAAAGCGCGAGACGATGCGCGGCTGGTCATGGTTGCACCAGAACAGCGCATTCCAGGCACGATTATGCATCCCCTGCTGCCACTGGTTAAAAATCTGCTTAAGTTCGACACGATCCGGTTGCATCAGCGACCATTTCTCACCATTGAGATAATCCACTTTCAAATGATGGAAATTAAAGGTCATCGACAGTTCATCACCGCCCAATGCAGCATAACGCTGACAATGCTCAAGGCGGGTGGAAGACATCTCCCCCACCGTCATCAGGCCGCGCGGCTGAAACACATCGCGGCTCATTTCTTGCAAAAATTCGTGGATACGTGGGCCATCGGTATAGAAACGGCGACCATCACCGTCAAAATCATCGGGAAAATCTTGCTGTTTGGACACCAAATTGATCACATCCAGACGTAAGCCATCTACGCCAATATCAGCCCAAAACTCACACACTTTTTTCAGTTCATCGCGGACCGGTTGATGTTCCCAATTGAGATCAGCCTGCTCTGTGGCAAATAAATGCAGATAATATTGACCACTGTCCGCGTGCCATTGCCAGGCATTGCCGCCAAATTTAGAGCGCCAATTATTCGGCAAATTGTCACCCTCACCATCACGCCAAATATAAAACTGGCGGTAAGGGCTGTTGCGGTCTGTTGATGCTTTAAACCAGGCATGTTCAGTGGATGTATGGTTGAACACCATATCCATTACAATACGAATACCACGCTGATGGGCTTGTTCCACCAGATGTTTAAAATCATCCAGAGTGCCATAAGCCGGATCAATGGCGCAGTAATCCGCCACGTCATAACCATTGTCCACCTGCGGCGAAACATAAACCGGCGTCAGCCAGATAGCATCAACACCGAGTTTTTGCAGATAATCCAACCGCTGCGTCACCCCCGCCAGATCACCGTAACCATTACCGGTGCTGTCCTGAAAACTCTTCGGGTAAATCTGATAGATGACGCCGTTTTGCCACCAAGGGATAGGATTATTCATAGCAGACTCTTATTCATTGAGAAAATAACTCCACCAGGGAATAACCCCACTGGCGGAGGTTTGCGATTCAGACCGGCAATTCACCGCGGCTATCTTTGCGTTTATAAACCAGTATGGTCAGTACCAGTGGCACGACAATCGCCACCAACATTGCCAGAGAATAAATCGCCCAAAACTGCGGTTTGATCGACAAAATACCCGGCAAACCACCAACACCAATACCATTTGCCATCACCCCTGTTAGCCCGCAAATCAGGCCTGCCAGTCCAGAACCAATCATGGCGCACAACATGGGGAAGCGATATTTCAAGTTGATACCGTACATGGCGGGTTCAGTCACACCGAGATAGGCTGAAATGGCCGCCGGAACAGAAATTTCTCGTTCATTAATCTTACGGCTAATGATAATAATGCCCAACACCGCAGAGGCTTGCGCGATATTGGACAAGGCAATCAGTGGCCAAACAGGTGTACCGCCCATGCTCTGAATCATCTGCATATCAATAGCCAATGTGGTTTGATGCACCCCGGTTATCACTAACGGCGCATACAAGAAACCAAACAGCGCAGCGCCAATAGGAGCGAAACTACCGGTCATAACTGCTTTCACGCCCCATGCCACACCATCACCAATCATGCGACCAAATGGCCCAATCAAGGTATGAGCGAGGAATACTGCCAGCAATAAGGACACCACTGGCACGATAACTAAGTAGAGATAAGCAGGAATAATTTTCTTCAGATTGGTTTCAATCCAGCCCAGTGCTAAACCGGCCAGAATAGAAGGGATAACTTGCGCCTGATACCCCACTTTTTGGATTGTAAACCAGCTGAAGTCCCATACCTCAGGGATCTGCTGCCCCAACAGATAAGAGTTCATTAGCTGTGGAGAAACCAGCGTAATCCCTAATACAATCCCCAATACCGGAGTGCCGCCCATTTTCTTCACCGTCGACCAACAGATAGCCACTGGCAGGTAGAAGAAGATGGCTTCGCCCAGTAACCATAGGAAGTCGTAAATGGTTTTCCACGCCGGATACATCTGTGCCAGCGTTTGGCCCTCTGACATTGGGATGTCGCCGATCACATTACGGAAACCGAGGATCAAACCGCCGCTTATCAAAGCCGGCAACAGCGGGAAAAATATCTCAGCAAAGTGAGAAATACCGCGCTCAAACCAGGTCATATTCTGGCGCGCAGCCAGCTTGGTTTGTTCTTTATCTGCTTCATTTTGGCCAATTTTAGCAATTAGCGCCTGGTAGTAATCATCGACTTCCGGCCCGATAACCACTTGAAATTGCCCGGCATTAGTAAAACAGCCTTTGACCATCGACAGCTTTTCGATCTCTTTAGGAAATGCTTTGGCTGGATCATTTAATACAAAACGTAACCGGGTAATGCAGTGGCTGACAGTGGCAATATTTTCTCTGCCTCCCACCAGTACGATCAATTGATCGATGTCTTGTTGTTTTACTTTGCTCATTTCAGCATACCTTTCGTAAAGGTGGGATCGGTTCCAAGTGGCTTATTTAAGGTTAGCCAAGTATTTATTTTTATGGAATGGGAACGTTCCCAGCTTGCGTTCAAGATCACAATTTGACAATTTTTGTGCAAAATTTCAGCGGGAATTAGTTAATGCCCAAAGCGCCCCGACGACGCCAAATGAGCTTGCAGGGAGCATAAAAATGAGAAAAAAGCCTCAAGCCAATTGGCCGGGGATAATAATTTGTTGAAGGGGTTGGTTATTATTAAGTTGATCAAGCAGTTGCTGTGCCGCTTTCACACCTGCACTACCATAACCCAACTCGACTGACAGGCTATTGGGGAACAAGAAGTGCAACAACGGTGTGTTGCCGATACCACATACTTGGATGTGTTGTTGCCCTTGCTGCTGCAAGTACTTACTTACCCCCATAGCAATAGTATCAGAGGCACATACCAGTGCAGAGGTATCGGGTTTTATCACTTGAGGCGCAAGCTGAAAGCCGCTCTGATAGCTCAATTCTCCCAACGCAACAGTGGAAGTCAGGCCATATTGCTGGCAGTAATCGAGATAAGATTGATGACGACGCATACCGGTCGTGGCATCCGAGGGCTGCACACCGATATAACTAATATAGCGATGCCCGGCCTGGCGCAGTTTATCCATCAGCAGTCGCACCGCCCCTTCATCGTCATAACAAACCGAAGAGAAACCGGTATATTCTCGCGCCAGCACCACCATTTTTTCCTGCCACGGCACGAGCATGTCTGCGGTTAAGCCGGTGAAACCAAACAGAATGACACCATCGACATGGCGCTGTTGTAAAACATGTAGATGTTCGCAAACCAGTTCGGGATCAAACTGACTCTCCATCAGAATAGGGTCGTAACCTTGCTGATAGAACAGCGGCAACATGGTTCGCACCGCCTGATTCTCAGAGGGAGAATCCAGACGCGAGACAATAATCCCCACCACTTTATCGCTCTGACCACGCATCGCGCGGGCCGATTTTGATGGGGTAAACCCCTGTTGACGGATAACCGCCTCAACTCGCTCGCGCGTCTGTGGGCTAACACTGCCTTCATTGTTTAATACCCGTGAAACGGTGGATTTTCCGACTCCACTCATGCGGGCAATGTCCTTAATGGTCAAACGGTTTTGCATGGTTTACCTAATGTTTAGGTTTGAATACATATAATAAACTGATTATTTATAGCTACCGTATTATTTATATTTACCAGAACGGTGGGAAGCATACCATGCCCAGAATCAGACTCAGCGCATGATATCCCTATGACTGGTAACATATTATTACCCTAACGGATGAAATTCCCGTCAGGGTGATTTTTGCCGTGGCAATAATTATGACGCAGTTTATTGTTTGTATAACTGTTTGAGTGCGATGGTGTGCCGCTCAAACAAATCGATTCTTCACTCACCGGAGGTTAATTACCCAGTGGACCCTGTTCCCTCAATCTACACCCTTTGGGTGTACCGATAAGGTAATTCCCCGTCTGACGTGGCTGCCTTATCGGATAACAATCTGATAAGCAGTCACTGCGCATTCTCCTTGCGTTGGTTTCTGCTGCTGATGTTTTTGCCCTCTCTACGGCAGGTTTGCCGTGGGCGCTACCTGAAGACAATTCAGGTATGACAGTAAGGTTTGAACCATGCAAATTAAAAATTTCACCCGCCAATTGCTCAATGTATTGAGCCGCAACCTGCCCCGCCGCCTGATCCGTCGGGAAACCATGCTTGAGGGGGTTTCAGCAGGAAGTACGGCAAAAGATATCCCGGCAGAACTGGCCCGGCAGCGTTTGCAGTGTGCCAATGAAATGCCGCAACAGCTTTATCAACGCTTTCACAGCCACCCCGAAGGCCTGACTGAGCAAGAAGCCGAGGCTATTCGCCTGAATAGTGGCAGTAATTTGATTGAAAATCAGCAAGCTACCCCTTGGTGGGTTCACCTATGGCACTGTTATCGCAACCCCTTTAACTTACTATTGACCATTCTGGCCTTGATTTCTTACGCCACGGAAGACCTCACCGCCGCAGTGGTAATTGGTGCTATGGTGCTGATTTCCACTCTGATGCACTTTATTCAGGAGGCTCGCTCTAACCGTGCGGCAGATGCGCTGAAAGCCATGGTCAGCAACACCGCCACGGTGCTGCGCAGTGATGCCCATACTGGCAAAAGCGAACATCGCGAACTGCCGATTTCCCAATTGGTGCCTGGCGATATTATTAAACTCTCTGCCGGTGACATGATCCCGGCGGATTTACGTATTCTGGTGGCAAAAGATCTGTTTATCAGCCAGGCCGCCCTGACTGGTGAATCTCTGCCGGTGGAGAAAGTGGCGCAGTGCCGGGAGTGTGATGAACAAAACCCATTGCAGCGGGATACCCTGTGCTTTATGGGCACCAATGTGGTGAGTGGATCAGCACTGGCCATCGTTATCGGTACCGGTAATCAAACCTATTTTGGCCTGTTAGCTGAGCGTGTGACCCATCAGGATGAACAGCCCAATGCTTTCCAGAGTGGTATCAGCAAAGTCAGCTGGTTGTTGATTCGCTTTATGTTGGTCATGACACCCATTGTGTTGTTAATCAATGGTTTTACCAAAGGTGACTGGTGGGAAGCGGCACTATTTGCTCTCTCGGTTGCCGTGGGTTTGACCCCAGAAATGCTGCCGATGATCGTCACATCCACATTGGCAAAAGGGGCGGTAAAGCTATCAAAACAAAAAGTTATCGTCAAACGGCTGGACGCTATTCAGAACTTTGGCGCGATGGATGTTCTGTGTACCGACAAGACCGGCACCTTGACCCAAGATAAGATTGTGCTGGAGAGCCATACCGACGTATTTGGAGCCAATTGTGAGCGGGTACTGCGCTACGCCTGGCTCAACAGTTACTACCAAACCGGCTTGAAAAACCTGCTGGACGTGGCGGTGCTTTCGTCCATGACTGATTCATCCCAGTCTGCTGAAATACTGGCAGGTTACCGTAAAATCGATGAAATCCCATTTGATTTTGAGCGCCGCCGGATGTCCGTGGTGGTCAGCGACCAATCGGATTATCACGAGTTAATCTGCAAAGGCGCATTGGAAGAGATGCTGTCTATTTGCCGCCATGTCCGTCAGGGAGATGACGTCATCCCAATGACCGATGCGCTGCTGGCACGTATCCGCCGCGTTACCGATGAGCAAAACCAGCAAGGGCTAAGGGTGGTAGCAGTCGCCACACGGATTTTGCCAGCATATCAGCGCAATTATGCGGTTATCGACGAATATGACCTGATTCTTGAAGGTTATATCGCCTTCCTCGATCCGCCAAAAGAGAGCACCGCACCCGCACTACTGGCATTGAAAAACAGTGGCGTCAGCGTAAAAATTCTTACAGGTGACAATGAGTTAGTGGCGCGTAAAGTTTGTAAAGATGTCGGGCTGTCTGTCGAAAAAGTTTTGCGTGGCAGTGATATCGAACAAATGAGTGAGGCTGAATTGACTGAAGCCACCCGCACCACCACCGTATTTGCGAAGCTGACACCGATGCATAAAGAGCGCATTGTGCAAAATCTGCGGCAGGCGGGGCATGTGGTCGGCTTTATGGGCGATGGTATCAACGATGCTCCGGCACTGCGGGCGGCGGATATCGGGATCTCGGTAGATTCGGCAGTAGATATTGCCAAGGAAGCGGCTGATATCATTTTGCTGGAAAAGAGCCTGATGGTACTGGAACAGGGCGTGATAGAAGGCCGCCGTACCTTTGCCAACATGCTGAAATACATCAAAATGACCGCCAGTTCCAACTTCGGGAATGTTTTCAGCGTGCTAATTGCCAGTGCATTTTTACCTTTCTTGCCGATGTTGCCGCTACATCTGCTAATCCAGAACCTAATGTATGATATTTCTCAAATTGCCATTCCATTTGATAATGTCGACGAAGAGCAACTGGCCAAACCACAACGCTGGAACGCCGGCGATCTTGGGCGCTTTATGGTGTTCTTTGGGCCGATAAGTTCAATCTTTGACGTTTTGACCTTCAGTTTAATGTGGTGGGTATTTAAAGCTAATACGCCGGAAATGCAGACCTTGTTCCAGTCTGGCTGGTTCGTTGAAGGGCTGCTGTCCCAGACCTTGATTGTACATATGATTCGCACCCGTAAAATTCCCTTTATTCAAAGTCGCGCTTCGTGGCCGCTGTGCCTAATGACATTGGCAGTGGTGGTAGTCGGTATCGGGCTGACCTTCTCGCCACTGGCCGGATTCCTGCAATTACAGGCACTACCACTCTCATACTTCCCATGGCTGATTGTGATTTTGGCAGGTTACATGGTGACGACACAGCTAGTGAAAGGCTGGTTTGTCAGGAGATATGGCTGGCAGTGATTCGGATTTAGTTATCGGTTCGGTTGATATGGGTTCAGGAACGGTATTAACAACCGAACTCATCACCGTATAACACCACCGAGTCGCTCACTCACTTAATCGGATAAAAATAAAATATGAATTAAATTCGACTCAAACAATCAATCGCAATAGCCTTAAAACTATCAAAATGCTGGCTGCTCAATAAACGGCTCATCGAGCGCTCACGCACAAAGGTGACGAACAAGTCATAAATCGCCATCGCTTCCTCATAATCGGTTTTACTGATAGCTAACAGGAAAATGACATGAGCCACTTCGCCATCCCCCCAGGCAATGCCATTAGGTGCCAACAAAGTGACCACTACTGTTTTCTTGGCTAATAAGCCCAGTGAATGTGGCAATGCTATCCCTTCACCCAGCATGGTAGAGACAATCGCTTCTCGCTCCACCACTGACGGGTAGAAATCTGCATCCACAAAACCTTCTTCTTCCAACTGGCTACAGATTTTTTTAAACAACTGCTCCTGCGTCATCGGCTGGTCGATAATCATAAAGTGCTGACTATCAAAAAACTTTTCCAGCATGTAAGGCCGGGTACGATCAACTAAGACCAACTTACCCAGCTGCTCTAACTGATATTCCGTCGGGAAGGGGGACATCACTACTACCGGCTTGTTCTTTTCCGTTAATCGCGAATTAGAAATAATGAAATCTTCGTCGATATGGTCAAGATTTTCGTAATCACGCAGGGAAATGGTTTGAGTCATCACAATTTGTGGATACTTACGCGAGATCTGCGCCTGAATCATTCGGGTAGTGGAATTACCGGTATCACACACCAGCATCACCTGTGGATGGCGCTGATAACCAATGTTGTAATGGCGCTCCAAACCTACCCCTATGTGCAACACCAGATAGCCAATTTCATTTTCACTTAAGCTGTAAGGCGTATATTTTCCCCAACTGGAAACCGCCGCCAATGTGACGTCATAGGCCATCGGATAGTGCTGTTTAATATTTGATAACAATGGGTTAGGAATCGTAATCTGATACTTCACCCGGGTTATCATGGTCTTGATATGGGTGAGTAAATCAACCCGCAGCTGCTTATCGCCCTGCAAATTGTAGTTATAGTGAGCATTAATGTACGAAAGGATGTAGTCCACCAGCGTCTCTTCGTCATCGGCATTGATTTCACTCGGTCGACTGGTATTTAACTGGCTGGCCTGCACCCGGCGGGCGGCAATATTCACACGTAAATAAGCTTCTTCGGCAGCTGAAATATCTTTTCCTGACAGCAATTTAAGCTCAGTAGCCAAACGGCCCGAGGCTAACTTAACCGCCTCATCCACATCTTCGGCATCAAAATCAGATAAGGGATAACCGTCGGTGATACGCTTTATTGCCACCGCACAGTAGAAAATCAGGTATTGCTCGCCTTCATCGGTTAACCGTACGGCATATTGCGCGAGTAATTCATGCAGCAACCGCGTCAATTCTGGAATGGTTTGGATACTTAAAAACTCATTTTTTAATAACGGGTTATCAGTATCTTGCAATTGTAATTGGAACAGTAAATCTGTCAGGCAGGTACGGATAGCCAGCTCAGAACCAAACAACTTCATACCATAACGAGGCTTAGTTTCGATGGTCAAATGATAGCGGTTTAACCTTTCTCTCACCTCTGCCATATCATTTTGCAATGTGCCACGGCTGACAAACCATTCATCGGCTAAATCTTCTAGCTTCAATGAAAAGGCAGAGGTCAAAAAACGGATTAACAGATAATGCACCCGCTCATTGGCGGTGCGCGGCGTCAGATGCACCTTACGATTTTGCTGCTGTAGGCTACGGAAGCGGTCGGCATCTTCCACCATCAGCCGATAACCGAAACCACGATTATGCACAAAGTGCGCGCCATAATGCTCCAGAATCTCATTCAACGCCGTAATATCAGCCCGAACAGTACGTGTCGAGACCGCAAAACGTTTCGCCAACTCCTCCTGAGGTAGCGTTTCCGATTGCAGTGCATCAAACATATAGGCCAGGCGTTGATAGGGAAATCTCACTGCTCCACTCCATTATTGAGAACATATTGCTGCCCCCTGCCAGCATGGCCGCAGGGGGCGCGTACCTCATATCATTTTTTCTGTGCGGCTGGGACGAACACCATTTGCGATGGGCTGCCAACGGCGGTATAGCCTGGGACAAAGGTCAATTTGCCACTTTGCGGAGAGACTTTAAAGCGCGTTATGTTATCGCTGCGTTGATTCAGGGCGTATAAATAGTGCCCCGTAGGATCAAGCACCAGCGTGCGCGGGTAGTCGCCCCGTGTCCATACTTCCTCAACTGGCTTAAATTCACCGTCAGCTGTCACTGCAAATTGGCCGATACTATTATGCAAACGGTTCGCGACATACAGGAATTTGCCGTCTTTCGAGAGCGTCAGGCCCGCTGCAAAGTTGGTGCCGCGATAATCAGCTGGGAGTGACGACAGAGTATATCGCTGTTTCAACGTACCTTTTTCTGTATCCAACTGATAGCTGGTGAGGGTTGAGGCTTCTTCGTTGATTAAGAATAGTGTTTTGCCGTTAGGGTGGAACACAAAATGCCGTGGGCCAGCACCGGCAGATGAGGCATCAATGAACGGCGGCAAGTTCGGTATCAATTTGCCATTATCCGCATCAAAGCGGTATTGATAAATTCTGTCTAACCCCAGATCGGTGGAGAACACGAATTTGCCACTCGGTGAGCTGGCTATCATATGTGCATGTGGGCCATTGTGGTCACTGCTGGCAAAGCTCCCTTCCACCGCAGCCGCAGGTTTTGCCGCGCCCGCCGGGCCTTCATCTTGCTCGACTGAACTGGCGTCAGAGAGTTTACCGCCACTTTGTACCGGGAAAACCGCCACCGAACCGCTGATATAGTTAGCGACCAGTAAATGGCTGCCCGATGGCGTTAATGAGAGATACACCGGCCCGCCGCCCTGAGAATCAACCTGATTAATCAATGTCAAACTGCCATCAGTTGGATTAATGCTGTAAGCGGCAATCGCCCCATGCTTACCGCCATTGAAATCCGCAACCTCGCTGGCGACGTATAAGGTTTTCCCCTCAGCATCCACCACCAGTTGTGCCGGATTCGCTAGTGAGCTAACCAGCGTTTTCTCACTTAATTCACCCGATTTAGTATCAACCAAGAACCGGTAAACCCCTTCCCCGTTGGGATTATAAGTACCGACATAAGCAAAAGACTGATTGCCAGGCTGTGCCGCATGCGCCAGTGGATTAAACAGCGCGACCATAGCCAGAGCAATACCTGCGGACAGGTCTTTCAAACCAGAATCTGTTGAACAGTTATGCATGTTGGTCCTTACTCATAGAGAAGAGCTACCAGAAGGTAGGTGTCGCGCCAAACCAAACCGCCACACCTACCTCCGCCGATACTGAGTTTTTAACAGGTAAATTAGTGGGTTATTGCACTATCTTTTTCACGATATCCAATAATGTTTTCACATCTTCCGGGCGGGTATTGCCGGTCTTGCTATCAATAATCGAGCTATAGATATGCGGGATAACTTTCGTCACACCCGCATCCAGCGCGATTTGCACAATTTGTTCGAAATTATCCAGATCAATACCGCCGGTTGGCTCCAGCCAGAAACCAGTTGCTGCGCAAGCCTCGGCAACAAACCGATATTCATCAATAGAATCCAACCCATTCATCGGGAAGAATTTTACCGAGCTGCCGCCCATATCTTTCAACATCGCAATGGCGGTAGTGACCGGCACAATCGCGTCTTTTTGCTGTGAACTGAGTGGGCCGGTTGAAATCTTCACATAACCGACTTTGCCAGTCGGTGATATCAGGCCATTGACCACAGTATCGTGCTGGCCTAGCAAGGCACGGCTGGCACCGACGCCGGTAAATACCTGATTCACATGCTGTGGCTGTACCTGTTGCGAAATCTGACTCACCATCACCGACTGCCTGGGGTCACCCGCACCTAGCCCCACCGACAAAGCATTGTCGATCAGGGCTGCGTACTCACGCATGTCTTTGACGGCACTGTCGACATCCGGGTAATTCTTCGATAACACACCCACCAGCACATGCCCTTCAGCAGCCTGATAAATCGCGCGCGCATTGTCTTTAGAACCGGCCAGCACATTCAAGCACACTCGGTCACGGTAATAATTGGGGGTCAGTTTCATTGGTTAGGCTCCTTTAACCAGGCGGTTAATACAGGTGTAAATAGTCTCAAGTTGCGCTGGCGTGACACTGCGCACATCTACCTCAATCTTGCCTTCGTTGGCTTTGTAAGCACGGAAGTAAATAGCGATATCGCCATTTTTTAGCGCATCAACCAAATCGGGCGTCGAACGGCCAATTTTAGTTTCATCAAAACTGATTTCCGTGCGGGCAATATCGCGCCCCGCCGCATCCCAAACCACTTTGGCTAAAACCCCATCAATGGTATTCAACTGGCTGATAAACGGCGTCATTTTCTCTATCATCTGCTGGCCAGTTTCTTTCTCCAGCGTGATGTAACTTTCGATAGCGCGGGTCAAGCCAAGGATGCCCTCTTTACCCACTTTCATTGCCCGACCGATGCCGTTTGATTGCAATTTCACCCAATCCACATAGATTTTTTTGCCCAACACTAAGCCACTGGTTGGGCCTTCAATCGCTTTGGCTCCGCTGTAAATCACCAAATCAGCGCCCATTTGGTAGTAGCACTGCAAATCTTCTTCCGCAGCTGCATCAACAATTAATGGCAGTTGATGCTTGCGTGCAATTACCACCGCCTGTTCAACAGACAGAATGCTTTTTTGCACACAATGATGGGATTTTATATACAAGATTGCCGCAGTATTCGGCGTGATCGCCGCTTCCAGCTGTTCTGGTAGGCACTCATTGGCATAGCCCGCCTCCACCACTTTGCCGCCACCCAATGTCACCATAGTATCGACTGGCGCACCAAAGTTAACATTGTGGCCCTTGGGTAAAACAATTTCATGGGGCACAGTGCGCGGCGCGGCGTGCAGATTCACCAGCAAATTGGCGTTGTCTTTGACAATCACGGCCGCGACCGACTGGGCAATCCCAGCCGAAGCACAAGACACCACCACGGCACTTTCTACATTCAGTAACTTCGCAATATAAGCGCCGGTCTGATTCACTAAATCTTTCATGACAAAGTAATGATTCAGGCCCAACTCTACAGCTTCGACCACATCCTGGCGTGGCGTCGAAACCCCCAGCATCGTCATGCGGCCAGAAGCATTAATCACATGCTTTAACTGGTATTTTTCATAGACTGAAGACATCTTTTGACTTCCCTTCATCAGTTAATACTAAGTCACCGGCGACGACTGCAGCCAGTGGCACCAGATACTTCTCACCGGTTACCGATTTCCCTTCAGAATCATTGAATACTTGAGGTTGCTGTTTCAGCTCAAAAATAGTGAAATCAGCATCATAGCCTGTATCCAATACCCCTTTATCGGTCAGGCGCAGGGCATGCGCGGCATTTTCTGTCACACAGCGAATGACTTGCTCAAGGCTCAGACCGAGGGTGAAAAATTTGGACATCACGGTCGCCAGACTATGAACTGGCCCGTTCAGGCGGTTGCGGCAATAAATGTCGGAACTGATAGTGTGCGGATAAATACCTTGCTTGATAGCAAGCTCAGCCACATCAAAGCTAAAACTGGCGCTGCCGTGACCCACATCTAACAATACGCCGCGTTTCAGTGCCCGCTGGATAGACTCACGTAGTGCGCCAGCAGGCGTCAAAATTCGGTTCGGTTTGCCGTTATAGCAATGAGTAATAATATCGCCCTGAGTCAATAAGTCGGCAATTTCATCCAGATCCGGTGGGTTATTACCGATATGCACCATCAGCGGCAACTGATTGTTTTCTTGCTGAATTTCTTTAGCGCGCAGCAAGGGTTTGATGCCATTTTTACCGACTACACTGCTGCTCATACGCGCTTTAATGCCAAGAATAAAACCGGGATTGCGCGCTATCGCCTCAGTCACACTTTGCTTATCAATCTGCGCCATATCGGCTAATTCGTTTTGTGTCGCAATGCCGGTTTTCGCAATATTCAGAAAAGCGTAAACATGGGTTTTAGCCGCACGAGTTAAGCGGTAAAAATCGTCCACATCATTGGCACCGGTGCTACCCGCATCCACCACAGTGGTGACGCCACTGCCAACCCCGACTAAATCAGCCTCATCATGATAAATAGGTGATGCGGGGTAACAGTGGACATGGGAATCAATCCAACCGGCACTGAGGTAATATTTCCCCGCCAAATCCAACACTTTTTTAGCGGAATAAATCTGAGATTTTGTCTGATTTTCTTTATCTTCAGTAATAGCCGCACTGACCGCGACTATTTTTCCGTTATTAATTGCGATATCAACCTGATGACCGTCAACTAATAGTGCTCCGGTAATAATAAAGTCATACATTATGTTCCCCTTCTTACTTGACGTCGCAGCGGTGTTAGCTGCTCTCACTTACCCGAATCACTTACTTATGTAAGCTCATCGGGATGCATTCATTTGCTGCCTTGCTGCATCGCCAATTACTTTGGGTAAATGACCTTCTTACTTGACGTCGCAGCGGAGTAAATATCCTGTTATTTGAATATTTACTCCGTGGATTAGGAAATGGCGACTGGGAAAATAGAACCTAGAATCATGGCCCCCAAAATTGCGCCACCAGTAATAGGTTTGTTCCAGAGATAAAACAGTAATGCGCCGGCCAAAGAACCAATCCCAATTGGAATTGACGCAGTAATAGCAGACAAAATAATCAATGGCCCCAAGAAACGGCCAGATGAATTACCTGCCCCCATCATGACATCAGCACCGTAGGTTGAATTACTTTGGTTAATAGTGAATTTGCGCGCCAAAATAATCAGATAACCGATAGCTAAACCAATAATCAGGCCAGTAGCCAAAGAGGCTGCGAAATTAGCAACCGGGAAGACAAATCCGGCCCCCAGCAATAATGCTGGCACACCCAAACCCACACCTGTTTGAATAGCACCGCCGATATCTAAAATACCTACCAGTGAACCTTCGATAATTCGGGCGAATAAGAAGCTGGCACCAAATGCTGCAACTGCACCATAAACACCGGTGTCCATCCCCGCACGTAGCATTGAAACAAAAGCGACTTCGTTAAATGCGCCGATCCCATATAAATAATACATATGAGTACCCGCAAATACGCCGGAGGATAATAATCCTACAAAGATCGGAAATGACCAGTCGGCATACCAGAAATTATTCTTGGTTTGTTCATCCATCATCAAGCTCCTCTCGCTGTGTTATTTTCCGCTTAATGCGTTATGAATAGTATCGAGCCATACTGGTGCACTCAGACTGAATGATTCCAGGAATTTAAGATCGAATCCGCGGAAGAAACCACTGAGCACGAATAACAGCACAATCACTGTCATCATGATTTTAGTGACTTTATTCCAGCCACTTTCTTCAACACCTTTCCCAATTAAAATACCCAAAACCAGGCCAGGTACTGCGTTACCCATAATTAACTGCGCCAAACCGCCGAAAATAGTGGCCCAGAAACCAGAGCGACGCCCTGCATCAATTGCAGCTAACCAGAAAATAACCGGCATCACAGTGTTAACCAGAATATTTGCCGCCGGTACCAGCACTTTAATTGCCGTGACTTGCAATGCTGCAGGAACGGCTGATGCTGTGGTATTTAAGAAACTGACTACAATAACCCCGATAATTCCGCAGGCAATCGCCATCCTTTTCGGGTTATGCATGGTTTCCGCCACATTGCGATTTTTAATCATCAATGCTGCGGCACCCCAGTTAGGAATAATGCGGTGGTCAACGTCTTGAGTAAAAGCACCTGCTGCCACTGAAGAGGCCCAGGCGTTGAAGAAGAACCCTAATCCAAAGGAGAAATGCGAAGCTGGATCACCCTCACACGAGTTTAACTCGCCCAAAGTACGAAACGCCCCCATTCCCTGGATGGTCGGTGCATGGAACATACGGGCGGCCCCAACACCAACCCCCACGCCGACCAGTCCGCCGATAATAATCGACTTAAAAAGAATGATTAGAAACATCAGTATATCCTTTTCATTTAGATATGAAGACGACCTTATCTGTATTAATGATTGTCACACTCACGGTAATATCTAATTCGACACTGTAGGTTTTTCTTTCCCGCGGCAGGAAAAAGAATAAAAACTTTTCATTTTTGACTGATAACTCAGCTTTTAATACTTTTACGTCTTGTGGTTCAATCCGCAGCAAAATATTTTGTGTCGACTTCAACACCGTATTCTGGACATTACCGAGTGCATTGGCGAAGGCTTTACCTTTAGTATCGCCTTTGCCTTTTACTTGCACCTGAGTGGTATATTGCTCTTTCATTACGGCTGACCATATTTCTTGATATAGGCTTCCACTAGCTTTTGCCCTAACTCTTCTTTATCCATAAATCCGAAGCCTAATACCTTGCAGCCTTCATTTATTGCCGTCACACCTTCTTCCACTGAACGCATGCCGTATTTTGCTTTGTAGCCATATTTATTTTGCGCAGTGATTGCACCAGCACCACCACTACCACAGAATGAAATACCGAAATCTGCTTTTTCGCTATTCATCACATCACCCAGTTTCATATCTGCGGCCACACCGGGAATAACCACCACGCGGCCACCAGCCAATTCAACGCCTTGCCCGACTTTCTGGCCTTTTCCTAAACGGTCGCCAATCACAACGGTAATTTGACTCATAGTCTTTTCTCCAGATCAGTATTTTATGGGTTATTATCTTTCGCTACTTCAAAATGCACCGACAACAAATAAGCTTCTTCAATGGGTAAATTAGGAAATTTATCGACCACCTGTTGTGCCATTTGCATCGAATGTGCTGAAATCTCATCAAATAATGATTTATCCACTTCAGGTAACGGCTCGCCTGTTATTGAGCGCAACACCATAGCCCGAATGTGTGATGTCAACATCTGTTGTTGAACTGCATTGGTAAAAATATTTTCGGCATTTAACATCGCGGTAATTTCAGCTAATACCCGCTCTGTGATGATAATGGCCTCTTTCATTCCAGGGTCTTCGGCTGCATTCAATGCGGCTACATCATTCACGCTAGCAATCCTCTATTCCTTGCGGCTACAACTCTATGACTGCAAAGATAAGTTCAGTTATTTATTCGGCCTTACCTCTGCGCGATAACATCACCCTACCTGCAAGCGGAATAGCTGTGTAGCGGCATTTTTTCCAGTTCAAAGTGGAAATGTAATAGAGCGAAGGGATCACTTTCGCAAATAGCGATGTTAGATAGCTAACTTAGTCATTAACAACAAAATAACTTTTATATAAATGCACGGCGAAAGCGGGTAGCGGAAAAAAGTTCGTGATCCGGATCTCTTTCTTTTCTAGCCGGAAGAGCCTAATATCAGACTAATATTAAGCTATTTTCTAACACCCCCTCTCCTATGGCGTGGGGGTGTTGTTTTTATACCCTAAATAATTCGAGTTGCAGGAAGGCGGCAAGGGAGATAATTCCGATGAGCTTACTGTGTTGTAAGTGATTCGGGTTATTGAGCGCAGCTAACACACATGCAGCTTGCAGCATGACGGGTATATGTTTTGTTGAAATTGAATTGGAGAGTAGTATGACCAAGCCAACCATCACGATTAACGAGCTGGATGCTGAACGTTTGGATGCGTTACTGGCGCAACCGGCCTTTGCCGGTTCAGTGGTCGCAACAGCGCTCAATGAAGAACTGGATCGTGCAGAAATTCTGCCGCCGAATGCTATCCCGGCTGATGTAGTGACCATGAACAGTCGCGTGCGTTTTCGTGACCTGAATAGCCAGGAAGAACATATTCGCACCCTGGTTTACCCAGCCTCGCTGAAAGACAGCAACGAGCAACTCTCCGTCATGGCGCCTTTAGGTGCAGCATTGTTGGGATTGCATGTTAATGACGAAATAAGTTGGAAATTACCGGGTGGGGATGAAGCCCGCATTACGGTGCTGGAATTGCTGTACCAGCCAGAAGCTGCCGGTAAATATCACCGCTAATTGATGTTATGAGGGTAACGACCTAAAACCATTACCCTCTTTCCCCGATCAGCGGTACTTTTTGTGATAAGTATCGCGCGTCGGTTTAAAGTCTTGTGCCGCCTTTTTAGCTTCATCTAGCTTGCCTTGATCGGCCAATGCCAGTGCGCCATCAATCTGCCCAATCAATAAATCCAAACCGTGGCGAAAATCTTTCACCTCAGGGCTATCCTCGGCTTTATTTTTCAATTTGGTAGGGATCCCTTTCTGCGCATCAAGTGCTGCCACCCGCATTGCCTGTAAGCCTTTCTTGATGACATCAGTAGAATCAGCTTTCAGCACTTTGCCGTAATTCTCGGCAATAGTGTCCATATTATCAGCCACACTCGCTGCCATAGCCAGGCTACTGGCACACAACAATGCCACAGCCATCAAGGTCATTATTTTCTTATTCATGCTCACATTCCTTATAATTATTGTTAAATCACGGCACATTACTATTACATTGCTCATACATAACATAGGCAATGCAGGAGCAATCTGACAATGATTTTTTGTAATCAGTTAGGAAATGGGATGGGGGTGGGATTCAGACCAAAAAAAGCTGGCAACAGAGGCCAGCTTTAGATTTACAGCAACAATCTATTATTCACCCGCAATCTTCATGGCAGGTAATAAAATAGAGCCACATTGAATGTTACTGCGCGTTTCGATGTCACTGCCGATGCTGACGATGTTACGTAGCATGTCTTTCAGGTTGCCAGCGATAGTTATCTCGCTGACCGGATACTGAATTTCACCGTTTTCGACCCAGAAACCGGCCGCACCACGCGAGTAATCACCGGTCACGGTGCTAACCCCCTGGCCCATCAATTCAGTTACCACCAAACCTTTATCCAATTGCTTGAGCATTCCCGCGAAGTCCTGCCCCTGACCGGCAACACGCCAGTTATGGATGCCACCCGCGTGTCCGGTGCTATGCAGCCCCAATTTACGGGCAGAATAACTGGTCAGCAGATAGGTTTGCAGCACCCCATCTTTGACGATTTCACGTTGCAGCGTACGCACACCTTCACTGTCAAATGGCGTCGAAGCCAAACCACGCAGTAAATGTGGATGCTCTTCAATCGTCAGCCACTCAGGTAAAATCTGCTTGCCGAGGTGGTCGAGTAAGAAAGTGGATTTACGATAAATATTGCCGCCGCTGATGGCCGATACCAAATGCCCAAACAGGCCAGTTGCCACTTCTGCGGCAAACAGCACCGGCGACTGCATGGTAGGCAACTTACGCGGCGATAAGCGGGATAAAGTACGGCGAGCACACTCTTCACCCACCCATTCCGGGCTGGCTAAATCTTCCATTCGGCGGCCAATGGTATAGGCGTAATCTCGTTCCATATCCCCATTATGCTCGGCAATCACACTGCTGGAGAGTGAATGACGGCTAGAGCAATAGCTCTGCAACATACCGTGGCTATTGCCGAATACTTTAATTCCGTAATGGCTGTTAAAACTACCACCTTCCGTATTGGTAATCCGCTTGTCAGCCTGCAATGCCGCTTGTTCTGCCCGAGCAGCCAGCAAGATACCTTGCTCTGCATCTAAATCACTCGGGTGGAACAAATCCAAATCCGGCGCGTCAAAAGCCAGCAGCGATTTTTCAGCCGGGCCAGCGTAAGGGTCTGGGGAGGTATAACGAGCGATATCCAATGCGGCCTGTACTGTACGGGCAACCGCATCTGGGTTTAAATCGGTGGTGGAGGCACTGCCTTTACGCTGCTGGTGATAAACGGTAATTCCCAGCGCACCGTCGCTGTTGAACTCCACGTTTTCCACTTCGCCAAAGCGGGTGCTGACACTGATTCCGGTGGTTTTACTGACGGCAACTTCGGCCGCATCAGAACCCGCGCGGGCCAATTCCAAAGCCTGTGCAACAGCTTGTTCCAGCGTTTTACGCTGTTCTGCAACTTGAGTGACTACTTTCATCAGTCTGCCATAATTAATGAGATAATCGTTCAGGAAAGTGTCGTAATGAAACGACTTACACGGATAAAATAGAGAACACCATGGTTCTGAGTCTATCAGAGATCTTTGCACAATTTCGCAGAAAGCCAACAACCTGCTACGATTAGCCTCTTTTTAAGGAATTTGACCATGAACAAACAGCCCGAAGACTGGCTAGATGAAGTCCCAGAAGATAAAAACGACGATGACGATGAAATTATCTGGGTCAGTAAAAGTGAAATTAAACGTGATGCCGAAGCGCTGAAAGATCTTGGTACCGAGCTGGTTGAGCTGGGTAAAAACGCGCTAGAGAAGATCCCGTTAGATGAGGATCTGCTGGCTGCCGTTGAATTGGCACAGAAAATCAAGAAAGAAGGCCGCCGCCGCCAAATTCAGTTAATTGGTAAAATGCTGCGCGCCCGCGATGTTGAGCCGATTCAAACCGCGCTGGATAAGCTGAAAAACCGTCATAACCAGCAAGTCTCGCTATTCCATAAATTGGAAACACTGCGCGACCGTTTGGTTGAAGAAGGCGATGATGTCATTCCAACCGTGTTGGAATTGTATCCAGAAGCTGATCGCCAGCAACTGCGTAGCCTGGTGCGTAATGCCCAGAAAGAGAAAGCAGCGAATAAGCCGCCGAAATCATATCGCCAGATCTTCCAGTATCTGCGTGAATTGGCAGAGAAGCAGTAATCATCGGGCGGCAGACGAGCCTATTCAATCAGGCATAATTGTCGCAGGCAGCTTGAGTGCGGACAGCGCGCAGAACCCAGAGCGTACATGTTGTAGTACGTGAGGAGTTCGAGCACTGCCCAAGCTCAAGATGGCAAGTAAAATAGCCTGATTAAGCAATATTGAAACGTAAGCTGCCCGCCAGCTCCTCTTCCGCCTCTTCGAACAATAAAACTATTGCCCCAAAACGGCGTTTCCGGCGGTGATTGAAATGAATAAATTCAATCTCTACCGGTAAAGCTATCTCGCCTGTTACCACATCCCACAGCGCATCCAGATTGGCACCAAAACTTTCACTCAGCGCAAATTTTTCGGAAAATGCGCGGTAAAAAGCAGGAAGATCAGGTATATGGTCAAAATCGAATACCACTTTTACCATCTTTTCACTCCATCCGAATGAAATGCTTGTAGTGATCCTGAGTTAGATAAATCAGGCCGTCATTGGAGTAGAGCAACCGATCAGAACCACGATGCCCACAACGATAATTTACATCAGCTTCACGCCAGTTGCGGCCTTTGGCTTCAGGTAGTTGGCGTTCACGATTAGAAAAACGATCGCCGCCGATGGCTTTTCCCGGTAGCACCTTACACAAGTTCCCTTCTTTTGGGTTCCAGCCCTTTTCACGCGCCTGCTGTTTGGTAATGTAAAAATCCGGCAGGCGGTGATGAGATTGCAAATATTTAACAACTTGTTGGTGCTGAGTCAGTTGCTCAATAGAGGCAGGAACCGATAACCGCGGGCGCTCAAGATCCGGCGACTGACCAATATCACGGGCAGTGACATTATCAACGCCCTGGAACGCCACCACCACTAGCAGCAATAGCGCCGCCAGAATGGCCATAAGTCGTTTATTCATGGTTCTCCTTAACCTTCTGGCTTCCAATTATGTTTTGGCTACTCATCGCAATAACCCACAGCCAGCTTTATCCACCAACGTGATACCTTTATCTGAATTATAAATTACCCAGATGCAAGGTTTTCACTTCCATAAACTCATCCAACCCGAGCACTGAGCCTTCACGACCCAAACCAGATTCTTTAACACCACCGAAAGGTGCCAGCTCAGTTGACACCGAGCTTTCGTTCACACCAATCATACCGCTTTCCAGTGCGTCTGAAACCCGGAATACCCGTTGCAAGTTCTGAGTATAGAAATAAGCTGCCAATCCAAATGGAGTATTATTCGCCCGCTGAATGACTTCTTCTTCCGTTTTAAAACGAAAACAAGCCGCCAGTGGGCCAAAGGTCTCTTCAGAAGCTACTTTCATTTGTTCGGTGGCATCAGCAATAACAGTCGGTTGGAAGAAATTACCGCCCAAGGCGTGGCGACGGCCACCGGCCAATAATCGCCCACCTTTCTCAAGCGCATCTTTGACGTGGTCTTCCACTTTCTCCAGACCGGCCAGGTTAATCAGCGGCCCCATGTTGACGTCTTTATCCATGCCATTGCCGACTTTCAGTTTTTTAACCTCAGCGGCCAGGCGGGTAACAAACTCGTCGTAAACACTATCCTGAATATAGAAGCGATTGACGCAAACACACACTTGCCCGGCATTGCGGAATTTACAGGCCATGGCTCCCGCGATAGCAGCATCTAAATCGGCATCATCAAATACGATATAAGGTGCATTCCCACCTAACTCCATGGAGATTTTCTTCATGGTCGCGGCGGCGTTACGCATCAAGGTTTTACCCACTTCGGTCGAACCGGTAAAGGAGATTTTGCGCACTTCAGGGCTGGCCATGATGGCATCGCTGATAGCATGGGTATCACCGGCAACACCATTGAGCACCCCTGCAGGTACCCCCGCCTGCTCAGCCAATGCCAGTAAAGCAAAGGCGGATAACGGTGTGTTATTGGCCGGTTTAATCAGGCCGGTACAACCTGCCGCCAGTGCTGGCCCAAGTTTGCGGGTGAGCATCGCCAGCGGGAAGTTCCACGGCGTGATAGCTGCAACCACACCGACCGGTTCACGGGTCGCCAGAATGCGGGCACCTTCTTTGGCTGGCGGAATGATTTCGCCATTGGCGCGCTTAGCCTGCTCGCTAAACCATTGAATAAAGCTGGCGGCATAAGCAACCTCACCTAATGCTTCTTTCAATGGTTTACCTTGCTCAGAAACCATTATCTCGGCCAATGACTGTTGATGTTCCATTATCAACAAATACCAGCGCTGTAAAATTTCTGCGCGCTGTTTTGCCGGGGTTTTGCGCCAGGCAGGAAAGGCTTTACTGGCGGCTTTAATCGCGGCCTCGGTTTCATGTTTACCGGATTTAGCCACTTTTGCCACCAATTCACCGGTGGCAGGATTGCGGACCTCGAAAGTATCCTGCGCCTGATGCCAGGTGCCGCCAACGAAGTAGCCGATATGATAAACACCGTCGCTGTGTTGCTGAGGTTGTAATGGATTGCGTGATGGGTTGTCTGATGGATTATGTGCTGACATCTTGTCGACCTCCTGCGGGAAATGATGCCCCCCATCAATGGAGGGCGAGGAAGGATGGTTCCAGCTTCAGTATAGCCTTTGAAAAAGCACAGGGAACAGCTTAGCCCATTTCAACCTATCTCTATATCAGTGCACTCTGATACTTGTGCAGCATATCAGCCAACCGTTTTACCGGACGAGTAACAGCATCGGGCGATTGATAATCCACTAATTTTTGCTGATATTGGTCTAATTCCTGCAATAATCTCGCGAAGTAATAGCGCCGTTTCTGGGAGTTTTTCGCATTGATAACGCGATCAGCGGTGTAACGAATTTGCTTATGGAAAGCACTCAACTCGGCATTCACTGGAACTTCGGTTTTATTGAGCCGCTGATGGGCAATTATCAGGGTTAATGCCAACCGATACTTGTCTATATCACCGGGGAACATCATCAAAAGTTGATTCAATTGCTGATATAGCGCCGGTAAATGGTTTTCATTGCGGCGTGCTTTATTGGTGGTTAGGGCTGATACTGCGCTGTAAACAAAGCGGTTTAATAAGGTTCTACCGGTTCTGTCTTTGGCATTATCGCGGATTAGCAACAAAACAATCAGGGAGACGAAGCAACCGACGATTTGGCCTAATGCGCTGTCGAGGAACAAGCTGACATTAAATTCCATCGGGTTGCTCAACACCATAATATTGATGGTGCTGGCTAGCGTCCCGAGTGATCCCAAGCGCCGTTTTTGCACTTCGATACCAATAATAAATGCTAACAACCCCAGGCTGATACACAGCAACAGCATACTCTGCTGCGTAGCGGGGATGATAAACATAAAGTACAGTGCCCCAATGGGCAGCGCCATTATCACCCCCAACAGGAAGTCTATCGCCACCATGCGAGGATTAGGGGTTCGCATCGCCAGCGACGTCACCACCGCAATCATCACCATACAACCCGCACCGGATGTCCAGCCGGTCCATAACCAGAATAACCCACCAATTGCTGTTGCCACACCGGTACGCAGGCCGTTAATCATTGCATGATGGCCTTCGGCTGAGACATGTTTCACCGGCACCACACCGGCCAGAATCCCTTCCTCTACCCGGCTGATACTGCTATTGGTATGGATCCCTTTTGCCAGTAATAAATAGCGAGTTGCCGCCCCCACCCAACTGCTGATGGTATGAGGGATAGCCTCACTGTGGCTGACAGCAATAAACTGGCGCAGCGTTTTCATCCGTTGATGAATTTCAGCCGGTGTTGGTGCTGGTTCACTCAACATAGCTTTCAGTTCAGCGGTTAAAATATCAGGGTGATTGGCGAGTACCAGATAGGTTTCACACGCCTGGGTGATAAGTGTTAATGACTCGGTATGTAAGACCTGTAAACGGCGATTACAGCGCTGCCAACGAGAGGATTCCATCATCAGATAGCTACGCATCCCATTGAGTGCAGTGGTATTTTTGACTAAATCATTCCAGGCACGATCAATATCGGTTTTTTCCGCCGGGCGAATACACAGTTGTAGCAGCCGATATTGATCCACCAACACCTTATCCACCAGCCGATCGATATCCTGCTTGATTGATCGCGGCGAAAACAGCAGATCAGCCATCACTGCACAGACGATCCCCAGCACAATCTCACTACAGCGCTCAACAGCAAACTGAGGGGTCAATAGCGGGGTTTCACCGGTTGTCACAATGATGATAAGCGCGGTATAACCTGCTAAACCAAAGGCATAGGAGTTTTCGACGCGCACCAGTGAGGAGATCCAGGTACACACCCCTGCCCACAAACAGCACAGCATCAAGGTCAAGACCGGCGCTCTGATGGTCAGAACAATTATAATCAGGCCGCCAATACAACCGATGAATGTCCCGATGATACGCAACCAGCCACGATGACGGATTGCACCAGAAAACGGTTCGCCACCGGCGGCAAAAGCCGGGCCAGCGGCCACAATTGCCGCCGTCAATACCGACCAGCGCGGTGTTTCCAATTGCAGATGAAAGCCCAGAAACAGTGCCGCCACAATGGCGAAACTGAGCTTAAAAGCAAAGCGCAGGCGGATAAAAGTCGGGCTGGTCATGTTAGCCAAACTCGCGCAGACGATGCATTAATTTCACAATAGGTGATGCCTGATTAGGGTCGCGATCCGTTGAGCCAGTAATAACCACTGTCGCGGTAGTACCTGCCGGATACGAATGCTGCTGATCTTCGCTATCCAAACGGATCTTTACCGGCACACGCTGTGCCAGCCGCACCCATTCCAGGTTATTATCAATGGTCGCCAACCCTTTGCTATCCGCACTGCTGCTGCTATTGGTGACCCCCGCAGAGATACTATCAACAGTGCCATGCAGAATGCGGTTGCTGCCCAGCGGCGTGATTTCCGCCCGATGTCCCGGCTTAACCCCTTCCAGCTTGGTCTCTTCCAGATAGGCTAAAATATAGAACGTATCTTTTTTCACCAAGGCCACCGCCGTTGCACCACGGTTAATAAACTCTCCGGCGTGAACATTCAGGTTTGTCACCCACCCTTCGGCGGGAGCACGCACGGTGGTGCGCTCCAGATCAAGTTTGGCTAAATCGCGCACCGCGACAGCTTTCGCCAATTGATGACGCACGGTTTGTAATACGTTGTTGGACTGGTCTATCTCTTCTTGTGACATTGCCTGAATCCCCAGACGTTGGCGTCTGCCAGATTCCCGCTGTTTCTCGGCGGCCAGTGTTTGGTAATAGGCCACATCAGCTTCGGCTTCAGCCAACGCTTGTTGATAGCGCGGCTGGTCAATCACAAACAGGATCTGGCCTTTCTGCACCAGTTGGTTGTCTTTCACCGGCACATCGGTGATTAACCCGCTGACGTCGGGGGCAATAGCAACCACATCGGCGGTAAATTTTGCATCACGGGTCCACGGCGATTCAGTGTAAAAGGCCCAGACTTTGAAAATGGCGATAACAGCCAGTAAAACCACCAACAAGGTGATGCCGATGCGGATTATTTTTAATGAAAAAGTACTCACGGCGACCTCAGGAAAAAAGACGAGATATTAAATAAAAAAGACAACCATACAGCGCGGTATTAAACAGCGCCGGATGCCAGACAAACTCATAAATACCAGTGGGCTGCAACACACGGCGCAGAACGAAAAAAAGTGCCAGCGAGAGAATCAGTTCAAGAAATATCGGTGGAAAAGAGAGACCGAAAATAACCATCACCGGAAGCAAACTCATTCTTTAAATCCTTTCTATTATAGGGTGTCGGTGAATACGCCCGGGTGAATAATCTGATACTCAGTTGCAACACATCCAACCACAGCGATCACGGCCAAAAGCACCAGCCATAAGACTGACTTATAGGTTAAACTTGATTGTTCAGTATGACTGCAACCTGGACGAGGCGAGGTAACACTTCGGCTACGCGGCTTTCAAACTTCGGACTTTTCTCCCGACAGCAGTATATTAGCCTGCTTATTATCAAGTTATCTACAATGTGTGATCTAAATCACTTTTAAGCCAGAGTTAACAATCAACACAGAGTGAACCATGGAAAGATTAAAACGGATGTCAGTCTTTGCCAAAGTCGTCGAGTGCGGATCCTTTACCGGCGCGGCACGACAGTTGGCAATGAGTGTGTCTTCGATAAGCCAAACGGTGTCAAAACTAGAATCCGAGTTAAATGTGAAGCTGCTTAACCGCAGCACCCGGCGTATTGGTTTGACGGAAGCGGGCCGGATTTATTATCAGGGCTGTCGGCGCATGTTGCAGGAAGTGCAGGAAGTGCATGAGCAATTGTATGCGTTTAACAATACCCCGACCGGCACACTACGAATCGGTTGTTCTTCAACTATGGCACAAAACGTGCTGGCGACCATGACGGCTGAGATGTTGAAAGAATATCCCGGGCTTTCCGTCAATCTGGTGACCGGCATACCGGCACCGGACTTGATTGCCGACGGTTTAGATGTGGTGATTCGTGTAGGCGCGTTACAAGATTCAGGGCTATTCTCGCGCCGCCTTGGTTCTATGCCGATGGTAGTCTGCGCGGCCAAAAGTTATTTAGCGCAACATGGCACACCGGAAAAACCCAGTGATATGACGAACTTCTCCTGGCTGGAATACAGTGTACGGCCAGATAGCAATTTTGAATTAATCGCACCTGAGGGTATTACAACTCAGATATCACCGCAGGGACGTTTTGTGACTAACGACTCGCAAACCATGATTCGTTGGCTTAAAGCGGGGGCCGGTATCGCCTATGCACCATTAATGTGGGTTATTGAAGAAATAAAGCGTGGTGAAGTGGAAGTGCTATTCAAAAAATACCATTCTGACCCACGACCGGTATATGCACTATATACCGAGAAAGATAAAATGCCGCTCAAAGTCCAGGTCTGTATAGATTATTTAACTGAATACTTTAAACGAGTCGCAGAGGTATATCAGGGTTATAGATAAATACATCCGTTATTGGGCACTCAATTTGGTACTGAACTGAGCACCCAAAATACGGTGTTATCTAACAAACCTTACGCCGTACCACCCACCGTCAGATTATCCAGCTTCAAAGTAGGTTGACCGACACCAACTGGCAGGCTTTGACCTTCTTTGCCGCAGACACCGACGCCTTTATCCAGCGCCAGATCGTTACCAACCATCGAAATCTGCTGCATGGCTTCAATGCCGGAGCCAATCAAAGTGGCCCCTTTCACCGCGCGGGTGATTTTGCCTTTTTCGATTAAATAGGCTTCTGAGGTTGAGAATACAAACTTGCCGGAGGTGATATCCACCTGACCGCCACCAAAGTTAGGGGCATACAGGCCATATTCCACACTGGCAATAATATCTTCCGGTGTTGATTTACCCGCTAACATATAAGTGTTAGTCATACGCGGCATCGGCAGATGAGCATAGGATTCACGGCGGCCGTTACCGGTCGGCGCAACCCCCATCAGGCGCGCATTCAGCTTATCCTGCATATAGCCTTTCAGAATACCGTTTTCAATCAGCACGTTATATTGACCCGGCACCCCTTCATCGTCGATAGCTAATGAGCCGCGACGGCCTTGCATGGTGCCATCATCCACCACGGTACACAGCTCTGAGGCCACCAGCTTACCCATTTGCCCGCTGAATACTGAGCTGCCACGACGGTTGAAATCACCTTCCAAGCCATGACCGACCGCTTCGTGCAACAACACACCTGGCCAGCCTGCGCCCAGCACCACCGGCATGGCACCAGCAGGTGCGGCGATAGCGGACAGATTCACCAGCGCCATGCGCACCGCTTCATTAGCAAAGTTATCGGCACGCACTTCACCATCAACCGTTTCCAGGAAGTAGTCATAGCCGAAACGACCACCACCACCGCTGGCACCGCGTTCACGTTTGCCGTTTTCTTCCACTAATACGCTGACTGACAGGCGCACCAGTGGGCGCACATCTGCCGCCAGTGTACCGTCGGTGGCCGCGACCAGGATTTGCTCATATACGCCAGTCAGGCTGGCGCTCACTTCCTGCACCCGTTTATCAGCAGCACGCGCGACCTTATCTACGCGATGCAGTAAAGCGATTTTGTCTTCGCGCGACAGACTTTGCAGCGGATCGAGCAGCGGATAGAGCGCCTGATGGCGAATCTCGCCCAAGGTATGCACTTTACCGTTGCCAGTATCGCGCACAATACTGCGCGCGGCATGAGCGCTTTGCTGTAAAGCATTCAGGGTGATTTGGTCTGCATAAGCAAAACCGGTCTTTTCACCGCTGACCGCGCGCACGCCGACACCCTGATCAATATTGTAAGAGCCATCTTTGATGATGCTGTCTTCCAACACCCAGGCCTCGTGATAGCTGGACTGGAAATACAGGTCAGCATAATCGAGGCGGCGTTCAGCCAACTGCCCCAATACTGAGAACAAGTCCTGATGGTTCAGCTTGTTAGCAGCGAGTAACTGCTCACTGACAAACGAGAGGCTCATAGTTTTCACTCTTATTTAGATGATTGTTTTGAATCAGATAATCGCGGTACCAGCGATGACGCAAAGCGATTGTGCTGTAATACCGGCATCTGGTTACGAATAGTTTTCAAACCTGTGGTTTCGATTTTGACTTTTAAGGCTGAAACCGCATCTGGATTCTGCCCAATGATTTTACCCCAGGCATCGACAGCCATGGTGTGGCCCCAGGTACGGCGAGTCGCGCCATGACGCCCCACCTGTGCCGCTGCCAGTATTACGCACTGGTTTTCAATTGCCCGGGCGCGCAATAAAATCTCCCAATGAGCTTCACCGGTCACTTTAGTAAAGGCCGCCGGGACTGAAATAATCTCGGCTCCCTGCGCCCGTAAAGCCTGGAACAGGCCAGGGAAACGTAAATCATAACAAACCGTCATGCCAAGGCGACCTACCGGTGTATCAACCACAGTAAGGTGTTCACCCGGCTGATAGGTATCAGACTCACGATAACGACCGTGGACATCTTGGATATCTACATCAAACATATGGATTTTGTCATAGCGCGCTTTCAGCTCGCCTTGGTCGTCAAACAGCAAGCTACTGGTGGTGATACGCTCCGGTGACTCACGACTTATCATCGGCATAGATCCCACTTGAATCCAGACACCATACTTACGCGCCATCTCACGCACAGCATCTTGCAATGGCCCGTTATTGTGTTGTTCGGCATGATGACGATATGAGGCTGCATTGGCAAATAGCAATGCATTTTCCGGCGTCATAACCAGTTGAATGCCTGAGTTTAACTGTTTGATCTGCTGCTCAATTTGAGCCAGATTGTCACGGATATTTTCACCGCTGCATAACTGTAATAATGCAACATTGGCATTTTTCATGGCGCCTTACTCTCCTTTAGTTGGCGTAACACTTCATGGATAGTCGGTTGATCCAAGCTACCGGTAATCTGATAGCGAATCAGCGAAATCTTGCTCCATAACGGCCCTAAAATCTTCGAGGCCGCGAATACTGCCGCCCCAACCACCGGGTTAATCGCAAAAGCAGTTGCAACACCAACAGTGGCGGAAATCTCTGGGGTAATGACCGCTTCCATAGCTATTTGACGTTTCGCCAAATCCACATTCCCGCTCATGGCGATATCCGCCGCCAACCCATCAACCACTAAGTCATTGGTATGCATCACGCCATTTTTGATATTGGCGCTACCGCGAATAGAATCAAACGCAAAGTCACGACTAAACGTATCACTAAAATCAAGCTGGAGCTTACGTAATAGTGCGTCAAAGCTCACCAGCCGCAATAACTGACCCGCGCGACCGCCACCAAGATCGGTCAGTTGACCTCTGCCCAATCTATTCTTTAACGTGCCATTCAGGGTATTAATCTGCGGTTGCCACGGAACCCCGCGCCAATTGACGTCAGCATTGATATCAAACGAGGCCCCCTTTATCGGCGTCGTCAGACCAAAGAACGAAATAGTTTCATCAATTTTTGGCCCACTCAGCGCCACATTGAGCGATGTTTTGTCACCTGAACTGTCTTGCTGCCACTGCCCGCTAATTTTCGCTCGCCCGTTACCCGCTTCGATTAGCCCATTGGTCAGCGCCAGAATATTGCCTTTCGGGGTCAAATCCGCATTAACTCGCCCGACACTCTGCCCGAGAATCCAACAATCCTTACAGCGCAGTTGCAGGGCGGGCCAGTCATGGAAGCGGATATTACTGAGGCTTTGTGGCTCCTGCAATGCCACTTGCGCCAGTGGGTCTTTCTTTTCACTCCCCGCCCATTGCGGGTTGTAATAAAGATAATTAATATCGGCATGCCACGGCCCACTTGCCGCCATCAGTAGACGGCCATCCACTTCCTGGCCTTGTGCCGTGATTTTCGTCCCGGAGGGTAACGGATCGACCTGCAAGGTCAAATTGTGCCAAGCCTGGCCGCCCACCAAGAGCTGAGGTGTCTGCAATATCAGTCGCTTAGGAAGAATGACAGTGGACTGACCGCCCTTGATTGCGGGTTGATCTGATGCAGTAAAGGGTGCACTGACCGCCGCAAATTCTGCCCCCAACAGGGCCAGCCAGCGCTCACCATCGAGGTTAGGCAACTTGAGCACCAAACCTTTATCATCTGGCAATGGCGGCGCTTTTTTACTGTCTATTTTCAAAATAGCGGCGCTCTGCCAAATAGCGCGCGCCAACTCCACTTGCTGTTTTTGCATCAACCATTGGCTATTAAAAGCGTTATGACTGCCGGCACTGCCCGACAAGGTAAAACTCTCGAGACCACCGACTGCTTGTACCTGTAGTGGTAACGGCTGACCACTTGATTTATCTAGCGGTGACGGTAAGTGACTACTCACTTTATTAAGATCGGCAGTCACATCAATTTTGTAGTCCGGCTGACCATTTTTAGGCAATTGCACCACGACTTTACCTTGCCAGTTGGCGCTGCCACTCAGTAACTTCGCCACATCGCTCGGCACGCCCGGCAACTTGGCGGGTAGCCAATCGCCATGCAGCCCAACATTTACCAAGAAGTTCTTCGGCTGCTCTTCGGTCGTAAAATCAACGGTTAACGGCTGCCCAAACCAGTTGGCTGATAAAGTATCACTTTCAAGATTCCCGTCATTGAAACGGAATTTGCCGCTGATATTCTCCAGTTGGCTTTGCAACGGCTTTATCAACAGGCTGTTATTTTTCAATGTAACTTCACCGCTGGCATGAGTAATGCGGTTTTCTTCCAATGGGATATCCAGATGTAAGCGCCCACTAACATTACCTCCCACCTGTAACTCTTCCAGTGTTTCCGCTACCGAATCATTGAGTGGAGTTTTGGTAAAGTAGTCATGGACGTCACGCCCTTCACCTGCAACTTCAGCATCAACATAGAGTTTTTCTTTCAGATAGTCCGGAATGATAGCGCTGATATTGCTACCGGTAACTTTACCCAGCATGGCATGAGGCGCATTCATCCACAGGCCTTCATTGAGAAAATCGAGGTCGATAGCTAAATTATCTAACGCGGGCCAATCTGGCTGGAACTGGAAGGTAGCGTTACGCAGCGGAACATAAACCTGGAACTGGCCCTCTTTATGTTTATAGGGGAAATCGTGAGGATTACCGTTGTAAATCAGCGTGGCGTTATCTACCTGCCCTCCGTGCAATGCCTCAGTCAAATAATCAGCCAGCTTTCCACCCATTAAGGGCACCGGGAAGTAACGCCAGGCATCTGCCGCATCATACAAACGAATACCACTTAGAATTTTAAGCCACGGCTGACCTATGTCTGGCTGCATGTAACGGAAATTACCGTTGGCCCACAATGACTTAGCCCTGACATCCAACTGATCACTCCACAACTCCCAACCGTTATCATCAACCTGCCAGTTCACAGTGCCGCTCGCCTGACTGACCTCTAGCGGCGCACGGAACATATCGCCATAAGGTAATGTGCTGTTTTTCAAGTTGATATCCAACCGCCCAAGCTCGGCGGAGCCACTGAGTGAACCGGCAAAATTATTCACCCCCGGCACCATATCCCAATGCTGCCAACTGATATCATGCCATTTTGCCTGAAAACGGGTCTTGTGCGGTTGGCTGATAGGAATATCCAAAGCCAAAGCATCGACGATCCCTTGAGGCCGTAAATCAGCTAAGTGATTCATAAGCTCGGGGGTCAACAGTGACAAAGTGGGTAATAGCGGCCCGACTCGCTCTAACTGAATATTCGTGGCACGAATGCGTAACTCTTGAGATTGGTCTGGCCCAATAAATTGGGTGTTTTCCGGTAACCACAGCGCAGATAAATGCCCTTTAGGCCAAGGTTGCCCATCGGTTTTCAGACTCAATTGTGGCGCATCAATTTGCCAACCATTGCCATGACGGCTGCCTTCCAACACCAAGTTATCTACTGCTAACTGATGAGATTCCCCTTCCACCGTCCAATTGGCTTGCCCCTGACGGAGCAATACATTGCCGCTGTAGATTTCGCCACTTTTGATACTCAACCACGCTGCCAAACTGAACTCAGCACTCTCCAGCCCGGTATTGGTGTGTAGCCAACGGCTAATCCAGGGTTTTACATCAATATTATCGGCCTGCATATAAACAGTGCC
Organism: Yersinia enterocolitica subsp. enterocolitica; assembly: GCF_901472495.1. Classification (NCBI taxonomy): domain Bacteria; kingdom Pseudomonadati; phylum Pseudomonadota; class Gammaproteobacteria; order Enterobacterales; family Yersiniaceae; genus Yersinia; species Yersinia enterocolitica. The sequence goes on from NZ_LR590469.1 coordinate 2,819,437, forward strand.
ATTGCTTAAAATCCCCTGATTATCATGCAGATCCATCCGCACCATTAGCACGCCATGCTGGCCATTAATGGTCGACAGGCTGATTTGCCCTTCAGCACGATGCCGACTGGCGGAATTAAGCCAAGTGAGTTGTGGAATCTCTAATTCGGCGCGCGGGCCTGATGGGGTAAGGAAAGAAATACGGCTGTTTCGCAGATCAAAGTGATCTAACTGACGTAAGAAGATATCAGTGATAGTGCTGGCTTCAAAGCTGTTGCTATTGTTTTGCTGCCTATCTAACGTGGTATGGAGATCCAGCTGCAGCTGATAGAAAGTCATGTCACGGAATTGCCAACGGCGATGTAGCAATGATTGCCATACGTCAAGCGCAAGAGTCACACGTTGCACTTGCCAGTCAGCTTTCGGCAACTTAGCGCTAATATCACGCAATTCCAATGTCGGGCCAAAGGTTTCCCACGTCCCTTGCATGAACCCCACTTCCAGTGGAATACCGCTGATGGACTGAATCTTGGCCACGATTTGTGGTCGATAATCGTTGATAAGAGGCAACATCATGCGTAGCCCACTGACCAACAGTGCGACCACAACAATTATTGTGGCGCCTGTCGCAAACATTATCCTGGGCAGTCGCCTCACACTTCTCTCCTTGCCATCCGCTGCAAGCTGTAAGACCGGGGGGTACTTACATCATCACCACATCAAATTGTTCTTGGTTATACAGTGGCTCAATCTGAACTTTCACTTGCTTACCAACGAAGATTTCCACTTCAGCCAGTGCATGAGATTCTTCACCTTTCAGCGCTTCCCCCACCGCTGGAGAAGCATAAACCAGGAAACGGTCAGAATCATAAGCATGGTGAACACGGACAATTTCGCGCAAGATCTCGTAGCACACGGTTTCTACCGATTTGACCGTGCCACGACCACGGCAGGTTGGGCACTCATTGCATAATACATGCTCGATGCTCTCTCGCGTGCGCTTGCGAGTCATCTCTACTAAGCCTAGCTGAGAGAAACCGCTAATACTGGTTTTTACTCGATCTTTAGTCAGTGCTTGTTCCAGTGAATGCAGGACTCGCCGACGATGCTCTTCGTTACTCATGTCAATGAAATCAATAATGATAATTCCACCCAGATTGCGCAGCCGTAACTGGCGCGCGATAGCTTGAGTGGCCTCAATATTGGTATTGAAAATAGTCTCATCAAGATTACGATGACCGACAAAAGCACCGGTATTGATATCCACGGTGGTCATGGCTTCGGTCTGGTCGATAATCAGGTAACCGCCTGATTTTAACTCAACTTTGCGCTCTAATGATCGCTGTATTTCATTCTCGACATCATAGAGGTCAAAAATGGGTTGCTTACCCGCATACAGCTCCAGTTTTTCGGTCATTTCTGGAATATATTCACTGGTAAATTCCACCAGCAAATCATAGGTCAATTTGGAGTCGACGCGGATTTTATCCAATGCTGCACCAGCAAAATCACGTAGTACACGCTGTGCCAGCGCCATTTCACCGTACAACTTATATTTGGTGATATTACGTTTTTTACGCTCCTGAACCTTCGTCCATAAACGCTTGAGGAAAGCGGCGTCAGCGGCCAGTTCTTCTTCACCAATCCCTTCCGCGGCGGTACGGATAATAAAACCACCTTGCTCATCGCAATACTCTGCCACGGTTTTTTTCAGGCGCTCACGCTCAGCTTCACTTTCAATACGCTGGGAAACACCAACATGGGCAGCACCTGGCATAAGCACCAGATAGCGGGAAGGTAGGGTGATATCGGTGGTCAGACGTGCGCCTTTAGTGCCAAGCGGGTCTTTCACCACCTGCACCATGAGATCCTGCCCCTGACGAACCAGTTCAGCAATGTCGCGCACATTAAAATTTTTCTGCTCATCCCCAGCCACACATTCGGTGTGGGGCATGATATCGGAAGCATGAAGGAAAGCGGCCTTATCCAGACCTATATCAACAAAGGCCGCCTGCATCCCCGGTAAAACCCGGCTAACACGGCCTTTGTAAATATTACCGACGATCCCTCTTTTAGCTTCTCGTTCGATGTGTATTTCTTGCAGGATACCGCCATCAATATAGGCAACCCGCGTTTCAGACGGTGTAATATTGACCAGTAATTCAGCTGTCATGACTTCCTCTCACATTACGTAGCGCAATGAAATGACTTAGTAATTCATGGGTTTCAACCAACGGCAAACCCACCACGGCATGATAACTGCCGGTGATGGATCTGACGAAACAACCACCTTTCCCCTGAATACCGTAAGCGCCCGCTTTGTCCATGGGTTCACCGGTAGCAATATAGTCACTGATTTCCAACTGAGATAACACGCGAAATGTCACATCTGTCACAACCATGGCAGATAACATATTTTTTCGGTCAGCGAGAGACACCGCAGTGATCACTTGGTGCTGCTGCCCGGACAATGCACTCAGAATTTGCTGTGCATGCGCTTTATCCCGTGGTTTTTCTAATACTTGCCCATTTAACACCACAATGGTATCTGCACCGAGTACCGGAAAATCCTGTGGTGCGACACTCACCCCTGCTCGTGCTTTGTCCTGTGCTAAACGCTGGACATATTGTTGTGCACTTTCCTCGGGTCTGCGCTGCTCTTCAACTTCTGTTTTCAGTACCTCGAAAGGGACATCAAGCAGGGTCAATAATTCACGACGGCGCGGAGATCCAGAGGCGAGGTACAGAGCGGTCATGAGTCTTAAGTCCTTATTGTACCGAGAATTGACGGCGAATTTTACGCATTAACAAAAACAACCACGGCCACAAGATACCGTTGACCACGCTACTCCAGAAGACCTCGGGGCGGAATGAGACATTACTGACTAAAAACTCAGACCAAAACACCACGACATCCATCGTCAGTGACAACAGCATCACAATAAGCGCCTGCTGCCACAAGGCCATATTGCGAAATAGCTGAAACTTAAACGCAACCAGATAAGCAATAATACTCAGCGCCAGCGCCCGCACCCCGAGAGTGGAACCCAAAATAAGGTCCATAATCAGCCCAAGAGTAAAACCGGTCCCTACATTCACGCGGTGCGGTAATGCCATAACCCAATAGATTAAGACTAATGCTAGCCATGAAGGCCGGAACATATATATCTGTTCAGGCCACGGCATGATTTGCAACACCATCGCGATCAGGAAAGATAACCAAATAACCCAACGGCCATTGCTGCTGTAACGGTTCATGGTGAGACTCCCGGAGCAGTCACTGCTGTTGGTGCCGTTGCTGCCGGTGGTGCCGGAGGCCCCATGGCATCCGCGGCCGGTAATACTTGCGACATCATGGGAGCCAAACGCTCATTTGCGACGCGGCGAACTTCATCGGGTGGCAATGGAATATCCCCATTGCGATCCGCACCCCACAATAACAACAGGTAGCGTAAGCGCTGTAAATCAGCGGTCGGGCGCGCTTGAATCACAGTATAGGCTCGCTGGTTGTCAACTTTAACGGAAGAAACCACAGCTACCGGATAACCCTCAGGGAAACGGCCGCCCAAACCGGACGTCACTAATACATCACCAACACGAATATCTGTATTGCTAGGCAAGTGCTCTAATAATAAATCATCGGTGCAACCACTACCGGCGGCAATCACCCGAATATCATTTCGTAGAACCTGAATAGGAAGCGCGTGGGAGGTATCACAGATCAATAATACGCGGCTGGTGAGTTTACTCACCGCAACAACCTGGCCTACGACGCCACGGTCACTGATAACCGGTTGGCCTTCGTACACCCCATTGTTAGAACCTTTGTCGATAACGACTTGGTCACTATAGGGATCTGTCCCACTGGACATCACCTGCGTCACCATTTTTTGTTCATCCTGACGCAGCGGAGAGCCGAGCAATTCACGTAAGCGGTTATTTTCCTGCTTAAATTGCCCCAACAACTGTAGATCAGTATTTTTTAGCAATAGCTCCTGGCGCAACGCACGATTTTCCAGCTCCAACTGTTGGTGGGTAGCCAGAGTTTCAGAAACGTTGTCGAGAACTTTGCGTGGCCCATTGGCCAGAAAATAGAAAGGGCTAACGGCGGTGTCCATATAGGTACGTATTTTAACAAATGTACCCAATCGGCTATCCGCAATAACCAAAACAATGGCTGCAAGAACGGCAAAGAACAACCGCAGTTGCAGGGATGGACCCCGGCTAAAAATCGGCTTCATAAATTTTGCGTATTCCTCGACGACAAAAAAAGAAGCACTTGACCTGATGTGTAAAAAATACGGTTATCCGATCAAGCCCTCTTCTTTTGTTTTGGCTGACTATTCTTCGCTGAACAAATCGCCGCCATGCATGTCGATCATTTCCAACGCTTTACCACCGCCGCGAGCGACGCAGGTCAATGGATCTTCTGCTACCACCACCGGGATACCTGTTTCTTCCATCAGCAAGCGATCCAGGTTACGTAGCAATGCGCCACCACCGGTCAACACCATACCGCGTTCAGAGATATCAGATGCCAGTTCTGGCGGGCACTGTTCCAGCGCAACCATGACTGCACTAACAATACCCGTCAGCGGCTCTTGCAGCGCCTCAAGGATCTCATTGGAATTTAGAGTGAAGCCACGTGGTACACCTTCTGCCAGGTTACGGCCGCGAACTTCAATTTCCAGAACTTCATCACCAGGATAAGCAGAACCGATGCTGTGCTTGATACGTTCAGCCGTTGCTTCACCAATCAGGGAACCGTAGTTACGGCGCACATAATTAATGATGGCTTCATCAAAGCGGTCACCACCGATACGTACGGAAGAAGAATAAACCACACCGTTCAGAGAGATAACGGCCACTTCTGTGGTGCCGCCACCAATATCCACAACCATTGAGCCGGTTGCTTCAGAAACCGGTAAGCCTGCGCCAATTGCCGCAGCCATAGGTTCTTCAATCAGAAACACTTCACGAGCGCCTGCGCCCTGAGCAGATTCACGGATCGCACGGCGCTCAACCTGAGTTGCCCCGACCGGTACGCACACCAATACACGCGGACTTGGGCGCATAAAGCTGTTGCTGTGAACTTGCTTAATAAAGTGTTGCAGCATTTTTTCAGTAACAAAGAAGTCGGCGATAACGCCATCTTTCATCGGACGAATTGCTGCGATATTGCCTGGGGTGCGCCCAAGCATCTGTTTAGCATCATGGCCCACAGCCGCAACGCTCTTCGGGGAACCGGCACGATCCTGGCGAATAGCAACCACTGAAGGTTCATTCAGTACAATGCCTTGTCCTTTAACATATATAAGGGTATTGGCGGTACCCAAGTCGATGGACAAGTCGTTGGAAAACATGCCACGAAATTTCTTAAACATAACGAAAGGATAATCCTGCAAGCTGGGGGCGGAAAATAAAATCCGCCTACTTTACCAACCACACGAAGCAGCGACAAGGCGCAAAAACGTCCTGATTCGGTGAAAAAGTAGCTGCGTTATTGACATCTCGTTCCATCACGAACCCATGTTGTTTGAAAAGGTTGAATAAACCTTCGGCACAACGCAGATTCTGCGCAACGACCGGCGTAACACAGCACATAAAATCTAACATTTAACCTGATTCTCGTCGGAAGTAAGCACCCACCAACGATTTACGGAAATGACTGGCACATTCTACGTTAATTTTTGCTCAACGATCAGGCTAAACATGGCCCTAATACGAATATTTTTTCTTTCCAGGGTTTAAAAGTGTTGGCGGAGCAAAAAAATTGCCCTGTCCACCGTAAACACCTTTCTCCTTCAGCGTTTGCCATTCTTGACGAGTAAGAACTTCTGCCGCAAAAACTTTTGCATGTGTTCCCGCACAAGCACCGGTCAGGCTCTCGACAAACAGCTGATTTTCATAACGTAAATTAATGCTTCTAACTAATCCAGGATGAAGTTTTATCATTTCAACCCGAAGAGACTTAATATATGACGTACTGACCACCGTCAATCCGGCCTGCGACACCATGACCTTACAACCCACCCCCAATAATAAACGCATCATCGGGCGGATTTGGCTGATATATTGACACACATCTGCCTCTGCAAGTTCAAAGATAATTCGCTCTCTATCTGATTTTCTACATTGCAACAGCGTATCCCGCAGCCAGCGCTGGAAAGGACGCTGCAATAATGAATCAACGCTGATAGAAAATGCCAGAGTTTCATCCGGCCATAAAGCTAATAAAGGAATTATCCGATCAATTTTTTGGCGGTCATAGCGCTCACCCAAACCGAATAATTGCACCAGTGGGGTAAATTCAGCGGCGCGCAATTCTTGTTCGCCATCATAAATGCGGCTAATTATTTCTCGGTGGTGAATTTTACCGTCAACAGTAACAACCGGTTTCTGATAAAGCCGAGGGCCACCATTAGCCAGCGTTTGTTCTAATAAAGTGCGCCATTTGACACTACCACGGCCTTTTTCTGCTACGCGGGTATCATAGACATACCAGCCGTTGCCCCCATACATCGCCGCATTTTTGGTCGCTTGTCCAGCATTATCCATTATCTGCTCAGCGGAATCGCCATTGCGGTACGCCACAATGCCAATATGCAACAGTGACTCACGGTCAATAACTTGTGGTTCAGGCAATGCCCCAAGCGCATGCACCAATTGCGCAGCGATAACATCGGCGTCTTTTAGCGTTTTATGGGGGAGTAAAATCGCGATATCACTGTGATGATAACGAGCCAATAACGCAGAGGGATGCCGGGTAACAAAAGTCGAAAGCAGATTAATCAGCGAATGCATCAGTTCTTGCACTTTCTGGTGATCATCCGTTTCAATTAAGCTGTCAAAGTCCGGTAACTGCACCATCATTACCACACCATGGGCACCAGGCTCTTCCAATTGAGTCGTTAACTGATTATCAAAAAACTGGCGGTTACTGAAGCCGGTTTTGGCGTCCTGTGCGGCAAAAGTACGAATCAATGTATCAACGCGATTACGCTCTTCTCTTACTTCTATCAGCTCAGCCAATAGATGGTCTATAGCACGGCTGGCACAAGGCGGCCATTCGTGGCCATCACTATTAATGGCGTGCTCACGTTCGCCATTCAGGATCCGCTTAGCCCGCCACTCAAGTTTTTCCTGACCTGCGGTCTGTTCACGCAACCAACGGAAACTCAGCAACAGCGTTATCGCAATAATCACCACCGCCAACGATAAAATAGCGGCGGCGTAAAGGGAGCGGGCATAGCTGTTTAAGGGGTCAATATAAGTGAAATGCATTGAGGCCCCCGGCTGATGCAACATAGGAACAACCAAGCTACGGTGGCGGTTTTGACTGTTCCAAGGGGCATAAATGGCAGGGAGTTTTAGTTGGTACAACGTACTATTTTCATTCTGAACGCTAACTTCCAGCACACCTAGCGTTCGCATCATGATCGGTAGCCATTCGCGTTCTTTATTAGCAGGTTGTAACAGCAATGACTGATCATAAGCTGTCACAATGCTCTGGAGGCGGTGCTCCATTTTTTTTTGGCATAAGTAAAAGAAACTTGCCGTGCTACCCAGTAGCACTAAGCACATCGCCAATACGACCAACAAGGTCATAAATACAGAAAGTTTGGTTGTAAATCGCATCCTTTAACCTTGCGAAGCGCAATTCAATGAAAAAATGCCTCAGTTCCTTCGAGAAAAATACTATATGGCAGAATGCCGACATAATACTGGTTTTTTACTTCATAATGCGACCAGAACACAATAACTCAGCCTTTTTCTCTGAACTTTGGCTAATCCTCTTTCAAGAATAGTCACGGACGAAATCAACCACCTGATTTTTGTTCTTGATCAGGCTTGAAGGTTGATGTTGTCGCTATATTGGCTCACTCTTAAATCATTCTTTTTCTGTTTTTCTGGAGTGCCATATGCGAGCGCTTGTACTTGAGCAAACTGAAGGCCGTACTACCGCAGAAGTGCGTGAAATATCCCCTTCACAGTTGCCAGCCGGTAATGTCACGGTTGATGTCAATTGGTCCAGCCTGAATTATAAGGATGCACTGGCTATCACGGGCAAAGGAAAGATTATTCGTGAATTCCCGATGGTACCAGGCATCGATTTTGCGGGCACAGTTCACAGCAGCGAAGATCCACGTTTTCATGTCGGTCAAGCGGTGTTGTTGACCGGTTGGGGCGTGGGTGAAAATCATTGGGGCGGTTTGGCAGAACAGGCTCGCGTCAATGGCGATTGGCTGGTTCCTATGCCTGAAGGGTTGGAACCACGTAAGGCCATGATTATTGGTACCGCTGGTTTTACCGCGATGCTGTGCGTCATGGCGCTAGAGGAAGGTGGCGTGACGCCTGAAAGTGGCGAAGTGGTGGTCACCGGGGCCAGCGGCGGTGTCGGTAGCACAGCAATCGCCCTACTTGCCGCCCTCGGTTATAAAATCGCCGCCATTTCTGGTCGTGACATTAACAGTGAATATCTAAAAGGCCTCGGTGCCCATAGGGTATTGTCACGTAACGATTATCTTGATGCTTCCCGCCCATTGGAAAAACAGTTATGGGCCGGTGCCATTGATACTGTTGGCGACAAATTACTGGCAAAAGTGTTGGCACAGATGAATTACAACAGCACCGTGGCCGCTTGTGGTCTGGCTGGTGGCTATTCGCTCCCAACAACCGTGATGCCCTTTATTCTGCGCAATGTGCGGTTGCAAGGGGTCGATTCAGTGATGACACCGCAACAACGCCGTCTACAAGCTTGGCAACGCTTACAGGAAATTTTGCCTGAAAGCTTCTATCAACAAGCTTCGCAAGCTATCACACTCGCCGATGCCCCGACCATCGCCGCTCGCCTATTGGCGAACGAAATTACCGGTAGAACCTTGGTAAAAGTTCGCTGATTCCCCCCCACTGGGGAGAGTCTCATGCTCCCCAGCTTATTATTCGTATTGTAATGATTTTCAAATTTCTCTCCGCCCCCTAGCACTTGTCCGTATAAGTCGCCATGATTAATATTATTAATGCCGATATGCTTCCCCCTGTTTGATGGAGTCATTTTATGCGCAACTTTTTATCCCATTCCCTGCGTAATGCTGCCACGCCACGCAAGCTAACCGAAGCGGATGTCACCCCAGAAAGTGTTTTCTATCAGCGCCGTAAGGTATTGCAAGCATTGGGAATCACTGCTGCCACACTGGCATTGCCCACATCGGCTCAGGCTGATTTGCTCGCATGGTTTAAAGGAAATGGTCGCCCCAAAGCCCCTTCTGGTAAGCCACTGGATTTCACCAAATCAACGGTTTACCACCCAGACTTGGCGCTAACGCCGGAAGATAAAGTTACCGGTTACAATAACTTCTATGAATTCGGCTTGGATAAGGCTGACCCTGCCGCCAATGCCGGAACACTGAAAACCGAAGGTTGGCAGATAAAAATCGACGGTGACGTCGCCAAGCCCATGACACTCGATATTGATGACCTGATAAAACGCTTTCCGCTCGAAGAACGCATTTACCGTATGCGCTGTGTTGAAGCCTGGTCAATGGTGGTGCCGTGGATTGGTTTTGAATTGGGCAAATTACTGAAACTGGTTGAGCCCACCAGTAATGCTCGCTACGTCGCATTTCAAACACTTTATGCGCCGGATCAGATGCCGGGGCAGGAAGATCGTTTTATTGGCGGCGGCCTGAAATACCCTTATGTCGAGGGATTGCGACTGGATGAGGCAATGCACCCATTGGCCTTTATGACGCTGGGCGTGTATGGCAAAGCCCTTCCTCCCCAAAATGGCGCGCCGCTGCGGCTCGTCACTCCGTGGAAATACGGTTTTAAAGGCATAAAATCCATTGTTCATATTCGCCTGACCCATGACCAGCCCCCAACCACTTGGAATCTAAGTGCGCCCAATGAATATGGCTTTTATGCCAATGTGAACCCACATGTCGATCATCCGCGCTGGTCGCAAGCAACCGAACGCTTTATTGGCTCTGGCGGTATTCTTGATGTTCAGCGCCAACCAACACTGTTGTTTAATGGCTATGCCGATCAGGTAGCCTCACTCTATCGTGGCCTGGATCTACGGAAAAATTTCTAATGCGGCTTACTTTACGACAAATCAAGTGGCTCAAGGTGGCTATCTGGCTGGCCGCCGCACTGCCGTTTCTATGGCTAATTTTATCGGTAGATCAAGGCTGGTTCAGTGCTGATCCCGCCAAAGACATTCAACACTTTACCGGCCGCATGACACTGAAACTGTTACTGGCGACATTGTTGGTCACGCCGCTGGCGCGCTATGGCAAGCAACCGCTACTGATCCGCTGTCGCCGGTTGTTGGGTTTATGGTGTTTTGCCTGGGGAACCTTGCACTTAGTCAGCTACTCGGTATTGGAACTTGGGCTGAGTAATATTGGCCTGCTAGGACGTGAACTGGTGACCCGCCCTTACCTGACGTTGGGCATAATCAGTTGGCTATTGTTACTGTCACTGGCTGTGACATCCACCTTATGGGCGCAACGAAAAATGGGAGCCAACTGGCAAAAATTGCATAATTTGGTGTATGTTGTCGCCATTCTTGCACCAATTCATTATCTTTGGTCGGTGAAAACCCTATCGCCACTCCCCATTATTTACGCAGTGACGGCAGCGATATTATTGGCGTTACGTTATAAAAAGTTTCGGCAATGGTGCCGCTAAAAATCTGAACTTTTCATCGGCCATTATCTTTTTCTATTGAATATCTTCGCTGATAAGACCAGTATTTAGCTGCTAATTGCTACGATATCATTATAATGCCCGACCTTAGTACCGATCGCAGTGTCAAATTCATCGTAAAAAGGTGACAAATCGGTGACATCAGGTTATTTTTTACGATGATGTACTAATTGCCGGAGATACCAGCACAATGTCGGATAAGTTTCACATTTTGCTTCTGAATGGCCCTAACTTGAATCTGCTTGGAACCCGTGAACCGGAAAAATACGGTTACACAACATTGACTGAGATTGTCAGTCAGTTAGAGGCTCAAGCTCAGGGAATGGATGTGGTGCTATCCCACTTGCAGTCCAATGCAGAGCATGTGCTGATCGATAGAATTCACCAGGCGCGGGGTAATACCGACTTTATCCTGATCAATCCAGCAGCGTTTACACACACCAGTGTTGCACTGCGCGATGCGCTGTTAGGTGTGCAGATCCCGTTTATCGAGATTCACTTATCTAACGTGCATGCCCGGGAGCCTTTCCGTCATCATTCATATCTCTCTGATATCGCGGTTGGCGTAATCTGTGGACTTGGCGCAGATGGCTACAACTTTGCTTTACAGGCAGCGGTAAATCGCTTGTCAAAATCCAACTAATGCAACACACAAAGAGTACGGAATCACACTCATGGATATTCGTAAGATTAAGAAACTGATCGAACTGGTTGAAGAGTCCGGCATTTCAGAGCTGGAAATCTCAGAAGGCGAAGAGTCAGTACGTATCAGTCGTGCTCCCGCCGCACCAAACTACCCAATGATGCAACAGCCATATGCTTTTGCTGCACCACAGCAACAGCCAGCGCTGGCCGCAGCCGTTGCTCCAGCACCTGCTGAAGCCGCAGCACCAGCAGCCATCAGTGGCCATATCGTGCGCTCCCCAATGGTCGGTACGTTCTACCGCACCCCGAGCCCGGATGCTAAAGCCTTCATTGAAGTAGGTCAGAAAGTTTCTGTTGGTGACACTCTTTGCATCGTTGAAGCGATGAAAATGATGAACCAAATCGAAGCAGATAAATCCGGTACTGTAAAAGCCATTCTGGTTGAAAACGGTCAACCGGTTGAATTCGACGAGCCTCTTGTCGTCATCGAGTAACGAGGCGTTCCATGCTTGATAAAATCGTAATCGCTAACCGCGGTGAGATTGCGCTACGTATCCTGCGAGCTTGTAAAGAGCTGGGGATCAAAACTGTTGCAGTTCACTCTGTTGCGGATCGTGATCTTAAACACGTGTTATTGGCTGACGAGACTGTTTGTATCGGTCCCGCACCTTCTGTTAAAAGCTATCTGAACATTCCAGCGATCATTTCTGCTGCTGAGATCACCGGCGCGGTGGCTATTCACCCCGGCTATGGTTTCCTGTCTGAAAATGCTGATTTCGCGGAGCAGGTAGAACGTTCAGGTTTCATCTTCATCGGCCCACGCGCCGAAACCATTCGCCTGATGGGTGACAAGGTTTCTGCAATAAATGCCATGAAGAAAGCCGGTGTACCTTGCGTACCAGGCTCTGATGGCCCACTGGATGACGACACTGCCAAGAACAAAGCCTTTGCCAAACGAATCGGTTATCCGGTCATTATCAAGGCATCAGGTGGTGGTGGTGGTCGTGGTATGCGTGTGGTGCGCCATGACAAAGATCTTGAGCAATCCATTAACATGACCCGTGCGGAAGCCAAAGCGGCTTTCAATAACGACATGGTTTACATGGAAAAATACCTGGAAAACCCACGCCATATCGAAATTCAGATTTTGGCTGACGGTCAGGGTAATGCTATCTATCTGGCTGAGCGCGACTGTTCTATGCAGCGCCGCCACCAAAAAGTGGTTGAAGAGGCACCAGCACCTGGTATCACCAGCGAAATGCGCCGTTATATCGGTGAGCGCTGTGCGAAAGCCTGTGTGGAAATCGGCTATCGTGGCGCGGGCACTTTCGAGTTCCTGTATGAAAACGGCGAGTTCTATTTCATCGAAATGAACACCCGTATTCAGGTTGAACACCCGGTTACCGAAATGATTACCGGTGTCGATTTGATCAAAGAACAGCTGCGTATCGCAGCGGGCCAACCTCTCTCCATCAAACAAGATGAAGTGAAAGTGCATGGTCACGCCGTGGAATGCCGTATCAACGCCGAAGACCCAAATACCTTCCTGCCGAGTCCGGGTAAAATTACCCGTTTCCATGCGCCGGGCGGTTTTGGTGTGCGTTGGGAGTCTCATATTTATGCCGGTTATACTGTGCCGCCATATTATGACTCGATGATCGGCAAGCTGATCACTTACGGTGAAAACCGTGATGTTGCTATTGCCCGCATGAAGAATGCGTTGGCAGAACTCATTATCGATGGCATCAAGACCAACGTTGAGTTACAGCAACGCATCATGAACGACGAAAACTTCCAGCACGGTGGCACCAATATCCACTATCTGGAGAAAAAACTCGGGTTGCAAGAAACCTAATATTTCGCCTTTCATGTGTTTCACCTTTTTATATCAGGGCCGGTTAATCATCGGCCTTTTTCTTTTCATTAATTTTCTTTTGATTAATAGGGCTGGCATTTCACATAGCGGTAGCTAACAACGCTGCGAGGCTAAGTAAGAAGGGAATTTCCCAAATTAGTTGGCCTTGCAGCCAGGCAGCAAACAAATGAATCCCGATGAGCTGACTCAGGTCAGTGATTCTGGTGAATGAGTGCAGCTAACAACGCTGCGAGGCTAAGTAAGAAGGGAGAATATGGACACAAGGTTCCTACAAGCCAATAAAGAAGCACGCTGGGCCTTTGGCTTAACGTTGGCTTATCTGGCTGGGTGGATAATGACAGCGTATTTACCGGGTAACATTGCTGGGATAAGCGGTCTACCGGCCTGGTTTGAAGCCGCCTGTATTGCACTGCCGCTGCTGTTTATTGTGCTGTGCTGGTTAATGGTACGCGTCATATTTCGTGATATCCCATTGGAGGACGACAATGCAAACTGATGTCGTCCTACCATTAGTGGGCTATCTGGTCATGGTATTTGGCTTATCCGTTTATGCTTATACCCGCCGCAAAACTGGGAATTTCCTTAACGAATACTTCATCGGCAACCGCTCGATGGGGGGATTCGTACTGGCAATGACCCTAACCGCCACTTATATCAGTGCCAGCTCATTTATCGGCGGGCCGGGTGCTGCTTATAAATATGGCCTTGGCTGGGTGCTGTTGGCCATGATTCAATTGCCAGCGGTGTGGTTGTCACTGGGCGTATTGGGTAAGAAATTCGCCATTCTGGCGCGCCGTTATAATGCTGTAACCCTCAACGATATGTTGTATGCCCGCTATCAGAGCCGCTTATTGGTATGGCTTGCCAGCCTCAGCTTACTGGTGGCATTTGTCGGCGCCATGACAGTACAATTTATCGGTGGCGCTCGCTTACTGGAAACAGCAGCGGGTATCCCTTATGACATGGGTTTACTAATTTTCGGTATTAGCATCGCGCTATATACTTCTTTTGGTGGTTTCCGCGCCAGTGTGCTCAACGACGCCCTGCAAGGGCTGGTGATGTTGGTCGGCACCATTTTGCTGCTGGTGGCGGTTATCCATGCTGCGGGTGGGCTACATAAAGCCGTCGAAACCCTACAGCATATTGATCCAGCACTGGTTTCTCCGCAGGGTGGCGATCAGATCCTCGATCTGCCGTTTATGGCATCATTTTGGATCCTGGTGTGCTTTGGGGTTATTGGCCTACCACATACCGCCGTACGCTGTATTTCGTACCGTGATAGTAAAGCGGTGCATCGCGGCATTATCCTCGGCACCATTGTGGTGGCAATCTTGATGTTCGGTATGCATTTGGCTGGTGCATTAGGCCGGGCGGTGTTGCCGGATCTGAAGATCCCGGATCAGGTGATCCCGACACTGATGATCACCGTGTTACCGCCCTTTGCCGCCGGGATCTTTCTGGCAGCACCGATGGCGGCGATTATGTCGACCATCAATGCCCAACTGCTGCAATCCTCTGCCACCATCGTGAAAGATTTATACCTCAATCTGCGGCCAGAAGAGCTGAAGAATGAGCGAAAACTGACACGTATATCCAGCATGTCGACACTGATACTCGGGTTATTACTGCTACTTGCCGCCTGGCGTCCACCAGAAATGATTATTTGGTTGAATCTATTAGCCTTTGGCGGCCTGGAAGCTGTATTCCTCTGGCCACTGGTGCTAGGGTTGTACTGGGAGCGCGCCAATGCTCATGGTGCCCTTAGCTCAATGATCGTCGGTGCGATATGCTATACCGTGCTGGCTAGTTTCGACATTAAGATTGCTGGTTTGCATCCGATAGTGCCATCTCTGGTGCTTAACCTGCTGGCGTTTTATATCGGTAATCAGTTTGGCGATAGGGCTAGAGCGCGACAGCCCGTGGTAGTTAGCACTGATTAGAAACGATTAATTTATGTCAGCTCAATTATATACCCAATAGATTTCAAGATGCAGGAAGGCGGCAAGCGAGGACATCCCGATGAGCTTACACAAGTCAGTGATTCGGGTGCGTGAGCACAGCCAACACCCCTGCGACTTGAAAGATGAAGGGGATTGAGCTTTTGAGAGAAAAGTCATGCCTTGGATCCAACTGAAGTTAAACACCACCGGCAATCAGGCCGAATCCCTTGGGGACGCGCTAATCGAAAGTGGCGCAGTATCCGTCACTTTTCAGGATACCCACGATAACCCTGTATTTGAACCGCTGCCCGGTGAAACCCGCCTGTGGGGCGATACCGACGTGATTGGTCTGTATGATGCAGAAACCGATATGGCAGAAGTGATTGCCATGCTGGAATATCATCCGCAACTTGGTAAAGGTTTCATCCATAAAATTGAGCAGTTGGAAGATAAAGATTGGGAGCGTGAATGGATGGATAACTTCCATCCGATGCGTTTTGGCGAGCGTCTGTGGATCTGCCCGAGCTGGCGCGATGTGCCCGACCCTACTGCTGTTAATGTGATGCTTGACCCCGGTTTAGCGTTTGGTACAGGCACCCACCCGACTACCGCATTGTGTCTGCAATGGCTCGATGGCCTCAATCTGGCAGGGAAAACGGTTATCGACTTCGGTTGTGGCTCTGGCATCCTGGCAATAGCAGCGCTAAAACTCGGTGCAGCGCGCGCTATTGGTATTGATATCGATCCGCAGGCTATTCAGGCCAGCCGTGATAACGCGCAACGTAATGGCGTTTCAGAGCGTCTGGAGCTGTATCTCGCCAAAGATCAGCCAGCCGATTTATCTGCTGACGTGGTGGTCGCCAATATTCTGGCTGGCCCATTACGCGAACTCGCGCCGCTGATTAGTGTCTTGCCAGTTGCGGGTGGCCATCTTGGCTTGTCAGGTGTGTTGGCAACACAGGCGGCGGGTGTCGCACAGGCTTACGAGGACAAATTCACTCTCGACCCAGTAGCAGAGAAAGAAGAGTGGTGCCGCATCACCGGTATCAAGAAGTAATACCGCCAGCAAATTATTGGCGTTACAGCTTTACATTCATTACTGTGACGCCAATGCTGTGACGCCAAATTCGAAGAATAGCGCTAGCATTTCCCAGTATCAGGCCGCAATCCATCAAGCATTATTTTTAACTGAAATGAGATATCTAACTCATTTATATCTGTTCTTTATCATTGGTTTGATGAATAAATCAGCACTTTCGACCACAATGATGCTACCTCTGTAGTCAATAATTATGTTGTTTAGTAGAAAATCCTTAAGCGCACAAATTAACCATATCTGCCTAACGTCATGTTATATATGGATTAATAATTAACTAGCTCAGATTAGCCCGCTATTTATTGCTCTTTTTTCATCAATTGGTCAAAGTTTGGCCTTTCATCTGAGCGCAAAAATGCGTAATATACGCGCCCTTACGGACACAGTGTGGTCATTCTTTGTCTATGCGTATTGGACACATCCAGCTTACAAATTGCCTGATTGCCGCCCCGATGGCTGGTATAACAGACCGCCCCTTCAGAGCGCTATGTCACGGCATGGGGGCTGGGATGACTGTATCTGAAATGCTCTCCTCTAACCCAGAGGTATGGCGGACGGATAAGTCGCGTTTGCGCATGGTTCATAGCGATGAGCCAGGAATTCGTACCGTGCAGATTGCCGGTAACGACCCGGATGAGATGGCAGCAGCCGCCAGAATCAATGTGGCGAATGGTGCGCAAATCATCGACATCAATATGGGATGTCCGGCCAAGAAAGTGAACCGCAAACTGGCAGGATCTGCATTATTGCAACATCCTGATCTGGTCAAACAGATCCTCTCCGCAGTGGTTAATGCGGTAGATGTGCCGGTAACGTTGAAGATCCGGACTGGTTGGTCTGCCGAACACCGTAACTGTATAGAAATTGCCCAACTGGCTGAAAATTGTGGTATACAAGCCCTGACGATTCATGGCCGAACCCGTTCTTGCCTGTTTAATGGCGAGGCGGAATACGACAGTATTCGATCAGTTAAGCAGATTGTTTCCATTCCCGTTATCGCGAATGGCGACATCACTGACCCGCATAAAGCCAGAGCGGTGCTCGACTACACTGGGGCTGATGCCCTGATGATAGGACGTGCTGCTCAGGGAAGACCTTGGATCTTCCGGGAAATCCAGCATTACCTGGACACTGGGGAGCTGCTGCCACCGATGCCACTTGGCGAAGTGCAGCGCTTGTTGAACGGGCATATACGGGAATTGCACGACTTTTATGGTCCAGGCAAGGGATTTCGTATTGCACGTAAGCACGTCTCTTGGTATCTCCAGGAGCACGCCCCTAACGACCAGTTTCGGCGCACATTCAACGCCATTGAGGATGCCAGCGAACAGCTGGAGGCGTTGGAGGCATATTTCGAAAATCTTGCGTAAAAAAAAGAGCTGACAGAACTATGTTCGAACAACGCGTAAATTCTGACGTACTGACCGTTGCAACCGTAAACTCACAAGATCAGGTGACTCAAAAGCCTTTGCGTGACTCGGTTAAACAAGCACTGAAGAACTATTTTGCTCAACTGAATGGTCAGGATGTAAGTGACCTGTATGAGTTGGTACTGGCTGAAGTTGAACAGCCATTGTTGGACATGGTGATGCAATACACCCGTGGCAACCAAACCCGCGCTGCCCTGATGATGGGCATCAACCGTGGCACGCTGCGTAAGAAATTGAAAAAATACGGCATGAACTGATACTAGTCAGTTAACTTGTTGTTTAAAAAGGCGTACTCCACACGGAGCGCGCCTTTTTTATTAGGTCATTCTCAGGCAACTTCTACTCGATTGCGCCCCTGCTGCTTCGCGCGATATAGCGCCTCATCAGCCCGCTTCAACGCATCTTCTGGCGTTCCTTCGCCATTCCAGAACGCCACTCCCAATGAAATCGTGATAGGTCGAATATTCGCCATCACCATCATTTCTACATTGTGCCGCAGTCGTTTGGCGACCTGTGTGGCGACGTCAGGTACCGTGCTGGGTAATAACATCAGAAACTCTTCACCACCACTGCGACACAGGATGTCGCTGTCACGTGAACTTTCGCGGATTTGTATCGCCAATTGCTTGATAACCTCATCACCGACGTCATGACCATAAGAGTCATTAATCTCTTTAAAGTGATCAATATCCAATGCAATAACAGAAAAATGCTGCCCGAGCTGCGCGATAGGCTCAAGTGTTGTCGCCAGACCACGTCGGTTATACAGGCCGGTCATGGGATCAGTTTGGGCCTCAAACCTCAACTTACCGATTTTCTTTTGCAACAGACTAATGCCTATCAGCAATGCCCGTTTGAGCTGAGTCGATTCGAAATACCATGAGGGAATCTCTTTAATGCTGCTGGCAATATCTGGCTTATCCATATCATTAGCACTACCTGCCAGTAGCCACAGTGGGCGAGCGATTAAGCGGGATAACAACCAAACCCCCAGCAAGGTCAGTAATGCCAGTGGCGCTATGTGGCCCAAGCCTTTAAGCATCAACCCTTCCAGAGGTTTCAAAGTGGATGACTCTGGCCGCAAGGTAATAATTTCCCAACCTGACGGCTCTACAACGGCGTAACCCGCCAGCATCGACTCACCATTGGTGCTAGTCACCATCAAGCTGCCATTGTCAGCTTTTTTGACAGCCTCGGTAATCGGCTTCGGCTCCAGTATCTCGCCAATACGGTTAACATCCCGGTGATACAGAATGCGCCGATCACGGTCGAGCACCACAATGTAAGAACCATCGCGATAATAATGCTCACCCAATAATTCATTTAAAATACTTTGCTTACGCAGATAAATCGTCCCACCTATATAGCCGCGATAGCGTCCATCTGGCGTGATGATAGGTGACGATATATTGATAACCAGATTATTGGCTGCTGACACATAGGGTTTACTGATAAGCGGACGCCGGACTTTTAGCGCTTCCGCCGATCCTGGCGAGGTCAAAGAATGGCCCAAGAGTTGCAAGCTATCTGGCGATGTAGCACGGACAATGCCGTGTGCATCCGTTATCACTACCGAATTAAAACTGTCTGTTTGGTATTTGAGCCGTGCAGTTTCTGCTTGCAGCACGGCCTGATCGTCAAAATGCTTAGCGGCGATCATGCTGCTGTAATGAAGCTGCTTTTGCGCGCTTCGCACAAAAATTTCAGCGCTGGACGCCAGCTTAGTGGCATAAACCCGGTTAGCTTCCAGTGTGTTATCAATCAATAGCTGCCGTTGAACCCGATAACTGGCATAGAAGCTATTTGCCAGTGTCACAAAGGCACTCATCACAGCCAGAATAAGGATTAAACGACCTAAGTCGAGGCGGAAAATCTTGGTTGAAATCATCGAGCGTAACAAGACAACATTCCTGAGGAGATTAATCGGCGATATTTGGTATTGACGTTAACATGAAAAGTAAGCGGGAACTCACCTATGTGAGCATCCGCTCATTATTTATCTCCTCAACTACATCGTTATCACGCTATAGTCATTATTAACAATGTAGTTGGCGTCGCTAACACAGCGGTAACGTCGAGAAGGGGAAGCGGACTAAAGTCTGACTTGTGCTGACAATTAGGGGTTAATGATGAATAAGCTGATTATTGCCGTAGCACTCGCGGCTACCGTATTAAGTGGATGTGCCAACAACCGAACGGCGTCTGGTGATACTTTCACTGCTTCTCAGGCACGACAAGTACAGACTGTGACATACGGCACGGTGGTTTCAGCGCGACCAGTCACCATTCAGGGTGGTGATAAGAATAATGTCGCTGGTGCCATTGGTGGGGCCGTGGTGGGTGGCTTCCTGGGTAATACTATCGGCGGTGGCCGTGGTAATAGCCTGGCGACCGCAGGCGGTGTCGTTGCTGGCGGTATGGCGGGTCAGGGCGTACAAAGTGCCATGAACCGCAGTGAAGGTGTCCAGTTGGAAATCCGTCGCGATGATGGCAGCAGCATCGTTGTCGTACAGGCACAGGGGCCAACCCGCTTCAGCGCAGGTCAACGCGTTATCATTGCCAGTGATCGCAGCGGTACCGTGACAGTTTCACCTCGTTAAATTCAAATACCGGGGGATTTCCCCCGGTATTTAGCGGCCTAATGCAAAAAAAATGCAGTTTTCTTCATTGGTCTAATTGACTGTTTAGTCACATTAAAATAGCTAATTTCATGCATATCCAGCTAAAAAAACCATTGATATTAGTTATGGGAGTCGAATATTAGGTTGCCACGAGTAATGTGTTGTGGTTAAATAGCTTCATCGGTTTGGAACACAGACCTTATGAAAGCAGTTTTAGTAAAGCAGTCCTCAGTTCAAGCGCTATCCATAGATATCCCTTCTCCGTGAGTCTCCTCCTAAGTGCCCAATAAGTTATCCTCTGAAAAACAGACCACGTTCGCTGCCATATTGTGGAAAAACAGTATTGTGGCAAAAAAAATAATTGAAGGAAGTATCTCTATGTCTAATAAAATGACTGGTTTAGTAAAATGGTTTGACGCTGGTAAAGGTTTTGGTTTCATTACGCCTGCTGACGGCAGCAAAGATGTGTTCGTTCACTTCTCTGCTATCCAGAGCAATGATTTCAAAACCCTGGATGAAGGTCAAAAAGTTGAGTTCTCTATCGAGAACGGCGCTAAAGGCCCATCAGCGGTAAACGTAGTCGCCCTGTAATTCAGTGTGATTAGGGGAGCAGGCTGCCAATAGCGATGACGGCCAGACCCGAGCAGTGCAACCGCTCCCCAAGTAAATTAAGAGTAAGTAGTACCCGGTTGACAGTAACATTTATGCAAGCAGTTTTAGTAAAGCAGTTCCCCGTATTAGCGTTATCAGACAGATATCTCTTCTCCGCGAAATTCCTTCTAAGTGCCCCATAAGTTGTGCCCAAGCCTATTCGCTCGCCTATGGCGGCAATCAAAAATAATTGAAGGAAGTATCTCTATGTCTAATAAAATGACTGGTTTAGTAAAATGGTTTAACGCTGATAAAGGTTTTGGTTTCATTACGCCTGCTGACGGCAGCAAAGATGTGTTCGTTCACTTCTCTGCTATCCAGAGCAATGATTTCAAAACCCTGGATGAAGGTCAAAAAGTTGAGTTCTCTATCGAGAATGGCGCTAAAGGCCCATCAGCGGTAAACGTTATTGCTCTGTAAGAGCCAATAATAGATATCCAAGTCATTAGGCTACGGTTTTAATGATGCAGATATATCGGAATGATTTACGATAGCGATGAAGGTGATAGCCCTGAGCAGTTAAATTATTCTGAATAAAAAAAGCCCGCCTCTGTGCTGAGGGATCCCCAGTAAATCAGCGCTAATAAACCAACACCATACTTCGGTAGGTTCTGGCGAGGTGGTTAAGAACGGTATCCAGTGCCGTTCGCATTAAAATTAGCGGAGAGTGTCGCAAGATATTCTCCGCTAATGTCAAATAAGATATAACCCGTCGTGACTTAAGGCTGTTGGCCTGATACCTCAGATGTAATCCTTTATTTTCAGCGTGATAGCCCAGAAGCCACAGCACAATTGTGCTCAGTGTCGCCAGCAGGCTCAGCACCAGCATTCTTCCTGTTGAACGGCTGTAGCTAGCACGCAGGCCGAACCCGAAGCGTTCGCTTTTTTCATCCCGAAAGTTTTGCTCGATCTGCATTCGGCGACTGTATAACTTCATGACTTCTCTTGGTTTAAAGTCATTTGTGCTGCTGAAGAGCAGCCACGGTTCTGTTGCAGCGGAGCGCGCGTCTTTTATTTGTGCTGGTCTGGTTATGTCACAACGAGAGCGCTTATTTTTTCTTCCTTTTGATGTTTTTTTATGAAGATAAAAATGGCCGTCACACTGGGCATACACTGCGCGGGCAAGTGTTCCGGGGCCCAGATATTCCGGTTTACTGCTGGCCTGTAATTCCTGACGTTTGAACCAGTATTCGCCTTTGCTGCCTAGCCGCATTTGGGTATTGCCCCTGATACGCCCTATAAAATCCCATCCGAGTGATTTTATATGCCGGAACCAGGCATTCTGGAACCCCGCGTCAGTGACAATGATGACTCTGGCCTGCGAATTCACTGCACTGGCAAGAGCATTGAGGAAGTCTTTTTGTATCTGCGTATTTTGCTGTTTTTTTGATGGAACAACCCAACTTAATAAAGGTATCGATCGCCCGTCGCAGATAAGGCTGGCGCGAAGCACGTGATTCTCCTGAGACGGATAGCCACTCCAGTCAACGGCAATAACACAGAGAGAGTTTCCGTGTCAGCATCGAGATAATATTTTTAAAAATCAGAGGAATATCACGATGTAGTGATTCATTGCCCAGCAGACGATCAATACGCTTGATTTTATTTTTGACCTGAGCCGCACCGGGTAAATAACGTCCGATACTGGTCAGTGTCAGCGATGCGCCATTGATTAACGCAATGGTGGCATCGAGCAAAGCATTTTGTCGGTATTTGTGAAAGGGAGCTAAAGCATCACGGAAGAAGTTCTGACATACTTGGCGAGCAGGCATAGAGGTGATCTCATTGAATTGGTAGCACAATCAGTAGATCACAAAACTCTATGCCTGTCTTTTTTACCCGCCCATTACTGGGGATTCCTCAGCGCCTCTGTGCGGTTTTTTTTGTGCCAGAGGATATGATTCTATCACTGATAATATAAATATATGGTCAGATAAACCTGACATATTCAATGTTCAATATTTATTCATTATGTCTTAACTGATGTCTTCAATCTGTACCGTCTGGTTATACTTTTCTCTCACGCCCTGTGCCATCTTGTCTATTCGTGCAAAATTATGTTGTTTTAACAGATAAAATCCCGCGCCATATAATTAATAAAGTAAAGTAATCGCCAAATTTAGTCTGAATTACCTAGTTCAGAGTAATATATTTATTTCACCGTTCTTCCCCGCTTCGTACAATATAAAAATGACTTTGATCAAAATCATGCCGTTATTTTCTCTATACAGTTATTTCATATAATCACAGCCTTAATAATATAACTATTCCCTACATTTATTGGCGATGATTAACACTGCACATAAAATAGCATCAGGGTAAATATTCATGTCGATATTCAAAACACGCATAGGAAGGATGCTACTGATCCTATTTATTGGGATAAGTATCTGGTTTAGCCCGGTACCGGAATCGGTAGATCCACGAGCCTGGCATCTCATGGCGGTCTTTGCTGCAACAGTTATTGGCCTAATTCTCTCGCCATACCCGCTAGGGGCAATGGCCGTGTTTAGTCTAACGGTCGTCGCCGCCACTGGTTTGCTGAGCATCAAAGAGGTACTCGCCGGTTTTGCTGATCCGACCATCTGGATGGTTGCCTGCGCTTTCTTTATCTCACGCGGATTTATTAAAACAGGTTTTGGCCGCCGAGTCGGGTACTTATTTATCAGCAAGTTAGGTCACAGCTCATTGGGTCTGGCTTACGGTTTGGTGCTAACAGATTTACTGTTTGCACCCGCAATGCCATCAACCTCTGCCCGCTGTGGTGGCATCATCACTCCGCTGTTCCGCTCAATATCTGAAGCTTATGAATCCACACCAGAGCGGGGGACTGAACGAAAAATCGGGGCTTTCCTGGTGCAATGTATCTTCCAGTGTAACGCCATTACTTGCGCCATGTTCCTGACCTCAATGGCCGGTAACCCGATGATAGGCAAGTTGGCGGGCGAGATGGGCATAACCATTACCTGGACTAGCTGGGCATTGGCTGCAATTGTCCCCGGTTTAATCTCTCTGGCGATCATTCCGTTGCTGCTATACCGCTTTTATCCACCGGAACTGAAAAAACACCGGAAATGCGCGCACTGGCCCTCGTAAAACTGAAAGAAATGGGGCCGATGAGCCGCAATGAATGGATCATGTTATCAGTATTCGTTGGGTTGGTGACTCTGTGGGTATGCGGTGCAGCACTGAATATCGATGCCACTATGACTGCCTTTATTGGTCTGGCTATCCTGTTGCTGAGCGGCGCACTAACCTGGGATGATGTTATCGCCGAGAAAGAAGCATGGCACACCGTGATTTGGTTTGCAGTACTACTAACACTTGCCAGCCAACTGAATAAACTGGGGTTCATTAGCTGGTTTGGCGCCTCAATTGCGGACTCGGTACAGGGCATGAATTGGGTACCGATGATGGGTATCCTGCTGCTAGCGTACTATTACAGCCACTATATGATGGCCAGCGCTATTGCCCATATCAGCGCTATGTATGCCATTTTTGTTTCTATTGCTATCGCAGCGGGCGCCCCGCCAATGCTGACAGTGCTGGTGTTTGGTATGTTCAGTAACTTGTACATGGCGACCACTCATTACTCCGGCGGCCCAGCGCCAATCCTATTTGGGTGTAACTTTATCCCGCTGGCAACCTGGTGGAAAATCGGCTTTCTGATCAGTTTAGTGGTCATTCCTATTTGGCTGATTATCGGTAGTGCCTGGTGGAAAGTGTTAGGGTTCTGGTAAGCATTCAGTGTACTTAAAGTTAAACACCGCGCTAACATATCGGCGCGGTGTATTTATCAGCGGTTGATATTCCTCCATGACAACTGCCAGAACACATTAAACAACTCCTTTGCCTTTTATCTTCTTATTTCATTTGCCGCGGTTATGATATAATTCGCCAAAAGCAAGCCTCGCTTATCGATAGCCTCTCTTTTGTGACCATTCACTACGCGACTCCGCTTTTAATGTAAATAATTCGTCAATTATCGTATTTGCAAAAACGATAGTCGACCTACGGTGTCTGAAGATATGTACCGCTATCGAATTATATCCTTATGCGCTACACGCTCGCACTTAACGTATAACGATAGAGTTCCCAATGATAAAACCGCAGAAGTTCCATATTTCCCTGCTCCACCCACGTTATTGGCTGACTTGGTTTGGCCTTGGTGTACTGTTTCTGTTAGTCCAACTGCCCTATCCACTGATCAATAAGTTAGGAATTTGGCTCGGCCGTACCTCAATGCGTTTTCTCAAGCGCCGAGTTTCTATCGCCCGACGTAACCTCGAACTGTGCTTCCCTGATATGGACAAAGCCACCCTCGAACGGACTATTGTGGGTAATTTTGAATCCTTGGGTATGGGGTTGCTGGAAACGGGTATGGCATGGTTTTGGCCCGATGCGCGCGTCAAACGCTGGTTTACTGTTTCCGGACTAAATAACCTGAAAAAAGCGCAGGAAGGCAATCGCGGTGTCTTGGTCATTGGTGTGCATTTTATGTCACTGGAACTGGGTGGCCGAGTGATGGGCCAATGCCAGCCGATGATGGCAATGTACCGCCCACACAATAATAAAGTGATGGAACTGGTGCAGACCTGGGGGCGTATGCGCTCCAATAAAGCGATGTTGGATCGCAAAGACCTGCGTGGCATGGTGCAGGCGCTGAAGAAAGGTGAGGCTGTTTGGTTTGCACCAGATCAGGACTACGGCCCACGTGGCAGTGTTTTTGCGCCCTTGTTTGCCGTTGATCAAGCCGCCACCACCAGCGGCACCTTTATGTTAGCACGTCTGGCAAAACCGGCATTACTGCCGCTGGTGTTGCTGCGTAAAACGGATGGCAGCGGTTATGACCTGCTTATCCAACCGGCATTGGAAGATTATCCAATAGACGATGAATTAGCCGCCGCCCGTTACATGAATAAAGTGATTGAAAAAGAAATCATGCGCGCACCTGAGCAATATCTTTGGTTGCATCGCCGTTTCAAAACCCGCCCAGCAGGCGAAGCATCACTCTATTAAGTCATCGTGTACACAGAAAGAACCCGGTCTCTGCCGGGTTGAGGTTAATGACAAAGTGCCCGTAACGGTGAAAACAGGCAGATCGTAAAGACGCCGTAAACCCCTCCCTGGGGGCTCGAGCCGCGCCCTCCCAGGCGCGGACGCTTTACTCTTCTGCCTGCCTTCACCTTGCAAGATCGAGTTATCGAGGTTTGTCAGCAGTCTGAACCCAGTCTCTGCCGGGTTTTTTATTGCCTGAACTCCACTTTGTATGGCGAAATTATGGCTGTACACCTTCCGGTGCTGCGCCGCCTATCGGTGTCACAACTTCACTTGCCGCAATAGCATTACGCCCCGGCAATGTTTTACAAGCCGCTCCAACTACTGGCGGTGCCGTCGTGGGATAGACATCTTTGGGTGAAATATAAACCGGCGTGGTAGCGACAAAACCGTCGCTGAAAGTGGCTTCAACAAAAGTCGCCTGCCACCCAGTGGTCGGTGTGGTCAGTGCAATGTCCAAGGTATTAGTCGGTGTGATTGCCAGCGGGAACTCACTGTAGCGCACATTACAAGCATAGCGAAAATCGCGTGCGTCTGTGTTGGTAGCCGTCCATAGCAGCACTTTATCCGGCGTCTCAGACAAGCTCACCGTCAATGTTTGCAGCTTATCTTTTATGGCGATACTGGCATTCACTTGCGGCATTGGCATAGATTGGCGCATGCGATTAACAAAAGAAATAAGTGACTGTTCGCTGAAAGCCTTAATACCCGAGTGACTAGCATTTGGTGCAACCCGCAGTGCTTTCTCACCGGGTAATTTGTCGTAATAAAAATCTGTATTGTCAGGCACGTAAAAATCATCACCACTGGCATTGATAATATATTTCGGAATACTAAGCCGCGATTGATACTCAGTCCCCATGTACTGGAAGGGATCAATAATTTGCATCAATTTGGCAAAACTGGCTGTATCCAGCTTTTTATCAACTTCGTCCAGATAATAAGGGGTGAAAGCGATAGGCCAATTACCACCATAGGATTGATACATGTGCTCCAATGCAGCGCGAGTATCCAGTAAATCAATAACAAACGGCGCGATGGCCACAACGCGCGAGTCGACAATCGCCGTCAACCAGGTTGTCCAACCGCGTTTGGATAAGCCGGTGACAATAAAACTGTCTAATGCTTTCTCCGGCAGAGCTTGTTGGGCCATAGTCATGGCTTGGGAAATCGCCGCCGCCATCGGGACTTGTAAAGGCAATGTTGAGCGAGACTCCGGCGCATCCATAAATAAAGTCCAACTGCGGGCGACACTGTAATCCTCTTTACGTGGTTCATTATCCTGCTGATATTCAAGATATTGATTGGGAATAGTGCTCACGGCTATCACTACGGTATTGGTCTGGCGGGCAATATTTTGCAATTCATCGATGGAAAAATCAGTTGGCCCTGAAGCAGGAACCTTATCAGTAGCATGGTTAGTGCCATTATTAATCACCACCAACCCTTGCGTTGAAGTACTCTCACTCGGAATAAAAACCTCAACTTCATGCTGCCAGGCGGCAGGAGTGACTAATCCCTCTGGTGACCACTGCTGAGAAGTCAGTTGGTAGCGACGCCATTCCAGCCCCGGCAGGTTCTCCTGACTCAGCAAATTGTAGATAAGCGGTTCTGTGGCTAATTTATTTTTGTAGCAGGATAAAACCTGTGAGAAATCAGTATTGCTGCATTTTGTCGATTCGACATCCGTTTGTGCCAGGCAGCGTGTCGTGAGTAGCCATGGCAACACACAGATAAAGACAGTTAAATAATGAGGCATAATCCCTATCCTTTTATCTAATTTAGGTAAAAACATTCCCAAAGGGATTAGATAACGGATTGAGAATTCAAAAAATCCGAATTTCACCTGTATTGCCGATTTTTTATATTAAGGCACCGCTAAAAACACCAGCAGTAAACCCATTCGGCAGCCAGAGATCCTACAGATTCAAACCATCAGAATTTTCTGCACTAAAAAATACCAATTCGCCCCCAAATGCCCTATTAAAGTGCGTTTTATCCTATCGTCACCCCCCCCCATAAAGAGTTAACCCTTAGTAATTATCCAATTGTTCAATGAAATATAACTCTGGCACTCCATTTGCTAATACCAAACTGGCTACACGCCAACAGACAGCGACGGTGCATCACGGGTGCGCTACAAAATTAAAATAGGCACGACTTTGCCTCACAGGACGCTTTGATGAAAAAAATAATGATTTCAACGCTGGTTGCTGCTGCTTCATTAGTGGCATTAGCGGGTCAGGCCCATGCGGGCACTACTTTGGATGCGGTGAAGAAAAAAGGCTTTGTGCAATGTGGCATCAGTGATGGGTTACCTGGCTTCTCTTATGCAGATGCCAGCGGAAAATTCTCCGGCCTTGACGTTGATGTTTGTCGTGGTGTGGCTGCGGCCATCTTTGGTGATGCAGAAAAAGTAAAATATACCCCGTTGACGGCCAAGGAGCGTTTCACCGCGCTGCAATCAGGTGAAGTTGATATTTTATCCCGTAACACCACCTGGACATCATCCCGCGATGCTGGCATGGGGATGTTGTTTACCGGAGTGAACTATTATGACGGTATTGGTTTCCTGACCCACAATAAAGCCGGGCTGAAAAGTGCCAAAGAACTGGATGGTGCCACTGTGTGTATTCAAGCCGGTACTGACACTGAGCTGAATGTCGCCGACTACTTTAAAGCCAATAAGATGCAATACACCCCAGTCACCTTCGACCGCTCCGATGAAAGTGCCAAAGCGCTGGATTCCGGCCGCTGCGACACGCTGGCTTCCGACCAATCCCAACTGTATGCATTGCGTATCAAATTAGGTAAACCAGACGAATTTATCGTATTACCGGAAGTCATCTCCAAAGAACCACTGGGGCCAGTAGTGCGTCGTGGCGATGAAGATTGGTTTGCCATTGTACGCTGGACTCTGTTTGCCATGCTGAACGCAGAAGAAATGGGCGTGACATCGAAAAATGTCGAAGAACTGGCAGCCAAACCGACCACTCCTGATATGGCTCATTTATTAGGTCAGGAAGGCAATTACGGTAAAGATTTAAAAGTGCCGAATGATTGGGTGGTTAAAATCGTCAAACAAGTAGGTAACTACGGCGAAAGTTTCGACCGTAATGTGGGAATGGGCAGTGAGCTGAAAATCAAACGCGGCCAAAATGCGCTGTGGAACAATGGCGGTCTGCAGTACGCACCTCCGGTTCGCTGATTATATACCCGTCATACTTCAAGCTGCATGCGCGTTGGCTACGCTCAAGAACCCGAGTCACTTACTGGTCTTGACCTTAAAAAATAAGTAAACCTATCGGGATTATCTTATTTGCCGCCTTCCTGCAACTCGAATTATTTAGTGTATAGACTCCCCTCCGGCAGGCTAGCCCTGCCGGATGAATGACCCAGACCGAGGCCCACACTATGTCACAACGCCCAACCGTCAAAGGTGCTTTTTCGCTGACCAATCCAGCGGTGCGCGCCTGGCTGTATCAAATTATCGCGCTATTGATACTGCTCGGATGCGGTGCGTACCTTTTCCATAACACCATCACCAACCTGTCAACCCGAGGTATCACTTCAGGTTTTGCTTTCCTGAATAACAGCGCCGGTTTTGGCATCGTTCAGCATCTTATCGACTACGAGCAGGGTGATACTTATGGCCGAGTGTTTCTGGTCGGGTTATTCAATACCTTGCTGGTCTCCGTATTATGTATTTTCTTTGCTTCGATACTGGGCTTCTTTCTCGGATTGGCGCGCTTGTCGGATAACTGGCTATTACGCAAACTGTCGACCATCTATATTGAGACATTCCGTAATATTCCGCCGTTACTGCAAATCTTCTTCTGGTATTTTGCCGTCTTGCGCAACCTTCCGGGGCCAAGACAGAGCCTGGATGCTTTCGGCGTGGCATTTCTGAGTAACCGTGGTTTATATCTGCCATCCCCTGAATTTGCCGCCGGTTTTGTGCCCGCCCTGATAGCTGTGTTACTGGCGGTTATCGCCATCATTGCATTGTATCGCTATAACCATTTTCGTCAGTTACATACTGGGCAATTCCGCCGCACCTGGCCTATAGGCTTGGTGCTATTAATCGCCCTGCCCGCACTGGCTCATTGGCTTTATGGCCCGGCGCTGCACTGGGATTTACCGCAGTTACGGGGGTTTAATTTTAAAGGCGGATTGGTACTCATTCCCGAACTGGCTGCCTTAACGCTGGCGCTGTCGGTTTATACCTCAACCTTTATTGCCGAAGTTATTCGCTCGGGCATTCAGTCCGTGCCTTATGGCCAACACGAAGCCGCCCGCTCATTGGCGCTGCCCAACACCGTTACTTTACGTCAGGTGATTCTGCCGCAAGCGCTGCGGGTCATCATCCCGCCGCTGACCAGCCAATATTTGAATATCGTCAAAAACTCCTCACTGGCAGCGGCAATTGGCTATCCCGATATGGTGTCGTTGTTTGCCGGAACAGTGCTAAACCAGACGGGCCAGGCGATAGAAACCATCGCCATTACCATGTCGGTCTATTTGGTTATCAGTCTGTCCATTTCATTTTTAATGAATCTCTACAACCGGCGCATTACGCTGGTCGAGCGCTAAGGGAAGCGAATGACGATGACATTAACCCGCGAACCACCCAGCACGGTACGGCCCGGCAACCCATTAAGCCGTGTGGTGTTTTGGGCCAAAAAGAATCTATTCTCCAGTTGGACTAACAGTTTACTGACCCTTTTGTGCCTATGGCTGATGTGGCAATTGATCCCGCCGCTTCTGAATTGGGCCGTTTTCAACGCCAATTGGCTGGGTACAACGCGCACTGATTGCACCCAAGAAGGTGCCTGCTGGGTATTTATTCATGCGCGCTTTGGCCAGTTTATGTATGGCCTTTACCCTATTGAACAGCGCTGGCGCATCAATACCACGTTGATTATTGGCCTGGTCACACTCATCCCGCTGTTCTGGCGCGCAATGCCAGGTCGCGGCCGTTATCTGGCGGTTTGGGCCGTGGTCTATCCATTATTGGTCTGGGTGATGCTATATGGCGGCTTTTTCGGACTGACCCGCGTTGAAACGCGCCAGTGGGGTGGGTTGACACTGACCTTAATCATTGCAGCCGTCGGGATTGCTGGCGCGTTGCCACTCGGCATTTTACTGGCACTGGCGCGTCGCTCCAGTATGCCGGTGGTGCGCATTCTGTCAGTGGTATTTATCGAGTTTTGGCGCGGAGTGCCATTAATCACCGTGCTGTTTATGTCCTCGGTAATGCTGCCGCTATTTATGACCGAAGGCACCAGCATCGATAAGTTGATCCGCGCATTGGTCGGGGTGGTGTTATTCCAATCGGCTTATGTCGCAGAGGTGGTACGCGGTGGCTTACAAGCCCTACCCAAAGGCCAAACCGAGGCCGCCGAATCACTCGGGCTGGGTTATTGGAAAACCCAAGGGCTAGTTATCTTGCCACAAGCGCTAAAAATGGTGATTCCAGGGCTGGTGAACACCATTATCGCACTGTTTAAAGATACCAGTCTGGTCATCATCATTGGTCTGTTTGACCTGTTCAGCAGTGTGCAACAAGCTACTGTCGACCCCGCCTGGCTGGGCATGTCGACCGAGGGCTATGTCTTTGCCGCCGCCGTTTATTGGATTTTCTGTTTCAGCATGTCGCGCTATAGCCAGCATCTGGAGAAGCGCTTTCACACCGGACGTTCCACACATTGAGGCATAACATGAGCGACAATCAGCCGACCCAAGGTGACAAGATGATGATTACGCTTGAAAACGTTAATAAGTGGTACGGGCAGTTCCACGTATTGAAAGATATCAATTTGCATGTACGCCCCGGCGAACGCATCGTGTTATGTGGCCCTTCTGGCTCGGGAAAATCCACCACTATCCGTTGCATTAACCACTTGGAGGAGCATCAGGAAGGGAAAATCATGGTGGATGGTATTGAGCTGAATGATGATTTACGCAACATCGAGCGGGTACGCACCGAGGTTGGCATGGTGTTTCAACACTTCAATTTGTTTCCGCACTTAACCGTGATGCAAAACTGCACGCTGGCCCCGAGCTGGGTGCGTAAAATGCCGAAGAAAGAAGCGGATGAGCTGGCGATGCATTATCTGGAGCGCGTGCGCATTGCAGAGCATGCACATAAATTCCCCGGTCAGTTATCCGGCGGGCAGCAGCAGCGAGTAGCCATTGCCCGCTCTCTATGTATGAAACCCAAAATTATGCTGTTTGACGAGCCGACCTCGGCACTGGATCCGGAAATGGTGAAAGAAGTGCTGGATACCATGATAAGTCTCGCACATGAGGGGATGACCATGCTGTGCGTCACCCATGAGATGGGTTTTGCTCGTACCGTCGCTGATAGGGTTATTTTTATGGATCGCGGGGAGATTGTTGAGCAAGCGCCACCGGCTGAATTCTTCTCTAACCCGAAATCAGAACGCACCCAGGCGTTCCTGGCGCAGGTTATTCACTAACTAATTCATTACTTTGGGAGTTTCATTGGGTACTTCTGGGTGAGGGCATCCTCACCCTTTTTTATCGCGATTACCACAGCAGATGCCCCATCAGCGGTGCGCCGATAACTGTAATAATACCGGCCAGCATCATCACCAGGCTGGATACCACGCCCTCCTGTTGCCCCATCTCATACGCTTTAGCCGTGCCGGCTCCATGAGAAGAAGCCCCAAGTCCTGCGCCTTTTGCCAACCCACTGCGCACAGAAAGGCGTAGGAATAGCAAATCCCCTACCGCCATCCCGAATACCCCGGTAATCACCACAAACAGTGCCACTAAATCCGGTTGCCCACCCAGCTGTTTTGCCGCTTCCAATGCAAACGGTGTAGTAATAGAACGCACCGCTAAACTGCGCTGCACCTCTTCCGATAGAGTTAATAACTTCGCCAGCCACACCGAGCTGACCACCGCCACGGTAATAGCGGTGATAACCCCCGCAGTCAGAGACAACCAGTGGCGGCGAATAATCGACAGATTCTCATAAACCGGCACCGCAAACGCGATGGTTGCGGGCCCTAATAGCCACAATAACCAATGCGTCTCACCAATATAATCCTGATAAGAGATATGGGTGACCACCAGCAGCAGCACCAACACCATCGGCGTCAATACCAAGGGCATCAGCAATAATGAGCGGCGGCGGCGATAGAGTTTTTTATTGGCGAAATACAGTGCCAGCGTGGCAAGGAAACACGCAATACTGATAATAAAATCATTCATGATGATTAGACTTGCGGCGTTGTAGCCACACCTCAAAACGGTAAACCCGGTCAACCACCAAACCCGTTGCCGCCAGGGTCAGTGAGGTACTGACCGCGATAACGGCAAAAATCTTCCAACCGTCCACCATGATCAACTGGGCATAATTCACCACCGCCACCACCGCAGGAACAAAGAACAACAGCATTTCAGCCAACAACCAACGTGAGCCAGCCTGAACCCAGCGCACCGGCAGAACCCGCAGCATAATCATAGCCAGCAGCAATAGCATGCCGACGATATTGGCGGGTAATGGTAGATGGAAAACGCTAACTAGTTGATCAGAAATAATAAATATCCCAGCATACAGTGCTACTTGAACCGGTACCTGTAAACGCGTGAGAACAGACGGCGCAAAACTGCGTAACGCCAACGACATGAGAAACCCCGATGGGAAATTTTACCAGTGCTCAGTATAGGCCGCGGGCAACCTTGCGGAAAATGAATTAAAATCATTGGAATCATGCCTAAATGGCATACTTTTCCGCTCCGCTCACAGGAAAAATAATGGATATCCGAACACTGCGTTATTTCGTCGAAGTCGTGCGCCAGCAAAGCTTCACCCGAGCCGCGGAGAAATTGTTTGTCACTCAACCCACCATCAGCAAGATGCTGCGCAATCTGGAAAATGAGTTGGAGTGTAGTTTACTGACGCGTGAGGGGCGACGCCTGCATTTGACCGACAGCGGGCAGGCAGTTTATCAGCGCGGGCTGGTGATTCTCGACCAGTTTCAGCAGTTAGAAGCGGAGCTGGAAGACATCAGCTCATTAAAGAAAGGTAAGCTCCGTCTAGGCATTCCGCCGATGGTTGGCACGCAAATGGCGGTGCTTATCAGTGAATTTCGCCGCAGTTACCCCGGAGTAGAGCTGCAAATTGCTGAATTTGGCGGTTTAACTGTGCAACAGGCGGTGCTCTCCGGGGAATTAGATTTAGCCCTAACTGCCCTCCCCGCTGATGCCGATTTACCACTAACGTCATTACCGCTGTTCAGTCATCCCTTGTGTGTGGTGGTGCCGCGCACCCCGTTTTGGCTTAATCGCACCACCCTCAGTATTCCTGAGTTAGCTGACCAACCCATCCTGATTTATAACGAAGATTTTGCCCTCTATCGCCAGCTAATGGATGCTTTTGCTGCCGGGGGATTTACACCGCAAATCGCCGTGCGCAGCGGTCAGTGGGACTTTCTGGCCGCGATGGTGCAAGCCAATATTGGGATCGCCATTTTACCGGAACCTATCTGTCAGCGGCTGGATAAAAATGCACTGCTATGGCTACCATTAGAACCACTGATGCCTTGGCAATTAGGATTGATCTGGCGTCAGGGAAGTTACCTTTCTCACAGTGCGCAGGCGTGGATTAACCGCTGCCGTGAGTTCTGGCCCAATGGTTCGTTGGTGGAAATAAAACCGGCCACTGATCAGCAGCCGGATTGAGGGATATTAACCTTCTTTTTCGATCAGCAGCGCTTCCAGCAAATCCAAATCGTGCAACAGTTTTTGCAGGGTTTCGTTACTGATTTTCTGTGTGGCGCGTAAATGATACAGCTCACCGCGTTCCGCCCGCAGCGCGGTTAAGCGAAAGCGCCGCTCCAGATTTTCGATGAGCAAAGTATTCTCTATTTCATCTTTACTGCCCGTTCGTCGGCGCAAAGTCCCGATGACGCGAGAGCTGACCTCTTTTAGCAATTCGGGATCGATATTCTCCTCACTGCTGGCCGCCAGGCGCTCTTCCATCTTATTCAAGCTGACAATCGCCACCTCTGCCGCCGCCGCCCGTGCCAAACGAATCTCTTCGCGGCTGGCGCTTTTATCGGCAACAACCACGCCGCGCAATAATGGTGGCAAAGCAATAACCCCGACAATCACCGACAGCAAAATGACGCCGGTGGCGATAAACACCAATTGGTAACGGGATGGGAAGGCCGAACCATCACTGAGGAACAACGGAATGGACAGCACACCGGCCAGTGTAATTGCCCCACGCACTCCGGCAAATGAGGCCACCCATAGCTCACGGGTGGTGTAATTACTGAACTCCAATGGCCGCTTGCTCAACAAACGCTTACTGATTTTCTTCATCGACCACAGCCAGCCAAAACGCAGCACCAGCAATGCACCATAAATGATGGCGACGTCAGCAAACAGATTCCAGGTTTGAATCGTCGGATCTAACTCAGCCTGCACAATTGAGGTTTCGAGAATTCCCGGTAATTGCAGCCCCAGCAGGATAAACACCATGCCGTTAAACACGAATTCCAGCATCGACCATACACTGTCAGCACGTAATCGCATGGTGAGCGGAGCATTGCGGATCACGCCAGACTGACTAATGGTCATACCCGCCGCCACTGCGGCTAAAATACCGGACACACCAATATGTTCTGCAATCAAGTAAGAAGCGAATGGCAGCAGCAGCAGCAAGACGATTTGTGTTGCCGGATCATCGCCACTCCAGCGGCTCATCAGGCGCAGCGACTTACTGTATAGCCAGGTGACGGCCACACCAGCCAGCAGGCCACCAATCGCGACTTTCAGGAATTCCAGCGTCGCGCCAGACACCGTAAACACCATAGTGCCCATGGCAACGGCAATAGCAAACTTCAGCGCCACCAGACCGGAAGCATCATTCATCAATGCCTCCCCTTCCAGCACGCCCATAATTGATTTAGGTATGCGCCCTTTCCCCACGATACCGGACAACGCCACGGCATCGGTTGGCGACAGCACTGCTGCCAGCGCAAAGGCGGCAACCAGCGGAATACCTGGCACCATCCAGTAAATCAGATAACCGATACCCACCACCGTGACCAATACTAAGGCCAAAGCCAAACCGAATATTTCCCGCCCGTGGTGAATAAACTCCCGCGTCGGTGTTTTCCAGCCATCAGCAAACAGCAGCGGCGGAATAAACAGAACCAGGAATAATTCCGGGTCAAAATCGACATGCAAACCAAAGTGGGGCCAGGCCAACAAAGCACCACAGACAATCTGCATCAGAGGGAGGGGAATTTGAAACGGTAACATTCGCGTGACAACGCCGGAAAGCGACACCACTAAAATCAGAATGAGGATTGTAAAAAAGATTTCCATGCTTTCCTTAGACTCAACTCAACGCAACACAAAACCTGATCGAACTCGCCCGTAAACAGGGCTGGAGCGCAGCTTTTGATAGTAGATCAATTTTTTGTGCAATAGGGAAAAAAATCGGTAATTGATGGCAGGAATAGACAAAGAAAGTAGGGGCATTACGGAGGGTCATGGCATCGGGAACATATTCATCCCGATGCCAACAAAGACTCAGGGCTTAGATTGCCCAACCGCCAGCATAGAATGCCACCAGCGCCACCGCGATAATCACCGTGCCAAGATTCAGCTTACGCCATTCACCGGAGCAAATACGACCAATCACCAATGAACTGAAGCCCAGCATAATACCGGTCACAATATTACAAGTCAGCACGATAAACACCGCGCACAGCAAGCCAGACATGGCATCAACGAAATCGTCAAAGTCCAATTTTGAAACGTTGCTCAGCATCAACAAACCGACATACATCAGAGCCGGAGCGGTTGCATACGCTGGAACCAAATAGGAGAGCGGCGAGAGGAACAGAATCAGCAAGAACAAGATACCGACGACGGTCGCTGTCAGGCCAGTTTTGCCGCCTGCCGCAGTACCGGCCGCTGATTCAATGTAAACTGCCGCTGGGGCTGCACCCACCAAACCGGCGAAGATGCTGCTGACGGAGTCAGAAGTCAGCGCTTTACCGCCACTGATAATCTGGCCGTCTTTATCCAGCAAGTTTGCTTGCCCTGCTACCGCACGGATGGTGCCAGTGGCATCAAACACCGCAGTCATCACCAGCGCCAACACACTTGGCAGCACCACTGGTTTCAGCGCACCCATGATATCAAGACTAAAAATCAATGAGTTGCCGTTTTCATCTGCCAGACTTGGCATGGCAAACAATCCTTGATATTTAACAGTTGGATCAAAAATCAAACCGATAACTGAGATGGCAATAATCACCAACAGAATACCACCCGGCACCCGCAGTTTTTCCAGACCAAAAATTACCGCCAGACCCAATAACGTCATCATGACCGGGAAAGAGGTAAATGCGCCCAGCGCGACCGGTAAACCTTCAATTGGGTTTTTGATAACCAGACCGACACCGTTGGCAGCAATCAGCAGCAGGAACAGGCCAATACCGATACCGGTACCATGCGCCACACCCATTGGCAGATTACGCAATATCCACGAGCGAATCCCCGTCACAGAGATAATGGTAAACAGCACCCCCATCAGGAATACCGCCCCCAGAGCCACAGGAATACTGATGTGTTGGCCCAATACCAAGCTAAATGCAGTAAACGCCGTCAATGAGATGGCGCAACCAATCGCCATCGGCAGGTTTGCCCACAAGCCCATCAGCAAAGAACCCAGGCCCGCGACCAGACAGGTTGCAACGAATACCGCTGTTGGTGGGAAGCCCGCTTTGCCCAACATGCTCGGCACAACAATGACCGAATAGACCATCGCCAAAAAGGTCGTCAGACCGGCCAGCACTTCCTGACGTACATTACTGCCACGCTCACTAAGCTTGAAAAACGCATCAAGCGAACTCTTCGGCTTTACTGCCTGGTTCGCTTGAGGATTGGTGCTAGACATGGTTATGTCCCCTGTGTGTCATTTAAAAGTCGTCAACAAGCCACGCGCCCTTTCCCTACGTAATCGTTTCCGTCCCTGCCGATTAACTCGTCAATTCCCCCAATGTCGAGATGACGGAGAAAATAGCAAACGATTAGCTGGAAACACGCATGACTGAAAAAAATCGAAGAAAAACTACAATAAGCGTCATTGTTGCAGGCAGTTTGGACGCAGCCAGCGCGCAAAAACCGGAGCGTACACTCGGTACGTGAGTATTTTTAGCACTGCCCAAGTTCAAAATGGCAAATAAAATAGCCTTATTGTAAGGCAAACGATTATCTAGCTATTCACAGTGACTAATCAACATCAGAAAGCGACATTTAATGCATTTTCTTACATTAATTTGTCTGAGGGCATGCAATTCGAGTTACCTGCAGGCAGGAAACGAAGTGTGAGCGGCCTCACACCCGTTTTTCTTATATAAATCTTGATAGGTTTATCCGTTTTCTAATTTGAACGCGCCGCCCTTTTCAATCGCCTGTTGATAAGCTGGGCGCTGATGAATGCGCACTAAGAAATCTTGCAGTTTCGGGAACCCCGCAAGACCGCCGCGCATATTTATTGCCTCAATAGGAAAACTCATCTGAATATCTGCCGCGCTAAAATCGCTGCCAGCAAACCATTGATTCTTTTCTAGATGCTGTTCCAGATAAGCACGATGAGTGGCAATTTGCTTATTCAGATAATTTTTCTGCACCCCATCACCCAAGGCTTTGGCAACCGGACGAATAATCCACGGCACAGGCGGCCCACCGAAGCGGCTAAAGATAAGTTTCATCACCAGCAATGGCATCAAGGAGCCTTCAGCGTAATGCATCCAGTAACGAAATTGCTGGCGATCATAATGGCCGGTGGGTTTAAACAAGCCCTGCGCATCATAGGTTTCCTGCAAATACTCGATGATGGCACCCGATTCCGCCAGTGTCAGGTCGCCATCAGTAATCACCGGTGATTTCCCCAAGGGATGGATTTTTTTCAACTCTGGAGGTGCCAGCAAGCTGCCAGGATCGCGTTGATAACGCTTTAACTCATAGGGGACTTGCAACTCTTCCAACATCCACAGGATACGCTGCGAACGTGAATTATTCAGATGGTGAACAATGACCATAGCTAAGGCTCCAGATGATAAGTGACAGAATGAGTTGCAACTATTGATAGATGATTATAGTTGAGTCACGAATAGCGCTTTACTATTCTGATATCACCGTAAAAAACAGTCTTTAGGTTGTAACTTACAATAACAACCTAAAAGCTGTATTTATTATTTACAACTTATAGTCTGTATTTTGCTTTTACAACTTATTAGCTGTATTATGGAATTACAGTTTAGACGCTGTATTTTGCTATTGCACACCATTCTCTGCTGAGAGGTCTTGATGGACTATCCCATTAAAATTTTGAGTCAATTGCGCCCTACGTTGATTGGTTTTCGAAAGAATAAAGGGCTGACTCAGGCCAATCTGGCACAACTGTTAGGTATCACCCAGCAGTCCTATGCGAAGCTTGAGGCTGATCCCACCTCGGCCAGTATTGAACGGCTTTTTAAAGTATTACAACTTTTAGACGTAGAACTGATCCTTGGTGAGAAAAAAAACGCCAGGCCGCATCCCAATAAAACCCACCAGCCAGAACAAAGCCAGACGATAGATTTACCGTCAAAACAAGAGGATTGGTAATATGGCTCGTCGCATTCAACGGCTCAATATCTGGATGAATGGTCAACATGTTGGCTATTGGGAAAAAAATCGAGGTGAAGAATCACTGACTTATGCCCAGGAATGGCTAGCAAACGAACAAGGCCGCCCGCTGTCATTATCATTGCCTTTTACGGCCAATAATCAGGTTTATCGAGGCAATATTGTCCGGGACTATTTTGATAATTTATTACCCGATAGCGATGATATCCGGCGACGTCTGGCAACTAAATATCACGCTGACAGCATTAACCCTTTCGATCTACTGTTTGAATTAGGAAGAGATTGTGTCGGTGCAATACAATTGCTAACTGATGATGCTCCTCCCTCTGATCTATTCTCAATTCAACAACAACCACTAACAGAAAGCGATGTGGCTCGCATCCTACGAAACTCATTATCTGACAATGCATTTGTGCGCCCTGAACACGATGAGGATCTCAGATTGTCTATCGCAGGGGCACAAGAAAAAACAGCTCTTTTGTTTCACGACAACCGATGGTGCCTCCCATTAGGCAGCACTCCCACCACCCATATCTTCAAACTTCCGTTGGGCTTAGTCGGCAATATGCAAGCTGATATGAGGACCTCGGTTGAAAATGAATGGCTGTGTGCAAAAATTCTGGCAAGTTATAACTTACCGGTTGCCAGTTGTGAAATTGGCCAATTTGAAGACCAAAAAGCATTGATTGTTGAACGTTTTGACCGACGACTATCGAATGATAGCCGCTGGATTGTCAGGTTACCGCAAGAGGATATGTGCCAAGCGACTGGGACTTCCCCCTTAAAAAAATATCAAACGGATGGTGGCCCCGGTATTACAACCATCATGGAGATTTTAAGTGGCTCGGATAATGCCAGTGAAGACAGAAAAGTCTTCTTTAAAGCACAAATTATTTTCTGGTTACTGGCAGCAACGGATGGACATGCAAAAAATTTCAGCATTACACATCTGCCCGCCAACCATTACCATCTCACCCCACTTTATGATGTGCTATCAACCCATCCGATTATCGGGGCGGGCCGTAATCAAATTGCGGCCCAGAAAACCAAGTTAGCGATGGCGGTGCGAGGGAGTAAAAATTACTATTTAATTAACCAGATACAGCGACGCCATTGGCGAAAACAGGCCGAGATTGTTGGGCTGGGAGCTGCTCAGGCTGACAGTATTATTGATGAAATTATTACCGCTACCCCGAGAGTCATCACACAAATACAAGCTCGACTCCCCGCTAATTTTCCAACTGATTTAGCAGAAAGTATCCTCACAGGTCTTCATCGGCAGTGCGAAAAAATAGCGGCAATGCCCTGATTAACCAATATAAAAAACCCAGCTATTACACTGGGTTTGATTCCTCTGTTTTAAATGACAGGGATCAGAACGGAATATCGTCGTCAAAATCCATTGGTGGCTCATTGCCGCCTTGTGGTTGTGCTGCTGGCGCTGACTGAGCCGGCCGTGAAGCCTGCTGACCACCGCTGAACTGGTTGCCACCTTGTGGCTGCTGAGGTTGGCCCCAACCGCCTTGTGCGCCACCGTCTTGTGATGCACCACCACCCGCCGGAGCACCACCGCCTTGACGGCCACCCAGCATTTGCATGGTGCCACCCACGTTAACCACAACTTCAGTGGTATATTTCTCAACACCAGCCTGATCTGTCCATTTACGGGTTTGCAATGCGCCTTCGATATAGACCTGAGAGCCTTTGCGCAAATATTCACCAGCAACTTCTGCTAGTTTGCCGAACAACACCACCCGATGCCATTCCGTCTTTTCTTTCTGCTCGCCGGTTGCTTTATCACGCCAGCTTTCGGAAGTGGCCAGGGTGATATTGGCAACAGCGCCGCCATTCGGCATGTAGCGGACTTCCGGGTCTTGGCCCAAATTCCCGACCAAAATCACTTTGTTTACGCCTCTGCTGGCCATGTGAACTCTCCTGATGAAATAAATTTTGTACAGTATAAATGACTAAGTTTAACACGCTAACAGGTAAACAACACAACTGATCATCACTGCGCAATGCATTGCAAATTTATTGTAATAACCGCCTTAATTGCACCCAGATACTGGATATCCATTCAGGTTTTTTTGTGTCATAATTATCCGTTTCGTACTGGCTGTGTCCTTTTTGACGTTGCAAAATGCGTCGATACAATACTCAAAGTAATTGAAGTTGCAGGTAGGCGGCAAGCGAGCGAGTCCCTATGAGCTTACAACCAGTAAGTGATTAGGGTGAGTGAACGCAGCCAACAACCCTGCGGCTTCAAGTACGAAGAGTAAAAAAGGGCACGGGAGAGGCTCAGTTTACATCCGGGAAATGTTTGAATGGATAATATCGAAGTTCGGGGCGCTCGCACCCATAATCTTAAGAATATCAACCTGATTATCCCGCGCGACAAACTGATCGTGGTCACCGGTCTATCGGGTTCAGGCAAATCCTCACTGGCTTTTGATACCCTGTATGCCGAGGGCCAACGCCGCTATGTTGAGTCTCTCTCCGCCTATGCGCGCCAATTTCTATCGCTGATGGAAAAACCGGATGTCGACCATATTGAAGGTCTCTCTCCGGCCATCTCCATCGAGCAAAAATCGACTTCCCATAACCCGCGTTCTACCGTGGGCACCATCACTGAAATTCATGACTACCTGCGTTTACTGTTTGCCCGTGTCGGCGAGCCGCGCTGTCCGGATCATGATGTGCCGCTTGCCGCGCAAACGGTCAGCCAGATGGTGGATAACGTCATCAGCCAGCCCGAAGGCCGCCGCCTGATGTTACTGGCGCCAGTGGTAAAAGATCGCAAAGGCGAACATACCAAGACACTGGAAAATTTGGCGATGCAGGGCTATATCCGGGCACGGATCGATGGCGAGGTTTGCGATCTATCTGATCCACCCAAATTAGAACTGCAAAAGAAACATACTATTGAAGTGGTGGTCGATCGTTTTAAGGTGCGCGAAGATCTGGCTCAGCGTCTGGCTGAATCATTTGAAACCGCATTGGAACTTTCCGGTGGTACTGCCGTGGTTGCCGATATGGACGATCCTCACGCAGAAGAACTGCTGTTCTCCGCTAACTTTGCCTGCCCAATTTGCGGCTATAGCATGAGCGAGTTGGAGCCGCGCCTGTTCTCCTTTAACAACCCGGCCGGTGCTTGCCCAACCTGTGATGGTCTGGGTGTACAGCAGTTCTTTGATCCAGACCGTGTGCTACAAAACCCTGAGCTATCACTGGCAGGGGGCGCAATTCGGGGTTGGGATCGCCGCAACTTCTATTACTTCCAGATGCTACGGTCACTGGCTGATCATTATAAGTTTGATATCGAAGCACCGTTTAACTCATTGGATGCCACCATCCAGAAAGCTGTGCTGTATGGATCTGGCAAAGATACCATTGAATTCAAATACATTAATGACCGCGGTGATACCACGGTACGCCGCCATCCATTTGAAGGTGTGCTGCACAATATGGAGCGCCGTTATAAAGAGACGGAATCCAGTGCGGTGCGCGAAGAGCTGGCTAAATTCATCAGTAATCGCTCCTGTACTTCATGTC
The DNA here is from genome assembly GCF_901472495.1 of Yersinia enterocolitica subsp. enterocolitica. Taxonomy (NCBI): domain Bacteria; kingdom Pseudomonadati; phylum Pseudomonadota; class Gammaproteobacteria; order Enterobacterales; family Yersiniaceae; genus Yersinia; species Yersinia enterocolitica. The sequence continues at coordinate 2,862,684 of NZ_LR590469.1, forward strand.
ATGGCACACGCCTGCGCCGTGAAGCGCGTTATGTCTTTGTCGAAAACACGACATTGCCAGAAATCTCAGAACTGAGCATCGGTCATGCGCTGAGCTTCTTCCAGAATATGAAACTCAGCGGTCAGCGGGCGCAGATTGCCGAGAAAGTACTAAAAGAAATTGGCGACCGGCTGAAGTTCCTGGTTAACGTCGGGCTGAATTACCTGTCACTGTCCCGCTCTGCGGAAACCCTCTCCGGTGGTGAAGCGCAGCGTATTCGTCTGGCCAGCCAGATTGGTGCCGGTTTGGTGGGTGTCATGTATGTGCTTGATGAGCCGTCCATCGGTTTGCATCAGCGCGATAATGAACGTTTGCTCGAAACACTGATTCACCTGCGCAATCTGGGGAATACCGTAATTGTGGTGGAGCATGATGAAGATGCGATTCGTGCCGCCGACCATGTGATTGATATCGGCCCTGGTGCTGGTGTGCATGGTGGTGAAGTGGTTGCAGAAGGGACCGTTGATGACATTATGGCAGCCCCCGAATCACTCACTGGCCAGTTCCTCAGCGGTAAGCGGGAAATTGCTATTCCAGCTCAACGCGTGGCAGGTGATCCGAGCAAAGTATTGAAGTTGATTGGTGCCAGCGGTAACAACCTGAAAGATGTCACTCTCACACTGCCCGTTGGGTTATTTAGCTGCATTACCGGTGTTTCTGGCTCAGGTAAATCGACGCTAATCAACGATACTTTATATTGTATCGCGCAGCGCCAGTTGAACGGAGCGACCAGCAATGAACCGGCTCCGTATCGTGATATTCAAGGGCTGGAGCATTTCGATAAAGTTATCGATATTGACCAAAGCCCGATTGGCCGCACACCGCGCTCTAATCCGGCAACTTATACCGGTATCTTTACCCCTATTCGTGAACTATTCGCGGGCGTACCTGAGTCACGCGCTCGGGGCTATACTCCGGGCCGTTTCAGCTTTAACGTGAAAGGCGGCCGCTGTGAAGCCTGTCAGGGGGACGGAGTGATTAAAGTTGAAATGCACTTCCTACCGGATATTTATGTCCCTTGCGACCAATGCAAAGGTAAGCGCTATAACCGCGAAACGCTGGAAGTGAAATACAAAGGTAAGAGTATTCACGAAGTGTTGGCGATGACTATCGAAGAAGCACGTGAGTTCTTTGATGCTGTTCCGGCATTGGCGCGTAAGCTGCAAACCTTGATGGATGTTGGCCTGTCGTATATTTGTCTTGGCCAGTCGGCAACTACCCTATCGGGCGGAGAAGCACAGCGCGTCAAACTGTCACGCGAACTGTCAAAACGCGGCACTGGCCAGACACTCTATATTCTGGACGAACCGACCACTGGCTTACACTTTGCTGATATTCAGCAGCTATTGGCGGTATTACATCAGTTGCGCGATCAGGGCAATACTATTGTGGTCATTGAGCATAATCTGGATGTGATTAAGACCGCAGACTGGATTGTTGATCTGGGGCCAGAGGGCGGCAGTGGCGGCGGCGAGATTTTGGTTTCCGGCACGCCAGAGACCGTCGCAGAATGCGCAGCATCACATACGGCCCGATTCCTCAAACCTATGTTGCAGCGTAAGTAGCCATTAAATGAGCGCTCCGGGGCAATCAATCAGTTGTCCTGGAGTGCTATTTTAGCCTTCAGACAACTAACTCTTGCCGCCGATGTTCGGGCAATCCCTGTAAAACCAATTGATAAGAGCGGTCTATTAGCGAATAGAACTGTGAGTTTGGTAATTTGCCATCCAGAAACACCGTGTTCCAGTGCGCTTTGTTCAAGTGTTCACTCGGCACGATCTCCGGATGTTGCTCTCTCAGGCTTTCTGCCAATTCAGGGCTGGTTTTCAATGAGATAGAGGGGCGTCCTTCCGTCTCGCCTACCATAGCAAACATCACATCTGCTACTTTAATCTGATTCGCCTGCCACTTCTCATGGTCGCTCTGCTCTGCCCCAGGTTTGGACATGCAGTATTCCAGTAATGCTGAATTATTCATGTGGATATCTCCTGTAATGGGCCGGTACCGTCTCGCGAAACGGCCTCATAAGCTATTTATTCCATAAGGCTTCATTGAACAGTTACACATGCTGAAGCATCAGTTTGCACCTTTGATAACAACTTTACTGTGAGCAATGAATGATAGCTTGGCATGTATCAACCACATCAATTAGTATATTCTTTAATCGATTTACAGCCATCGGTCTTGGACTAAACAAGTAGAAGATAAAGGTAACTCACGGAAAGGTGGCGAAAAAAATAAACAAAAAAGGCGATATTGCTATCGCCTCTGACTGCTGACAAAGTCAAATGAAGGGGAATCGTGCCGTTGGGGTCGTAGTCGCGTAAGCGACCGGAGTGCCCCGAGGTGCGGTAAACCCTTCACTCACTAAGTTATCAACAGCTTTGTCATTAAGCTCAGGCGATATCCCTATCGCCTTAATTTAAATCATGTGAATAGCTGATTACTGTACCGCAGCAAAAGCCGCCGCAACACGCTGAACATTACTGTGATTGACGCCTGCCATACACATCCTGCCACTGGCAATCAGATACACACCAAACTCTTCACGCAGGCGATCTACCTGTGCTGCGCTAAAACCGGTGTAGCTGAACATCCCGCGCTGTTGCAGCAAGTAGTCAAAATTGCGATTTGGTAGTGAGGCTTTCAAGGCTTCAACCAACGTGCGGCGCATTTCAATGATACGCAGGCGCATTTGCTCCACTTCAGCCTGCCATTGCGCTCGCAATTTGGTGTCATCGAGCACTTTGGAAACCACTTGCGCACCGAAGTTTGGTGGGCTGGAATAGTTACGGCGAACGGTGGCTTTCAGTTGCCCTAATACACGGCCCGCAACTTCTTCACTCTCACACACCACAGACAAGCCGCCGACTCGCTCGTTATACAAAGAGAAGATTTTAGAGAAAGAGTTACTGATCAAACAGGGTAACTCAGCTGCTGCCATCGCGCGGATAGCATAAGCATCTTCATTCAGCCCGGCACCAAAACCTTGATAAGCGATATCCAGGAAAGGGATCAGATCCCGGCCTTTAGCCACTTCAATCACTTGATCCCATTGCGCATTAGTGAGATCCGAACCTGTCGGGTTATGGCAGCAAGGATGCAATAACACAATGCTTTTGGCGGATAATTGCTGGAGTGCGGCCAGCATTTGATCAAACTTCACGCCCAGCTTATCGTTATCAAAATACGGGTAGGTATTTACCTTAAAACCTGCACCGCTAAAGATAGCAACGTGGTTTTCCCAAGTAGGATCACTGACCCAGACCTGAGAATCAGGGAAATAATGATTCAGGAAATCAGCACCGACTTTTAATGCGCCGGATCCACCCACGGTTTGAATTGTCGCCACTCGCTGCTGTACCAACATCGGATGATCTGCACCAAATAATAGCTGCTGGATAGCAGTACGATAGGAGTGTAGACCTTCCATTGGCAAATAGACGGGTGTTCCATGTGGCTGAACATTCAATTGTGATTCAGCAACTTGAACCGCTTGCATCAGCGGAATTTCACCCAGTTCATTGTAATAAAGCCCGATACTCAAATTCACTTTATGAGCACGGTTATCGGCTTTAAAACTTTCCATCAGCGACAGGATCGGGTCACCTGCGTAGGCGTCAACATTTTGGAACACGGCGCTGCTCTCCTGAATTAAATAATAATTGTTTATACCTTGATTAGGCAGCTTACCTTATTCCCCTAAATATTCCATCGCGACGCGGGAGGTCAGCTTAGTAATCAATTCGTAGGCGCTGATACCTGTGCACGCTGCAATTTTTTCAACCGGCAATTCAGCTCCCCACAGCAATACCTCGTCACCCACTTTATCTGTCGCATTTGGCCCGAGATCAACAGAAATCATATCCATTGAAACCCGGCCCACAATGCCGACTTCGCGGCCATTTAGCCACATCGGGGTGCCTGAAGGGGCGCTGCGCGGATAACCATCGCCGTAGCCGATCGCCACCACCCCCAGGCGGGTATCGCGCTCACTCACCCAAGTACCGCCATAACCAACAGGTTCACCGGCTTTATGCTCACGCACCGCAATCAGGCTGGATTTCAATGCCATCGCTGGTTTTAGTTCGAAATGACTGGCATAAGGCTCATCCATTGGTGAAACCCCATACAGTATGATTCCTGGGCGAACCCAATCACGGTGCGCTTCTGGCCACAGTAAAATGCCGCCAGATGCCGCGATAGATTGCTTGCCAGGCTTATCGGCGACGAAAGTATCAAAACAGTCCAGTTGCTGGCGAGTGGTATCCACTTGCGGCTCATCCGCCCGGCTAAAGTGACTCATGATATTGACTGGCTGAATAACATTCTTACACGCACTTAAGCGCTGATAGAACGCCTCGGCTTGTTCTGGACGCACCCCCAAACGGTGCATGCCAGTATCCAGTTTCATCCAAACATGGATAGGAGCAGAAAGCTCGGCAACTTCCAGCGCTTCCAATTGTTCAATGCTATGTACCGCAGTTTCAATGCAATTAGCCGCTAGAATAGGGAGATCTTCTGCCGCAAAGAATCCTTCCAACAATAAAATCGGTTTCACGATCCCACCGGATCGGAGCATCAAGGCTTCACCGATCCGCGCTACACCGTAGCAATCTGCATCCTGCAAAGTATGCGCTGTTTCTAATAACCCGTGGCCATAAGCGTTTGCTTTCACAACAGCAATCAGGCGGCTTTGCGGCGCTATACGCCGTACCTGTTGCAAGTTATGTCGCAGAGCGCGGCGGTCGATTACTGCTGTTGCCGCTTTCATTTCTTATCCTTAATTATTGATATTATTCACTACTCATCATCGTATTGCGGGCCTGCGTAGTTATCAAAGCGCGACCATTGACCATTAAACTTCAGTCGAACAGAACCGATCGGGCCGTTACGCTGTTTACCCAAAATAATCTGTGCAATCCCTTTCTCATCACTGTTTTCGTGATACACCTCATCACGATAAATAAACATGATTAAGTCGGCATCCTGCTCGATTGAACCTGATTCACGTAAGTCGGAGTTGACGGGTCGTTTATCCGCACGTTGCTCCAAGCTACGGTTAAGCTGAGAAAGTGCCACGACCGGCACTTGTAACTCTTTTGCCAACGCTTTCAGCGAACGTGAGATTTCGGCGATTTCTAAGGTACGGTTATCCGAAAGTGACGGTACCCGCATCAATTGCAGGTAGTCGATCATAATCAGGCTCAACCCACCATGTTCGCGGAAAATACGTCGCGCACGGGAACGCACTTCTGTCGGAGTCAGGCCGGAGGAGTCATCAATGTACATATTGCGCTTTTCCATCAATATGCCCATGGTGCTCGAAATCCGTGCCCAATCCTCATCATCAAGCTGACCGGTACGGATACGCGTCTGATCAACATGGGACAATGACGCCAACATACGCATCATGATCTGATCGCCTGGCATCTCCAGACTGAAGATCAATACTGGTTTTTCCTGCATCATCGCGGCGTTTTCGCACAGGTTCATCGCAAAGGTGGTTTTCCCCATCGACGGGCGTGCGGCGACAATAATCAAATCTGACTTCTGCAAGCCAGCTGTTTTCTTATCCAAATCGGTAAAACCGGTTGAAACCCCGGTAACGCCATCATGTGGCCGCTGATAGAGCTGCTCGATACGCGCCACCGTGGCTTCGAGGATCTGATCGACACTTTTCGGCCCTTCATCTTTATTGGCACGGCTTTCGGCAATCTGAAACACTTTCGATTCGGCCAGATCCAGCAGATCTTCACTGCTACGCCCTTGCGGATCATAACCGGCATCGGCGATCTCATTCGCGACCGAGATCATTTCACGTACTACTGCACGTTCGCGAACGATGTCAGCATAAGCACCGATATTCGCTGCACTTGGCGTGTTTTTTGATAACTCTGCCAGATAGGCGAAACCGCCTACCGACTCCAAATCACCCTTTTGTTCCAGTGACTCAGAAAGCGTGATCAAATCGATTGGCTTGCTGTTTTCCAGCAAACGCTGCATTTCAGTAAAGATTCGGCGATGTGGGCGGCTGAAAAAGTCCTTGCTGGCTACGCGCTCAGAGACATTATCCCAGCGCTCGTTATCCAGCATCAAACCGCCCAACACGGACTGCTCTGCCTCCAGAGAATGAGGCGGAAGTTTCAGCCCTTCCATCTGGCGATCGCGTGGCTCTGTCATATTGTTGGTTGGTTTTTTTGCTGCCATGAAAAGTGTTCTTTACCTCTATTATTGCGATAGGATAATGGTTGCGATAGGAAAATAGTGCCGCTTAGTATACGCGATGATACCCAAAGGGTAATTATGAATTCCCTATTACTTATCGGTATTAGCAAGATCTTGGCTCCTCGTCTAGAACCCTGTAGGGTAAAAAATATCTATCGTAAAGGAGCTAACATGGCAAAGCATATTCAATTTAGCACCACGGGTGGGCCGGAAGTATTGCAATATCTCGACTTCACACCGACGAACCCCGCGGCGCATGAAGTTCAGGTAGAAAACAAAGCTATCGGAATTAACTATATTGATACCTATGTGCGTAGCGGCCTTTACGCACCGCCACACTTCCCGAGTGGGCTGGGAACAGAAGCCGCTGGAATCGTGACAAAAGTAGGTGCGGCGGTTAACTCGCTAAAAGTGGGTGATCGGGTGGTTTATGCTCAATCAACTCTCGGTGCTTACAGTGAAATACATAATGTTGCTGCGGAGAAAGTTGCCCTGCTTCCAGAACAAATCTCTTTTGAACAAGCCGCTGCTTCCTTCCTTAAGGGGCTGACTGTTCAATATTTATTGCGCCAAACTTATGAAATCAAACCCGGCCAAGTGTTCTTATTCCATGCGGCAGCGGGTGGTGTCGGGTTGATTGCCTGCCAATGGGCAAAAGCACTGGGTGCCAGGCTAATTGGCACAGTCGGTTCTGATGAAAAAGCAGAATTGGCTAAAGCCAACGGGGCGTGGGCGACCATCAACTACCGTACAGAAAATATCGCCGAACGCGTGGCTGAACTGACGAATGGCGAAAAAGTGGATGTGGTATATGACTCGGTGGGCAAAAGCACCTGGCTGGACTCACTTAATAGCCTTAAACGTCGAGGCTTAATGGTCAGCTTTGGTAATGCCTCTGGCCCGGTGACAGGGGTAGACCTTGCTATACTCAACCAAAAAGGCGCGCTGTATGTGACTCGCCCATCTCTTAATGTTTATGTCACTAACCGACAAGAGCTTGAAAGCGCCAGCCACGAACTGTTCTCACTGATTATCAGTGGTGCAATTAATGTGGATGTAGCCAAAACTCAGCAATTCCCGCTAAGCGATGCTCATCGTGCTCATGAAATATTAGAAAGTCGTCAGACTACCGGCTCTAGCCTACTTATTCCGTAATTAATGTTCCTTAATTAAAAACTTTCGCCTATAATGGATAGTTAAATATGACTATCCATTATTTACAATAATAGTTTATTAAAAAACTTATTTATCATTACTTTTAGACCATTAACCTGTACATCCTGATTGTCCTCTCTGGATTATCTATATATCCTCAGTTTGTAATCGTTAAGTAACATAATTTCATTACATACATTGAGGTTTTAATTATGCATGATGCAGAAATCAATAGAGATATAAAAACACTACTGAACGAATTTTATTGTGATAATAGAATTAACAATGAAGAACTCCAGATGCTACGAGACTTTGCTGATGAAAAGTTTGATTTATTACTCAGTGAATTCGGTGAAAACAATAGTTTATCTGCATTTCAGAAATCAACTGATGTCACCGTTCAATTAATGCAACAAAGCTTCTTTGATATAAAAAAGAAATGCAATGATCAAGAAGACAAGAAAGTTATCAAAGAAGCATTTGTCGCTCAAATAGTTTATATCATTGCTAACTACAATCGATTTTTCGCTAATATTTAATACTAACGATTTCACTTCTGATGTGGCTTTATTTAATATTTTAGATATTTAGTATTTATTCATTCACCTTACACTATAAAAGTAATAACCAGGGCCTCTAACAACTAGAAGCCCTGGCTACACTGCTTTCTTTAATGCAAACGTAGGGGTACTACAGGGTAGACTGCCAGAACTGAGTGCCGTTTATACAGCTATTGTTAGCTCTGTCAGGGATGAAAATGTGATACCAAACTGTATCGGATTGCATCCTAGCAAGCTCGTTTGAGAAAAAATATGTTTTCCCCCAGATTTATCCTACTAATCTTTCAGGCTGTGATCTCCGCCGCAAGAAAGCGAAATTTTAGTAACGCCTTACAGTGGGTTTCTGCATCGAACGCCATATCCAGACCACCACAACGGCCAGGATCAGCCAAGGTAGTAGCTTAATCATCATGACAAATAACCCCCCCAACATCATAAAGGCCGCCGCAACCAATAGAGCTGCAAAGATACCCAGTAAAGAAATACCGGTCACCATCAGCATGATAAAAAAGCCGATAACAAAGAAAATTTCAAACATGGCTGGCTCCTAAATAACGGTTTATTTCCCACAATCACTTTATTAAATACAACAATCAGGTCGGGGATTTTATAAGGAGTATTACAAGAAACGTGCCAAGCCAGAGAACATATGTAACTTATTGATTTATCTTGTTTTAGATAAAAATAAGCCTGCCAAAGAAACAGGCAGGCATGGTCAATTTCACTAACTTATAGTCACTTTTCTTACGAACTGTGCTGTGGGCGAGTCACCAGAGCCAGCGCCTGTTCTACAACAGAAACATCAGCTCCAGGCTTATGTGCATTTTCACTCAGATGACGACGCCACTGGCGCGCACCAGGTATCCCTTGGAAAATACCCAGAATATGACGAGTGATATGCCCTAAATAAGCACCGCGTGACAGTTCTTGCTCGATATAAGGAAAAAGAGCTTCAATAGCTTTAACACTATCGACCACCGGCGCATTTGGGTCAAAAAGTTCACGATCCACTTGTGTCAATATAGTGGGGTTTTGGTAAGCTTCGCGCCCCATCATCACCCCATCAACATATTTGAGATGTTCTTTGGCTTCAGCCAGTGTTTTCACACCACCGTTAATGGCAATGGTCAGTGTTGGGAAATCACGTTTAAGCTGATAAACCCGCGCATAATCCAGAGGCGGCACTTCACGGTTCTCTTTCGGGCTGAGTCCTGAAAGCCAGGCTTTACGAGCATGAATAGTGAAAATATCGCACTCACCACGCTCCGCGACAGTTTGCACGAATTCACACAAGAACTCATAACTATCCAGCTCATCAATCCCGATGCGGGTTTTCACCGTAACCGGAATAGAAACCACATCACGCATGGCTTTAATGCAATCAGCAACTAAACGGGCCTCCGCCATCAAACAAGCCCCAAAACGGCCATTTTGCACTCGGTCAGACGGGCAACCGACATTCAGATTTATTTCATTGTATCCGCGAAGCTCAGCCAGCTTGGCACAATGGGCTAATGCCTGCGGATCACTGCCACCCAGTTGTAATGCAACCGGATGGTCTTGCTCGCTATAAGCCAGATAGTCGGCTTTGCCATGAATAATCGCACCTGTTGTAACCATTTCGGTATACAACAAAGTCTGTTTAGTCAACAAGCGATGAAAATAGCGGCAATGGCGATCTGTCCAGTCGAGCATCGGCGCGACGGAGAAACGTTGTAGGGGGGAATTGCCTTTAGAGTCGGTCTTTACGCCTGTTACGGCTGAATTTGTGAATGTGTTATTTTCGTGCATTCTGGGTCATTTTGTCGTATTTTTTCTTTATCAGCACCCCATACAGCACCCCTAATACGTGGGGTGCTGAGATAGGACAAGGGAAAAGCATGGCCTACTATAGCATAGAAAAACGCCTTCGCTCCGATGGCACCGCCCGCTATCGCTGCACCGTGGGTGTAAAGGAAGGGGGTAAATACATCTATCGAGAGAACAGAACCTTCGGCAAACAGGCCCATGCTAAAACTTGGGGTGCTAACCGGGTAGCGGAGTTAGAGGTCAATGGGGTGCCAAACATCAATGATGTCACTGGTATGACTGTTGGTCAGTTGCTAAAGCGATACATAGCCGATCCCAACCTCGGCGGCAAAGCTGGGCGTACCAAAACCTATGTTTTAAATATGCTGGTTGATTGTGAGATCGCCGCAATAAAACTGGCAGACCTTCAAACAAACCATGTTATTGAGCACTGTCGACATCGTGCTGGAGCTGGTGCAGGGCCATCAACCGTAGGCCATGATCTAAGCTATCTATCTTCTGTGCTGGCAGCAGCTAAACCTATCTTTGGGATTGATTACACAGATAATCCCGTCATCATCGCCAGGCCAATTCTCATTAATATGGGGTTGGTTGGAAAGTCGCAGCGCCGATCGCGCAGACCTCTCGCCACTGAAATTGAAAAACTGATTGAAGGGTTGAGAATTCGCTCAGCTAATGCCGGGGCAAAAATCCCTTACGAAGATATTCTTAACTTCTCAATTCTTTCATGTATGCGTATCGGTGAAGTATGCAGGATCAGGTGGGAAGATATAGACGAGAAACAAAAGTCGGTTTTGGTCAGAGACAGAAAAGATCCGCGCAAGAAGTCTGGCAACCATATGCAGGTTCCATTACTCGGTGAGGCATGGGACATCGTGCAACGCCAGCCAAGAACGGAAACCTACATCTTCCCCTATAACTCAAACTCAGTGACGGCGGGATTTCAGCGGGTACGTAATGATCTTGGTATTGAGGACTTACGGTATCACGATTTACGAAGGGAGGGGGCAAGCAGGCTATTTGAGGCGGGTTTCTCTATTGAAGAAGTAGCTCAAGTTACTGGCCACCGGTCGCTGAATGTTCTTTGGCAGGTTTATACTGAGCTTTATCCAAAATCGCTGCATGAAAAATTTGAGAAGTTGAATAGACCGGGCTATTAAGCCCTGAGGGATCCCCACAAAATCACCATTAATAAACTAGCACCATATTTCGGTAGGCTCTGGCAAGGTGATTAAGTGCACTATTCAGTGCTATTCGTCGCAATATTAGCGGAGAGTGTCTTAAGACATTCTCTGCTAACGTCAGATAAGATATGACCCGCCTCGACTTCACACTGTTAGCCTGATACCTCACATGTAATCCTTTATTTTCAAAATGATACCCCATTAACCACATCACAATTGTACTTAACGTTGCTAACAGGCTCAGGACCTGCATTCGCTCCGTTGTTCTGCTGCGGCTTGCACGCAAACCAAATCCAAAGCGCTCACTTTTTTCATCACGGAAATTTTGCTCTATTTGCATTCTTCTGCTGTATATTTTCATGACTTCACGGGGCCTGAAGTCGTCGCTACTGGTAAACAGTAGCCAGGGTGTTTTGGCTGATGAGCGGCCGTCACGCTCTTGTTTGTAGCGTTTTATCCTGCCACGGGAACGTCTGTTTTTTCTACCTTTAGGGGCTTTCTTATAAAGATAAAAATGGCCTTCGCAGCGGGCATATTGAGTACGTGACAACGTACCCGGCCCCAAATATTCGGGCTGGCTTCTGGCCTGAAGTTCCTGTGGTTTGTACCAGATATCACCCTCCCGATGCAGTCGAAGTCGTGTATATCCCCTTATTCTTCCGACAAAATCCCAGCCTAATGATTTTATATGTTTGAACCAGGCATTTTGGAAACCTGCATCGGTAACAATAATAACTCTGGCATCGGGATTAACGGCTCGGGCAAATGCATTTAAAAATGTTTTATGAATTTGTTCGCTCTGCTGTTCAGCCGACGGAACAATCTGACTTAACAAAGGAATGGAGCGGCCATCACAAATTAAACTGGCCCGGAGAATGTGGTATTCATGCGAGTGATATCCACTCCAGTCAACAGCAACCACGCACAGAGATAATTTCCGGGTCAGCATAGCTATAATATTATTGAAAATCAGTGGAATATCACGATGAAGAGACTCATTTCCCAGCAAACGGTCCACGCGTTTAATTTTGTTTTTAACCTGAGCCTGACCCGGTAAGAAACGGCCGATACTGGTTAGAGTGAGTGAAGCTCCATTGATTAAAGCAACAGTGGCATCCATCAGGGCGCTTTGCCGGTATTTATGAAATGGTGCTAAGGCATTCTGGAAAAAATTTTGGCATACTTTACGAACAAGCATAGCGGTAATCTCATTGAATTGGTGGAGCAATCAGTAGATCACATCACGCTATGCCTGTCTTGTTTTCTGGGGATTCTTCAGGGCTTAGTCGCCCGGAATCTTACTGTGGGAGTTCAGGTAAAACAATATCCTCTGGTTTTGATGTGTCAATTCGACTCAGTAAGACGCGGTAGGTTTTCCATGCCGTAAGCTGTGCTTTGTCGTCATTTGTTGCCATGCCGGTATCTACAGCATCTTGCAGTGGTGCAATCTTCGCAGCGGCTGCATTCAATAATTGAGTTTTCTTTTCTTCCGCTTCCTGTATTGCTGCTGCTTGCTGCAATGCTTTATCTGTTACCCATTTCGAACCGTTCCATTTGTCGTAAATAGTGAGTGGTGCTAGTAAAGTGAGCGTATCTGGCAATTCACCAATTGTCGTTACTTCCTCCGGCTGACCAGTTTCAGTGCTATATGCCACTTTCCCCCGCAAATCAGCAACAATTTCCCACACTGTACCATCCGCATTACGTCGCACTGCCTTATCAGCTCTTGCCGGCAATATTGGCGCATCAGCATATCCGCGCGCGGGTAATCCGACGCCCATCGGTAGGTACTCATTATTAACGCCAATGTATTCGCGTGAGTCAGGGCTTGCGCTATAAACAGCTATCCAACCCTCAGTGATAGATAAACCATCTTGTCCCAACTGCGCTACGGCAATATCTAGTGAATATTTTGTCATTATAAAGCTCTCACAATGTAGTTAAATGCAATGTTCCGTGGGCGAGTTTCATCACCGCCAGAATCACTTGTTGAAAGGCCGTTTACGCTTGTAAACCAACCTGGTGTGGGGCCGCCTGTTAGTCCGCGAATCTCAAAATTCGAGAGCCCATGGTTATGGCTTTGTATCCCGCCCCCCTGCCATCCCAATAAGTTTTGGTCTGCCCTAACACCACGCCCATCATCAAAGCCACGAATAAACTCGCCGCGCAAATCAGGCAATACACCAGACGGATATGCCAACGCCAATTTTGGGTATGTTGCTGCGCTAAACGATGAACCGTTTACTTTCAGAAACCCCGTAGGAGGGGTAGCTAGCGGGTAAGGAAGAGGGATGCCAATGGGAACTAGACTACCTTCGCCCAAACCAAGGTTTAAGAGAGTCTGTGCAACCGCAGCCGGGCCAGCGTCTTTAATTTCAGAAAGGTTATTAGTAATTTTTAATAACAAAGCGCCCAAATCACTTACTGCTTTTGGCGTGGCTGCCAGTATCTGACTGTTGCTGTTAGTTGCGTTACTTAATTGAACAACACCTTTTTGAGTTAATGAGGCGTCTTTAAGATCAGGAATACCTTCGCTAACTAATTTTTGTATGGACAAAAGAACTTGATTGAAAACATGCGGATCTGATTCAATTTCAGCCGCATTCAAAATACTCATTAATTCACGTTGAATGGTATTAAACCACTCAGCTGGCAGTATTGTCGGTGGTACGCCACCAGCAACATTACCATCAGTAAACTCGCCATTATTGTCGGCGCGCGTGTTGGGGATATCGCCAATTTTTTGCATAAGAAGCCCTCGCCAGTTAAGGCGCTTAAAAATTAATAGAGAGTGATTAGTTAGCTAACGTAGCCAAATTTAAGAATGGTATGGGATGGATTTAAAACTGTTAACCGACATTCAAGCTGTTTGTTTCCCCACGAACGCAGTGGATCACTGCAATAAGTCAAACCGCATTGGGCATAATTGATGGTGGTTTCTGGCGCGGTGATCAGCCAGGTAAACGGCCACTCCTCACCATTCAATGCGTCCCCACACACTGACATCCCCGAACAAGCCTGTCTATATTGAGTAATCGATATGGTGTAACCCAGCGCCTCAGCAACCCGAATAAAATAAGCCACTGACTGGCCACCAATGCCAAACAGTTTCGATATTACGGCCCGCTGGCGCTGAATCATGCTGTCTACTTCGCCGATAGCACAGAGTTCCGGCAACCCCAAGGTCGCTTCCCATTCGGGTAACATTGCTGTAGCTGTGGCGGGGAAAGCCGCATCGAGCAGATCGCGGGCATCCTCATCGCTGCGTTGATAAGACCGTGCTAGTGCCCGTAGGGTGCCAGTTTGAATACCACCGGATATTTTCGGCCAAACCAGACCGCCCGGCATCAGTGCTTGAAGCGCTGCGGTATATTCATTTACAGAATAACGGCTCATAGGTAGGTCACCGTGCCCCGGAGAGGTAATTGACCGGTTGCAAGCTGGATGTTAGTTGTTGGGGAATCAAGAATAAAACCACTGGTTCCTGCGACATCACCGATGGCCAGCAGCAGTGACGACAGCAGAATTTTACCGCCCGGTTCACCCTCAGTAAAAAAAACTTCATCAATAGCTGTATTGATTGCTGTGGTGATTTCGCTATCTGCTGTAGAAATACCACTAATCACAAAGTTCACCGGTGCCGCTACTGGCGCACAAACGTAGATGATGGCAATAATGGGTTGTAAGGGGTAGATATGATCGGCAACTCGCCCCTGATCGCCGGTTGCTTTTACCGCGCCCCATTCTTCAAGCTGAGACACGCCGTCAGTCCCGACCGGAAAGCCGCCAGAATCATTGCCATCACACATGATATAAATACCGACCGTGCCCACCCCCTGTAAGCGGCGCTTCACCCAACAACGCGTTACACCTGGCACAGCCAAAGCCCAGCCGCGATAATCGGTATCGTTGCCACCTTGGGGTGTGTTTTGATAGGCCAGTAACATACGGGAACGAAATGCATCCTCTGACTCAATATCAGCGCCACCGGATATCTTAACCATTGCGGTAGCCCCTGACTGAACACCGTCAATGGCCACATCCAATGTCAGCGACGTTCCTGCATCGGCATTCCCTGCAATACCGCCGCCCGTAGTGTCATCCAATACACTGGGGAGTACAGCAGTGATTGAACCGGTGGCGGTACCACCAGCCCCCAGTGTTAACTCATGGTCGAGACGATACTGGTAACCATCGGCCCGATTTAACAGGCTACCAGCGGGAATCACACGACCTGCGGTGCCACTGAACTCGACGGTAGGACAGGTGGCGGGGTTAGCGGGTTTGCGAAACACATCTTTCAATGCGGCCCATGCAGCGAGATATTCATCGGTGGCATTATAAGGCGTGGATTGCAGCGCGATATAATCCAGATAACCATAATGTAAATGCGCCATTCCGGCATCAGCATCACTGATCACACCGATATTGGAGAAGCGCAATAAATTACCGCCCGTCTTGAGTTCTGATTGAATATAAGACAGGTTGCGCTGGCGCAGTTCGCTTAATGTGGGGCGATTAAATGGCATGTATTAAGTCTCCCATACCCATGAAAATTTAACAGACGCCTGTGTTTGCGTGGGTTGTTGGTAGCTGATAATGAGATTAAGGCGGTTGGGATAAACTATCTGAGCATTCGAACTGATGGCAGTTACCACACCATCATCAAGCAACCAGGCTAGCGCTTCATTGGCATAGTCTTCAGCCTTTAATGCGACTTTAGTCGTGAGTTTTTCGCGGCGAAGCAACCACAAACGAGAACCTATCGGATACTCTGATCCGGTATCACCCCACCACCCTCGGCGATCATCGCCATCGATAGCGTCATCACTACGGGCCAACCGGTCCGTGAACAAGCTAATTAAAATAGCGGTTTCTAAATCATCACCATCCAGCAACCCACCGCCGCCGGTTTGCCAGTCGCCCAGCAATTTGTCCGGCTCCCAGACTGTTTTGATATCTGTTGTCATTCAACCACCTTACCCGTCACTTCACTGGTTAATGTCGAGCTACCACCCTGAACATTTTTAAGTTGGTGATTGTGGGTGTTATAGGCTTCTCGCAGGGTTTTTAGTGTGGTGCTATTACTGCCAGCGTTATCGACGATATCGCCGCTGACCTCCAGCAATGGCGTATTTAGCCGTACTTTTACCGCAGCATTAATCGTCACCTCCGTGGCATTATTGACCGTGACCGGCTGACCATTGGCTTCAATAATAATGCCTGCTTCGGTTAACTTGACGTATTGCCCCCACTGCGAGTAAATCACCGTCTCACCCGAATTTAGCCCGACATGACGAAATGACTGATGATTTGAGCCAATGATGACGGCACTTGACCGGTCACCGCCCAGAAAGCCAATCACCACATCGGTACCAGCGGGTAACCCGGACGAAAAACCAAATTCAGCCAATCTCGGCGTATCACTACGGACTTCCAGCGGGGTTTGGTATTGAACGGTTTGAACTGAACCACCATCATGACTGCCTGTCACCCGTCCCACCCCGATCATCATTTTTATTTGCCGGTATAACCTGGCTAGTTGCCCTGATTCGCTCATCACTGATTCATCTCCATAAGATTGGAATAAAACTGATAAGGTTGGACGGTGAAGGCTTCAGGGGGCATCAGCACCATTTGCGCGGCGGTGCCGTGGTCGTCTTTGAGATAGGTCACCTCCGATAACAGCCAGAGTTCATCTTTTAGACCGAAAACAGGTAAATCAATTGGGATTAACGTATTGGGTTCCCATAGTTTTCCGTCTTTATCGCGCCAGCTATCGACCGTTACCAGTAGCTCTTTAGACCGCCCATAGCGGCGGTTCATTTCCCAGTCGATGCATTGCTGCGCCAGTTTTAGCGCTTTCATGGTGCTTTCAACAATGATAATGCGGTTGCGATAACGCATTTGGGCCGCTTCAGGATCGCGACTTCTGGCTAGCGTAACTGAACCGTATCCTGCGTCCTGTACCTGCTCCTGAAGTTGGCTAACAGACATCGAAACGCCGATATAGTCAGAAAATCGTTGGTCCATTCCTGAGTTATACGCAGCGTCTTCGATATTGATACCCTGCGCTACCCCGCTGGCTGCTTTTCGCGTACCCACCCGAGTGAGATATAAACTGCCATCGGGTAGATCGTAATACAGCAATGCCGCCCAGCGAGTTATGCGGTCAATAATTTCCTGAGAGGATTCCCCCCAGTTCAATGTAAATTGGGGAACAATATCGAGGTCAGTAACATCACTGGACACCGTAATTCCGTAGGGCATCGCTAACCGTTGGGCTATCTGTAGCGCGGTCGATTGGCTGATCACATTGTTTGGCCACTCGGCAGAGCAATCAACCAAGTCCTGGCACTTGCTCCGCCCCGTCGCCCTGACTTCGCGGCGATTACGACTGATCATCGGTGCCCAGCGGTCTATGTAGCCTGTGAGAACAACATCATCCCCCAAATTAACCACACAAGGGTCGCCCGGGTTAACCCACTGCTGGTTATCACTGCCCGGATAAAGATCCATTAGGGACAGACTAAAATCGCTCGGTAAGCGCTCGATGCTGCGAGTGACCCGGATATTGTCCCAACCAGTGATTAATTTATTTCCAATGCGCAATGTCAGATCATCACTCATGAGTTCAGCGCCTTAAATCGAATGGGCATAAATGCCGGATGAACGGGGTTAGCCATTTTCACCAACGCGTCACCCCGTCGTGCATCCTGATATAGCCGATTGGCAAGATTGAGTGCGGGTAATGATCGGTTAAAATTGACGGTCTCAACGCGAGACAGATTCGCGCCGGTCTGCTGCAACAGTGTGACAATAGAGCCGCGCAAGTCGTTTAATGCCTGGTATACCTCGTCATTACCCCTGTCAGCCGCAGAAAGCGCCGCACTGTCTACAACATCACAGACTCGCGTCAATATATCGACCGCATCGTCATAGCTTTCAGGTTGATATTGCGAAACAGCAAACACCATCGCACCGGCACACAACACAATAATGAGTTGGTAGCTGGCGGATGCGGTATTGCTGTCACTGGGGTTGGGTCGAAAAGTGTTGTCATCAACTTCCGTTAATTCTTGCATCATGCGGATTAAATCAAGGGTGCTGGCTCCGCTGGCCAAGATGGCATTCACGACAGCAAGAACAGCATTGGCATGTTCCTCTACCGTCGCAGCCTCTTTCAATGCATCGTTAGCAGCAACAAGTGAGGCCCGCCCCTCGACTGAAACAGCCATTTTTTGAGCCACCAGCGCGGACAGGTTCGTTGTGTCGCTCTGCGTGCTAACGGATGCCGTAGCCCCCGATACGCTGCCGCCTACAGTGCCGTGATTAAAGCGGCCATAACGATCACGCCCGAGGGTTGAACGGAGGACATTGCCGAGATTTGTCGCCTCACTGGTGGTAGAACTCACCATGTTGGTCCAAAAGGCAGCGGTATTTTTCAGCGTTCTGATGGTTTGAGTGACAGAACGGATCTCGCCTTTTACCGTGGCGATAAATGTCGCAATGGATTTGGAAGCCAGACCAAACCATGACGACTGAATAGACGAAACCGCATCTGCTGAACTGGTAACAGAAAATACCCGCAAGCCTGATTCAATGATGGTCAGCGTAAATTCAAAAACGCGCCCTGACTCAGCCCCTTCATTCAGACGAAGACCACTTTCAGGGATGCTGACCGTCATCTCCCCAAGAGTGGGATGTACCAATGTTCCCGCATCTGGCATTTCACAGGCAGCAATCAGTGAATCACGCTGGGTCATGACGTCAGGCGCGTTATAAAGGCCACTACTCTGAATAAGAAAACCACGGATAGTCAGGCGGCGCGTAGCACGGCCTAAATCCTCAATCCACGCAGTATCTCGATAAGGATATTCATGAATGGCTTGGCGACGGCCAAAAACCCCCTCAGCGGTCAATACAGCAAAAGGAACTCCACGAAAAGAGGCGGGATGCAGGTGTTCTGACCACTGCCAACTATCACCACCGGTACCTAATAAATCAGAAAGTGCATTGCTGATCAGTGACATTTATCCCCTCCAGAAATGAAAAAACCCGCACAAGGCGGGTCAGTATCTTCGGCAATTATTTATAACTTTTCATTCCAGTGGATTAATATAAAACCCATCCTCACCGGATTCCTTTGTTATTTTGAACCGGCCATTATTGGGTGTTTCTATGACGACTAGATTAGGATTAACAATCCTGAAGCTGGCAATTTCCATCTGCTTTTGCTCATTAAGCATTTTTGATACATTTTGATAATTAAAACATAGTGTTCCATTCTTCGCATAAAAATTATTTACATCACTGGGGCACACTTTTAACTCTTGCATTTTATTATAAAGTATAAAGAATATTATCCCTCCACAGACCGCAATCCCTATTGCAATAAACCTCATTACAGTCCTCTTTCTGGATGGTTCTTTTTTGAATGAATAAAATAAAGCCACCAGAAAAACAAAGAATAAAAATAACAAAGTTTGCCAAGCACTCATCTCTATCCCCTAAAATTGTATTTTTCACATACTATCAGGTTATGGATAGTTCATGGAAGTTGCCACCTTTCCACTTTGATTCCCAGCAATAACCCGACGTTCACCCGTTCTACTATCAATAATCGTCAGTTCTACCTCTGCTTTGTTATCTCTCATAGCTTGGGCGATAGCGCTGGCAATCTGATCAGCACCACCAACATAGCTTTGTTGTGGACCGTTTATAGATGTTGGAGGTAATGCGTTAATATCCGAGAGGCCGGTAGTTAACTCGCCTTGCTGAGGGTGAATGGCGGGTAAGCCCGGCATAATCTTCTGGAGATAGTTACGCGTTTCAGTGGGTGCTTTTCCTAATCCATGTTTCTTGACGTTATTCTGCCCCCAATTGTAGGAAGCTACCGCCTTATTCACATCACCATCAAAATCTTTGAGTAGATCTGCCAGATATTTTGCGGCCGCTTCGCTGGATTTATTGAAGTCCATGCGGTCATCCATCGAGTTTAAGCCATAATCTCTACCCGTTGGCGGCATAAACTGGAATGGCCCCTGTGCACCTTTTGGCGATAAGAGATTTTTCCCCCGACCGGACTCCGCCTGATAGACACGATCAAGAATTGTGGTGGGAAGGTTATACTGCGACTCTAACTGTTTTAGTCTCGCCTGCTGCTGATCTTCACTAAAAGGCATATAAGGCATATTGACTGGGGCTACCAGATTTTGTTTTTCTTGCTCATCTCCGGGGCCATAATGTTGCTCATACTTTTTACGGTAACCATCAGTCATTATTCCGTAATCTGAGCCAACCTTATCCCATTCACTCAGTTTTTTATAAAATTCGGGGTCGTTATAACCACGGCGTAACTGATCCGCTTCTTTTCCCCTGTTTAGCCCTAAAAAGTGCGCAACTGAAATACTGTCAATACCGTTAGTGACTATATCAGTGACACCTTCTATTCCGTCTTTAACTGAACCATCTGACAAAATAGCACCGTAGAACTTATTCTGACCACGCTGCTTTAACCCATCCCAGGCAGCACTCACCTCAGATAATTGGCGATCCAGTTCGGTGAGTTGTGCATTGGTTTGGGGGTCAACCGTTAAACCGAATTTATCAGCCTTTGCCAACAGATCTTTATATCTGGAGCCTTCGCGCATTAAAGTCAGCAGGTTTTCATCCAAGCCTAAGGCATCAGCCAATGTTTTTTGCGTCTGGGGCGACAGTTTAGGGAATATCTTGGCCACGTTGTCCAGCGTCTTATAGACATCTGCCGTGCCATCTTTAAGGCGTTCAATAACCACTCCGTTCCGAGCCAATAACTCCTGAGCCACATCGTTACGCGCCCATAACGGATCATTAAACGTCTTGTATAGCCCCTCAACAGACTGACGTGCCGAATCGCTATCCGCCCCTAAAATCTGCATTGCGCCGCTGATCCGGCTAAAATTATCAACTGACATACCGGCATTTTTTGCCGCCGTATCCAGTTGATAGGCGTTACCCGCAGCCTCGCCCAAACCTTTAGCTAGCCCGTGGATGACATATCCACCAGCCGCCGCTATACCGCCAAACTTTAGCGCCTTACCGCCTAACTCCCCGACCATCTTCAACGGTGGTACCAGATCACCGATAAACTGGACGCCTTCACGAGCAAACTGTCCCATTCCTTGTAGTTTATCGTTGATACTATCCAGACCTTCGACTGACTCTTGCCCACCAAGTTTTAAACCATCGCGGGTTTTATCCAACTGAGGAACCAGCTTCTTTACTGCCTCGTCAATACGATGGATAGTCGCCGTTACCTGATCGTTGGCCACCAGTTCAAAATCAAAAGCATTAGCCATGACTACTCACCTTAATTTGATTTATCCGATTAGCCTGCTGATACCACCACTGTAATCGGCTATAGGTCAGGGACCAGGCATCTGCTGGCCCCCACCCATAGTAATAAGTCACATCCGCTAGTTCGTTACCCCATTCTCCGCCTGGGGGGAGTAGGCTAAAAAACTCATCATGTAGACCTCACAGACTTTGTAGTCGGTGAAAGCCATTTTTTTGATGGCTTCACGCGGTACATTAGACACCAAAGAAATGAGTAACCCCATCGCACTGAGTGCCCCTGATTTAGCTTGCTCGTCATAAAACTGCTGAACCTGAATCAATATCGGTTCACTGAGTTCGATAGCCTCATAAGTGGTTTTAGTGGCTTCATGAGAAATAGGCTTAACCAACGTAATTGTTTTAGTGCGTTCTAATTCAGACATCTTAGTTCTCCGTCACCGATACAGAACCCCCTTCCCAGCGAATATCAGCAGTCGCTTCAGTGCTATCCACTTCTTGGGTATTTACCGACCACATACCACTGCCGATAATCGTTTTACCATTGGCCAGCTCACAGACAATATTGACATTGGTCTGATCGTTAAAATCGCTGATCGACGTGCCGCCACCGTCACGGATTTGGCAGGAAATAAACGGGGCATTAAAGGTTTCTTTGTAACCGTGCACCCCATCCATTCCCGTCAGGGTTTCACGCTTGTATTTTGAGGGGCTGTATTTGAATTGCCCCGCAACCATGATAGTCAGGCCGTCAACGGTGACATAAGCTGTCCCCGCGAGGCGATTGGATGTATCACCCATGATAATGAGTCCTTATGCGGATGCCTGAAGGCGGAATTGGTTAAGAACGGCGAAGATACGCAACTGATTGATCAGGACTCCCGTCCACAGCACATCAACTCGATTAGGGTTGCTGGCGCTCTTTTCGACAATCAATCCCTTGGCAAACCCTTTGGCATCCTGCACATAGCCATTAAATTCCAGTGTCTGATACTGAGCAATCAGCTCGGCACGAATAATATTCGGCGTGATGATGGCCGAGCCTGGGGCAAAGCGGGTACCATCGGCAGCCAACTTCATGCGAGCAAACTTCGAGGTCACCTGAGTTCGTAGGTAGCGAGTGACAAACATCAATAAGAACAAAGTCTCAATCTGCAAATAGCTGTCATCTTCCGCGCCATACTTGTTCTTTTGATAGGTGGTGATGATGTTTTCTACCTGTACTGTGCCATCGTCGGTAACTGTCACGGTAGAGATCCCACTGTGCAGCAGGTTATTACGCTCGGTCAGGGTAAAGCGGCTGGCCAGCGGGGGAGCCAGTACACCACTGATTGCCAAAGTTTGTAACGGGCGTCCGGGGTCGTTACGCAGACTTTGCGCAATAGCGCCAACATAAGCCGCTGACCAGATATAACTCGGTGTTGGCGAGCCATTTACTCCCAACAGAGAAGCATGCTGATCATTACGCAATTCGCCTGCGGCTGTCAGTTGGCCATAAGTCCCCGATTGAGCAGCGAAGCTGTGACCGTACAACTGCTCTGCATAGCTCCAGCGACCGGTACTGTCTGACAGAAACTCTTTGATTTTATTCAATGAATCCGTGTCAGTGTACGGGTTAATGATGAAATCAAAGGTTCGATCCTGCAAATTAGCCAAGGCATCATCCAGTTCAGGTGCGCCCGCGCCGCCCGCCATGGGTGTAAATGTCAGCACCAGGCTATCCGGCGTAGTTTCGCCGCCAGCACCGCCCAGATAATTCAGCCGCAAATCAATCGTGTTACCGTGGGCACCTTTGTTTTTAGCGGTTAAGGTAATCACCCCCGCAGTCACGGTAGCCGTCACCGGCAAAACCGTAGCCGCATTGATGGCGGCGGTCAGCGCCGCAGCAACCGAAGCAATGTCATCGGTGGCAACAACAGCAACCTGCACCCGGATGCCCGCTATATACAATGAGATCACCCCCGTAGCCGATGCGGGAGTGGTTAATGTGATTTTGCCTGTTGCAGCAACCATTGCCTCGGTATCAGCCAACGGCAAAATATAAACCTCACCAGCAATATCATTGGCCAGATAAGCCGCCATCTGCCCATGCAACATTGAACCCGCACCACATTGTCCCGCGACGGTGGCCACTGAGGAAACCAGTACCGGAATATCCGCAGGTAACGAGCCTGAATCCAACATCTGTCCAATGATTAAAGTTCGCTGCGTCGTTGTCGCCGTGTTCGCCTGTGAGTTATCAAATTCAGCGAAGAAAAGCGGTGTCCGAAGATTGCTCGGAATGTTAGTAAAGGGAATAGTCATTATTTGGTTTTCTCCGCTTTGGTTGCTTCTGGCGCAGGTTTAACCTCTTTAGGTTGTTCGCGCACCACATCACCGTCGTTTAAGCGACGACGCCAAAATGAATTATCGGGAACCTCTGTGCCAGATTCAGGCAAAAAGGTGCCCTTAACCGGGTCACGTACAGCGCGACCGGCTACGGGTTTAACATGCATGGGATTTACTCCGAAAGGTCTATTGAAACCACAGGTTCGGTGGTGCCATCTGGCATGGCGATCGTGACATCTATACCGTCTAATCTGTCGGCATTAATGGGATAGAAATCTTCCGGCCCCTGGTAATACTCGATATCCAGTTCCATCAATAATTGAGCCAGATGGCCTTCACCACTCGAATCCAGATCAATGGTTGAGCGAACTCGGGCAAACTGCTGTATTTGGCGTGTAAGGTCGTAACTGTTGATTACCGCTCGTTCAATTTGTTCTCGCAATCGCTCGAGTGCCAATTCTGCCTTGTTCGCCCCGTCATTCTCATTCTCACCGTCCAACTCCTGCAACCGGCCTGTAATGCGCACGGTGGTGATGGTATTGAATTGGGGAGCGTTACGGCCTAATGACTGCTTTTCCTCGATAAGGGTTTGCACCAAAATAACCGGATACATATCCTCAGTGGTCGGCCAGTCACGCGGGGAATAGACGCGAGTCTCTGCATCTGTATTCCCCTTGATAGCAGTAACAACCAGTTGCCTTATTTGCGCTGTATTCATGTTTTCACTCGATTAAGAATGAGTTTGCTCCCGCCATGGCTATCCGGCTGGACATCCGCTACAGCAAACAAGGTATTGACCGGCTCATTAGCAACAATGCCAATAAATACCCGGTCCCCTTGTTTGGGGGGTGAATGAAACTCGCTATCCCTTACCCCTAAAACGGGGTTGGTGGTGTTAATGGTGCTACCGTCATCCAGCGTGTTGATGGTCGTATAGGCCCGATCAAAGATGCCGCTGATGGTATAAGTTGGCTTACCACCTTGGGGGCGGTAATCAACCGGGTCACCAAACACCGAATGCAAGGGTGCGAGAAGATGCTGATCCCAGTTGATACCCATCAGCTACCTCGATTTATCTTCACACCATCATCGACGGTGATTGAGGGGCCAGAAATGCGCGCTTCCTGTTGCCGTAACGCTTTCACATCAGCAACCACCCCCAAATCAATCAACCGACTGGCGTCGCTACACGGCAGGAATAAACGGCTATTCTCCGCATAAGTTTTCCCGCTATGACGCAGGGTCTGGCCTTTTACCACCACCAGTTCCATCTCGTCAGAGTCATCCGCTGGGTCATCACTCCCCAGCTCACTCTCTGTGGTTTTTTCCTGAGTCTCAGACTCACCAGAAACTTTGTTCTGATCATCTGATATCTCAGGTGTTTTAGGTGGTTCCTCACTCGTTGATGTCTCTTTTTTTACCTCAGGATCAGGCTGCGTTTCGCTGTTATCCGTCGCAACAATCTGTTCCTGCGGGGTGTCAGCTTCGAACTCAGGCGGCAAGCCGCCCAGTTCGCTAATGCTGGCTTGCTGCTTACCTGAAGTTTTAGCCATATCACACCACCGTTGCACAAAGGGAGGCATTTACCCGGCTTGGAATGACCAGCGGAGCAGATTGCATCAACAGGTAACGTTGCGCGGGATCGGGCATAACCCATGATTTAGGTGCAAAAGCCAGAGGCCCATAATTAAATGCAGGGTCCAGAATGACACCAAAGGCACGAGTGCCCATCAGGTCAGCACCTGACATCAATACGGCACCATTGGGGATCATCGGCTTTTCAATGCCATCAACAGGGTCAATAAACCAATCGTTATACAGCCACAAATCAAAGTTGCCCCAGCGACCTTTATAAACCGCGCCTTTATTGACGCGCGGCCCCGCATCAACCTGATTACCAAACGGACTCAATGCCGGGAACGTGATGGCATTGTCTTTAATGGTGGTATCCAGCCGGAATGCTTTCCAGGAAGAGGTGGTAAATACCAAATCCGTGGCCACCGCACCTGACTCTTTCAACATCAGCGTCTGCCAATCTTCAATATCATCTGATGGCTGGGTATTGGTTGCACCGGCGGCGACAGATAAAGGCCATTTATCTGACCCACTCAGCGTAATCGTCAAAGAACTTGAGCGGCCAAAGTCAATCTCAGCCGTTTCAAACCCTTCACCCACGACCATGATTTTTGCTTTAGTCAGTGCACTGGCCGCCATCCATTCCAAACGACGGTTGATCATGTCAATTTGATCTTCCATTTCAAATTGAATATTGAGCATCTCACGTTCAGTCGCGGTGAACTCCCCCCCAATACGTTCGCCCATTTGACGGCGGATTGGTTTGCGCAGATCTGGAACCCGCACATCTTTAATGTAAGCAGGCTTAAAGGTATTGGTCTGATATTTTCGGCTTTCAACCAAATGCCCAGCGACTAACGGCGATACAAAAGGTGCCAGGCGGCGCTTACCAATGTCCACATCAATTGAAACCTCTTCAGTCTCATAGGTAACGATGTTGGGAAAGAAGCGATCCAGTAGCCAGTTTTGGCTAGTTTTTAGGTTAGGAACAACCTGAACCAACGCGTTGGTATCAAAAATATTCATGTAGTATCTCTTTTGATTTTCTGGCAGCCAGAGCCGCCAGACAAAGATTGAGGACGAGTAAGCCCCTACCAGGTGAATGGCATTGGGTGCAAAGTAAGGAATTTAGGTTTTAGACTGGAGCCTGGATACTGTCTTCGAGGAAGATTGAGTAGGTCCGTAGATCGGTTTTTAATTCAGCCAGCGTCCATGAAGCATCATGAATAATGCGGTTTTGATTGAATTGCCCCATCAAATAAACGCCTCCGCGCTGAGATGTTGTTGTCGTATCCACATCATCAACGAGGATGGCGACCGGAACCTCACTGCCATCGGTGGCGGTCTTAACAGACTTGACGTACTCACCTGATGCCGTAATTTTACCCAGCACTGTGCCCCGCAAATGTATCGTAGCCGCCTGAGCAATAACGCCAGTATCAGTGACCAGTTGTAATGTCCCAGAGACTAACTGGTCTGGCATAAACAACGATGAGCGCATGCCCGGTTGAAATGCATTTTGGCCGAAGTTATCCATTATTTTTTACCTTTTGCTGAGTCATAGAGACTGGTCATTCTAGTGACCATTGATGCACCTTTTGATGCTGCAACGGCGTCCTGACCGGGTTGAGCATTACCTACTGCCTGCATCCGTTCATCCAACGAGCGTTTGCGCGGAGCGCTGGCAGATGCCGGTGCTGTAGCGGTAGTGGAGGCAAGCACCCGGATCACGGCGGCGGAACTCATGCCAGAATTGAGTGCCAGAGAGACCGCTAAATCACCGCGCCCGGTAGCATGCTTACTACCGAAAATACGCGCACAACGGTTACGCTCAGCACGACGCCCCTTTTTAACGTTACGGTCTTCGGTGTCATCATCACCGTCATCGTCACTCCCTTCATCCGCGTCAGCATCATCGCTGTCGTCCTCAGCATCAGGGTCCTTATTATCCTGATCATCAGGATTATCGTTTGAGTCGTCATCACTCTCTTCGGCTTCAGGATCTTTTTCATCCTCTTCAGCCTGACGACCTTTGGCTTTTTTGGCCTTGTCCTTATCGTCCTCAGTCTCTTCTGTTGCTTTGGCCCCTCGACCAAACAGGTGTGAAAAACCTTTAATTTTCGCCATTATCTTTCTCCAACCAATGTTAATAAATCGCGGAATGCGACATCAGGCGGGGCAACTTGATCAGCCAGCCCCAACTGCACACCATCAGCCGCTAAGAAACATGCCGCCTCGGTGTCTCTGATGGTTCTCTCTGCTATCCCGCGATTGCGGGAAACGGTATTCACGAACAAGCGACCCATCTCGTCAACATCAGACTGAATGGACTTCTTTGCCTCTTCGCTTAATGCTTCGTAGGGATTTGATTCAGCTTTTCTGCTGCCAAAAGTGATGATCGTGACCTGTACCCCATCGCTTTTTATGCGCTGTGACCAGTCAACATGCATCACGATGACGCCGATAGAGCCAACCCCCCCGGTGCGCGGGACGATAATCCGATCTGCGGCACTGGCCAGTGCATAAGCGGCTGAATAGGCATTTTCGGACAGGATTGACCAAATGGGTTTAGCGCCACGGGCAGCATAAATTTCATCAACCAAATCAAAACAGCCGGCGACTTCTCCGCCCGGTGAATCGATATCAAAACAAATGCCCTTAACAGCATCATCATTGATTGCAGTCAGAAAGCTGGCGCGAATACCGTCATAGCCGGTCATGCCGCTGTAGGGTCGCAAGGTGCCTAACTTTTGCACCAGCGTGCCCTGAATCGGAATAACTGCTATGCCCTCGATGACGTCATAACCACAATCACGACCCTTGCGTGAAAAGAAATCATCCTCTTCGTCGGCCCAATCGGCATTCGACTGAATGCGCGTCAGGCCGAACCGGTCAGTCAACGCCGCCATAACGACTTCAGCCTTGTGCGGATGAAGTGCCAACGGGGTGTTAAACAGTCGCTGGGCTAAATGTGGAAGATTCACGGTGCCTCCGATTTTTGTTGTTGGTTGGCTGTAGGCTGATCGGGTGCAAAGGTTTCAGCTTGCAACCATGTAGGGATCGGCAATCCACGTTCAATATATGCCTCACGTTCTCGCTGGCGCTGATCCAGCAATTCCTCCCAGTCTTCACCCACGTTTTCAGCCGCCTCCATTTCGAGAGTAGAGAGTCCGGCTTCCATGCCAAGAATGGCCCCTTTCTTCTCAGCCACCGGATCAACCCAGCCCCGCCCTGGCCCCATCCATTGAGCACGGCAATATGCCGCTTTCGCCGCGAGAAAATCAGGTGCGCCAGCAGGTAAAGGAACCTCACCTAAGTCATGTAATTCTTCGATAAAGCACGACAAGATGGGCTGAGCGAACCCTGCCGCAAAGTCATCGCGGCGGCGGGTCAGCGTTTTCCACGCTTCCAGCATGGCGGAACGCGCGGAACTGTAGTTAACATCGGACCAGTCTTGAGTCAGTTGCTGAGTAGATATCCCCAATGACGCCGCAACATTTCTCAGCGCGGCACTTTCAAAGGCGACAAAGTTACTGGTTGGTCGAACCGCATTAAGCGCGGTCATACTTTCACCGGGTGCCAGTATCGGAATACGTGCACCACCTTGTAATGAAAGGCGTTTTTCGTCGTGATATTCCCGACGCATTTTCTGATACTTAATCACGTCATCACCCGTATCGAGAGATTCTGCAACCAGACCGGGGTCATAAGGCGACGTGATGAAAGCAGCGAAAATGGAGTTCAGGATTGATGACTGCAATTCCACTTCATCGTACTTAATCAGCATTTTCAGGCGCTGGACGATGGGAGTGAAAATACTGATACCGCGATGCTGGGAGGCCCGATCGCTATCAAAGTCATGAATAACGATGGGGCGGCCCCAGTCAGTTTCACGCTGGATGCGCTCCCAGGTCATGGTTTCTTTACCGCTCCACCAGTCACCGATATGAGCTTTGCGGATGTGATAAGCAATAGGGACACCATCCTCATCAATTTCTATCCCACCGCGAATATTCGGCATGTCGAATTTCTCTTGCGGATTGCTTAGCCGGTCGGGATCAATGATTTGCATGGTCGTGGCATACTGCGCCCGACCATAGCCAAGGCGGTCAGGTCGATATTGCATCACACAGAGCGCGTCACCGTCAGTCAGCTTGTGGCGGAAACCAAGCCGCAGTAGTTGCGCGACGGTTTTCTTTCTTTCCACATCACAATAACGGTTTGGGTCATTCGCCCAAATTCGCCAGCCTGATTCAATGGCCCGTCCATATTCATCCGCCCATTTCGCGTCAAATTGAGGATTGCCAGTCATCAGCGCCAGAGTTCGATAATCGACTTTGGCAAGCGGACGAAAAGACGCCCCCACGGCATTATCCAAAATGCGGGTCACGCTGCCCGAGGCCCAACCATCATTGCGCACCATGTCACGAACACGAGCAACAACCTGATTACGGGAGGGATTAATTTCGTTGTCTGGTGACCATAGTGATGGTTGCCAGTTAGCCATAGTGTCACTGAATTGATCAGCAGCGTCATAGGGAACACCACTGGAGCCATTTAGCATTGATACCCTTGATTGGGATGGCGGCAAGGGGCGACCGTCAGGACCTAAAATCCTTACTGGGTTTTTCATCAATAACGAAACCTTAACGCCCTACGGGGATGTTTAACGATGCCTAGCTGGGCCTGAAGAAGTTGAATTAATCCCATCAGTTGACCGATATCAGTCGGCTGATAGGTCACTGAGCGAGTACCATCCCCTTGCGCATAGGAGAAAGAGACGCCTTTTGAACCCGTGGATAATTCGATATAGGCTTGCTGCGCACGGTTTAATGCTTCTTGCAATTGGGCACGACTCATCGCACCGGCCAGCAGGCTGGTGTTTGCATGGAACATAGAAATCCTTATGCCAATCGGCTGGCGATGCTTTTTGTGGTAGGAGGTTCAGCTTCCTGAATAATGGCCCCCGGTAGGCGCAGGCTGGTTTTTTCTTCTGATTCAAAACGAGCAGGATGCAAAACTTTATCGGGTTCGGATTCAATCAGCATTGCACGGGTGTTTAATTTCAGGCCCAAATGGAACAAACCCGCCAGCGCTGCGTAGGCATAAACCCGACAGTCCAGCGCTTCGTTAGCCTTGCCGTGAGGTAATTCCCATACGCTGTAACGCTGCCCCGCCGCCTCTTTCATCACCAGCCGTTCAGCGGTTAACTGGCTGAAATAGCCCATATCCCGATCGGTTGAAAAATGCATATAACCGGGGCCGGGCTTATCCAGATGAAGACGGGCGCGGATGGAGTCTTTTGCCGAGTTCACCCCAATAATGACCGGGCGGAACTGCGACCGATTCTTTGAGGTCGGCCGTTTGTTAGGCCAAATAGGAGAGCGCTTACCACCAGTAGCTGACTCCCCTTTGATGGCCCATATCCGCCGAGCCAGACGTTCTTTGGCAAACTCATAGACCTTTTGTGTGTGGTTGCCACCGGAGTCATGACAGGCCGCCATGATGGTAAAACCTCGACCATCCGAGCGCCGCCAGATTTGCTTGAGATAAGCATCGAGCCTGAGCCAGGGTTCAGCCGTTTCAAGATCACCCTCAATAACGTCAAACGCCACAGACCAGCTCTCCTCATCTTTACCCCAACCCACCACTTCAATTTCTAACCGGTCAGCCTGGGTATCAATACCTGCGGTCAGGACGGCAACACCTTCGGGTATTTCAGCATCAAATACTTCTCTTCGCGCCAGCAGTTCATCTACTGGCAGACGTTTACCGTAGTTGGGTCGATGAGGCAGGCCCATCTGGGTATTCCACCAGGCTAGCTCCTTATCCGGATCACCCTTGGCTTTAAGGTATTTAGCAGCGATATCAGACGGTTTATCTTTCTGCCACGGGCTGAATAACTTGGAGGCCTGAAAACCGGCGTGGATATTATCAACCCCCAACTTACCGCAAATGGGACAAACTGCCCGATGCACCGCGTGGCGCTCAGATTCAGACCAGCGCCATACAACACCCAGCGCCGTCTGATCATCAACATGCCAGGCTTGCTCATAAGCATTTAGCGGTACATGGCGCTGGTCGCAACATTCAAATGGCTTGGTCTGATGCCATTGGATGGTGCGTAACGCTCTTAGCCGGTCACCCTCTGACCAGCCAGAACCACAGCTTTCACAGTGGATCATGGCTAATTTTGTATGGTGCTTGTCTCCCTCTGATGGCCAGTGAACATGCTTGAAGAAATCAGGGAATTGGCGGTGACCACAGTGTGGACATGCTATCGATGCCCGACGCTGATCCGACTCTTCATAGCTGGCCGCTATTCGGCTTTCATCTTCAACGGTCGGAGAGCAGGCCCGGACAGATAGCCAATTCAGACCAAAGGTCGCGGTGCGTTCTTCTGCCAGCGTTATCGGGTCACCCTCACGGGTGATTGGATACTTATCTACCTCATCGGCCAGCAATACACGGATCGGGCGACGGGCAAGGTTATCTGGGCTACCGGCCCCCGCCAGTGCCAGAAACCCACCGGTAAAGGATTTGTATAGCAATGTCTCTTTTGAATTTTTCTGTTTGTTACCGCCCACCAACTGGCGAAGTGCCGGTGTCACCCTGACTAAGGGAGTAATTCGTTCTTTCGAAAATTGCTCGGCGGCGTCTTCTTTGGGTTGTAATAACAACATTGGACAGGGATCGAGATGCGCAAAGTAACCAAACAGATTTTCCAGCAATGCTGTTTTCATCAACTGGGTGCAGCACATCACGGTGATGATATGCACCCCTGATTCCGTCGCCGCCAACATCGGGCCACGGGCAATCTCTACCGTGGTGGTTTCCCAATTTCCTGATGTACTCCCCGCCTCTTTTGCCAGTTTACGGTAGCGGTCAGCCCAGTCAGGTACGCTAATGCGCGGTGGTGGTGTCCATCCCTTGCGAACGCTGCGAAGTAACCGGTCATGTTTGCTCTGCGTTAAACTCAGGTTCGCCGAGGCCAGAGATGTGTTTGTGGACATATGCTAATAACACCTCGGTCATTCTGTCGGCAGGAACATCCAAGTCAGCCGCCATCAAAGGAGCCACCCTTGACGGCCAGTTCATCCAGGCGTCGCGTTGTTCACGAAAAGCGCTAAACAAAATATCTTCTGCGGCCGTTAGTTCCACCAGCTGCCCGTCTTCTTTCTCAAACTCCAACTTGGTTAATAGCGCCAGGTAATTCTCTTTTACTCTGCTGGCTTCTTCTCGTGTCCATTCGACACCATTGGCCAGCATGATCTCTTTGACGGCCGTATTAGTATTGTCATCAGTATCGACAGCGGTAACTTTTACGGGCTTATTCTTGCTGGCGTTTTTAGTGCGGGGATCTTTGCTGTCGCGTAAAGTCGCCATCGCTTTATCACTTTCCTCAACGTTGACCAGATCACCATCAAGAACAATATATTTTCCCGCCTTTATCCAGCGGCTCACCGTCTTCCGATCCACACCTGCATGCTTGGCATAATCAATCTGCGTCATTGTGCTCATGGTGAAAATTGCCTCTGTGGGACATGGGACATTGCCGTGGGACATTTACGTGGGACATTTTTTTGTGTCCCATCTAAAATGTCCCACGCAGAAAAACAGCTACAACCGCGCTGCGTAAGGGCTGACGGTTGCATTTGCATAACTATGCGCGTGGGACATGGGACACAAAATGAAAAATTTATAGCTGGTAAAACTGCACGGCGCGCAATGCCCGTACATTAGAAAAGTCGCAGGAAGGACCCAAAAAAATACTAAGGGAAAATAACTGTTAATCAACTAAGCATCTTTCTAATAGATATCAGAAAAAGTGTAAAGAGCCGTAATTAAACGGCTCACAAATATTATCTAAGAGGTGTGACACGGCTTGCAGCAATGTATGCAACCATTTGCATGGTAGCCTTTATCTTTTGCTGCTGTAACAGCGGGACTACAAGAAGAAAATTCCCCCAGATATACACGGTTATCGGATGAAGGTAAAAACCTACACTCAGCAGTGTGTACTTCGTTATCTCCATTATCTTGCTTTTTACTGTTTACATAATACTTAGTCATTGAATTATCTCTTAATTTAAGTGAAATAGGCGCGCTGAAAAAATCAGCACCTTTAGCCTAGTTCATGAAAATAAAGTTTCCATATGGATCAAATTAAATGACTAAATAACATCATTTCGCTGTCTTCAATGCCTGCTCGATTGCCTGACTTAATGCACCGGGCATTAAAGCCTGTGCCATTGCATTCGCCCGGTCGAAGTATCCAAGCGTTGTTTTAACCGCCAATGCATCACCAAACTGAATCAGTAGCTTAGGCGCTCTCTGCTTCTGCCTGGCTCTATGCACCCCGTTAGGAGAGCGCTTCTGACGCTTCTTAGCCTTTTTGCTCTTCTTGCCTTTCTTACGCTGAAAGAAACCACTAACGCCATTCACCTCCCCCACAAAGACATTTTCTTTAGCCTTGAGCTGCTGCGTTTTATTGCGGGCTAAGTTGCCGAACTTATTCAACTTAATGTTCTTAGGGTTAAGTAGCGCCTGACCATTAAGCTTGTGCTGACCGCCGAACTCGAACGGTTCGAGATAACTGGCAGCAATATCACGCACAAATACTTTGGCCTGTAATCGGTCCTTGCGGGCACCAAACGAGCCGACAGAATTAACGGTGAAAGGGGTCGGATTATCCAGATTACGCTGCATACCCACTTTTTGAGCGGCGGCAATCTGGCGTGCAACACTTGTTAGCGCCTGAGCAGCAGCAAAGGGGATCTGTTTTTTTATCGCCTGTAGCTGATTGGATAAATCTTTGAGAGTGGCCATATTCAAGCTCACCTATTTATTTACTCAAGCTCCGCGCTAATCTCAGCCATAAGAAGAGTAAGAGCGATGAGAACCTCATCTTCACCTTTGTATTCATCGACAGTATTTTTTAGGTGTTTATGGCACTCAGCCACCTTGGCTTGTTGTTGCTCATCAAGTGAGGAAATAACTCCGCGTATTACAAGTAACTCTGCATTTAACTTCATAGCGTTGCTCCAAAAGAAAAACCACCGGCTTATAAGGCCAGTGGCTTGTTGTTGGTCGGTGAAACTATCACGAGGTTTATCTCTTCTCAGGTATCTTCTATATGCTTTTTAGCAATCTCGATTATCTCTCAGATGCTAAGCATCTTTGAGGAATGGAGGTGAGGTTTAAATTAAATAAATTCACTCATTACTCGGTTTCGTCATAATGATCAGGTTCATCAAATGTATTTATAGAAACATAAACTGTTTCTCCGACTTTCCATCCTTTATCTTTAAGCACATGCTCTGGTGTCGACTCAGGTACTTTAAAATAATATGAATAAAGCATTTCTCCTGAATTACCATAATCCTCACCCAAATCTTCTGGATTGAGATCCATTTCTTCCAGATCTTCCTCAGTGATACCAAGCTCTTTTGCTAACGCAGATAATTCAGTCATTTTCGCCTCGAATGTAGTTAAGTCAGAAATACAATCTCACGAGGGAAATTAATTGTAAACCACTGTTTTTGTTGACCAATTGGTCAACGTGGATAAGTGTATAATTTAACTAACCAAGTAGTTATTAAATTATTTTATATAATAGGTATTATCGTGGCTCTCAACTTGTGATCAGTCTTTGCCTTCCATGATTGCTACCATATCAGGATCAATGCTTTCTACGAGACGTTCTCTTGCGGTAAGCAATAACCGCTTACGTCCGCCTACTCCCCAACCATTCATCTTTCTGGCGCAGGAGCTTATCTCTTTAACTTCAGTGTTAATGATTAAGTCCAGGCGATTAAGCCTATTCATCGCACCCAGTCCGTTTATCACTGCATCGCGAAAAGTGTTATAGACGCGAATTTCAAACTCAGGTTTTAGCCAAGCAGCATATCGAATTACTACCAACTCAAGCGCCCACGTTCCCTGCTTCAGTCCGCCCTTTATAACTTTGACCGATGCACTTTTTGTTGCATCGCTTAATGCCTGAACAAATCGTTTCACCTGTTGGCTCTTAATAAATACGCCGGGCCGTTGTGATTCTGTCGCATCTCCATTTGCTACAGCCGCCGCATGCAAGTCATTCAGGTTATAGCGTCCATATTCATCAACACGAACAGATACGCCGTTTACTACTACGGTTGGATAAGTCATCGGTGTTACCTTTTAAGATGAACCTTGTTCGCACAGGAATACGGCCCTCAGAAGGCTCCGACAGCCAGCCGGTTCCTCAAGGGTCATCCTGAAAGGTTCTGAGTGATTTGCGCTTGCGATAGCGCGGTGATTTATTGCCAATAAAAAAGGCCCAGTCGTTAAACTGAGCCTTCATATTCTTTCCGCTTTGCCACTAATAAAAACGCCACCGGCTTATTAGGCCAGTGGCTTAGATATAAAAAAATGGCCGGAGTCGGTTTCAGTGTTACTTACCAAGGTTTTCGATAAATATCTTGCAGCCAGCCTCCGCTTCATCGATATCATTTGCTTTGGAAAATCCATAACCATTTTTAAATTGTTCCCACCGGCCATCTCCATTACGAGATTGAATATCAGCGGCGTAATATTTATCACTAAGATAAATTTCGAATTTGAAATCTCCATGCTGTTCATGTTTAAGCACGATGGTTCTCATTAGAGTGCTGTGTGACATTTCATTCTCCCATGCTGGTCTGTGTATCATCACAATACCATTAATAATCATGGAATTTTTTAGCTTTCACTCTAGGCCTCTTGTGAAAGTGGCTCTCAACTTGTGATCAATCTTTGCCTTCCATAATGGCTAGCATCGCTGGGGCTGTAATCTTCATGATGTGATCGTGCTCTACAGCAAGAATGGGCTTTTCTTTCTTTCGCTCATTCATTAATCGACTGCCAATAGTGCCTTTCAGTTTTGACCGAGTTTCTTTAATAGCAAACCGATGCTGCATCTCTTCGCCGATAGACAGTCGGCGATTTAGCTGTTCTGCCATCCAGTTAAACGCATTGATATAGCACTCTTTGATAGCGGTGGCAGTTTTCCCTGTAAAACCCATAACCAACATCATGCAACCGTCGCGTGTGATATTGTACATTGGCTGGATATCACCATTTTTATCAATAAAATCAATGGGCGCAAAATTGCGCTGGGTGAAATCACTGGAGCATTTCAGATTACGAATTGCCCTTAATACATCTTTATGCCGCTTACCAAAATATTGAGCGACTTTAAGCGATGTGGTTATCACCTTGTTTTCTGACATGACAACCATATCGCGGAAATCAAAGGCAGGAATAATTGACGGATTATTCATAT
Source organism: Yersinia enterocolitica subsp. enterocolitica (assembly GCF_901472495.1). Classification (NCBI taxonomy): domain Bacteria; kingdom Pseudomonadati; phylum Pseudomonadota; class Gammaproteobacteria; order Enterobacterales; family Yersiniaceae; genus Yersinia; species Yersinia enterocolitica. The sequence goes on from NZ_LR590469.1 coordinate 2,899,202, forward strand.
CGGTAGTTACCTTATAGAAACGAGCCTCGTTGCCCAGAAACGCCAGCGCACAGAGACGGCTACCGGCCTAAACCAGCATTTCTCCAAGGCTTGTTTCTGTAAGACTCTATGCTTTGAAATGTGCCGGGCATGGCACGAGATATTGCAGGTACAAAAAAGGCCCAGTCGTTAAACTGAGCCTTCATGTTCTTTGTTCGCGGCTTTGCTACTCCTCTCGGCGTTGCGCCACCACTTACGGCTTACCTGTCAGCAAGATGTGGATCAACTCTTTAGGGCTGCACAATCTGGTTATTTCAAGCAATACTGATGTGAATGAAACTGAACAGCCACAGAATGAATTCAATCACTCCCCAGCCAACAGCGGCGCAGATGCAGCCAAGAAAAATGAATGTTCCCGTTCCGGGTAAATTAAGACCCATTTCTGTTCTCCTCAATCTTGCGAATACTCGCCTTATCTGCGTTGCACTGCTCTATCACCATAAGTAACGTGTCATTAAGCAATAGGCTGTTACCCCAAGTTAATATCTCGGGGACTTCTGGAGGGATGCAGTCAGAAAGTAAGCTTGCTGGTATCGGTACCTGTGGCACCTGAACGTATTTGATTTGCGTGTTTCCGCAAGAGGTCAGCAGCGGCAACAGGAACAAGCTTATTAGTACAATCGTCGCCTTTAATCGCCTCTCGAATGTAAACGACGCGAGCCTCACCCTCTTGAGCAATTTTCTGTTTGTCATTCTCGTTGGCCTTGGCGATATCGTTGATGATGTTAACCATGCGTACCTGGTTATTGAGAATGCGCCGGGCCTCGTCGCGCTCATCAGTAACTGTGGTAATGGCCGCGTCTTTAGTAACTGCCTGTCCGTGGTAGTAAACGACGCCAACTAGTAAGGCAGCAATCACAGCAATGAAAGCGGCGGTTAATTTATTCATCCAGCCCCCAACAGGTCAGTTCGCTCTCCTGTGCGCGGCGTTCTATCTGCCCGTAACAGTTATTTGAGCGAATATTGCAATCCCTGCCGCCGTCATATACCCAGCGTTTGATTTCAGCGCATGCACCTTTGCGGTCGCCAGCGTTGAGTTTTTTATAGAACGTGGAGGTGAAGCATTTGCTTGGGCCAATGTTATAGGGGCAAAACGAAGCAATACCGGCAATCTGTGGTTCAGTCAGCGGTACCCGGACATTTTTCTTAACCCAGCTAATAGCCTTGTCAGCCTCCAACTGATTCACCGCAGCACATTTGTCCGCTGACAACTTCATCCCTTTCACTACCGGCTTACCATCAACTTGAGTCGCACCACGGCAAATAGTCCAAATCCCTTTTCCATCTGGATAAGCTACAAGCCGATTGCCCTCTTTCTCATCTAAAAGCTGATCAAGAATTATGGTGGCTGGTGCTGCGACCATTACCAGAGCCAGAACTGCCGCACTTAATTTGCTTTTTGTCGAGGCCATCACTCACCATCCGGTTTATAGCCGTGGCGACGATCCCAAATCTTGACGCCAGCATTAAGCATGAATGTCAGGGCCATAAAGAATAACGAACCAAGCACACCAATCACCGTCCACTCATCAGGTGTGAAGCCAGCAATCAGCTCTTTAGCCCAAAAAATAAAACTACCACCCGACGCCAGGTAGGAAGCATTAGAAGCGATATTGCTCATTTTCATGATCTCCCCCTCCCGTTCTGCGGGTTGGGCGCGTAGTTAAGGAATTTAGCCCACCAGTGCAACCACTCATGCGGAGTAATGTGTGTGGAGTTGATTGGGTGACTGGTGGGCTAAAACGAAAAAGGCCACGGAATAATGCAGCCCTAAAATTTGTTAAATCTTAATTACTCGACTATTTTTGGTGGAGTTCAATTTCTAGCCTGAAGTCGTTTGCTCTGTTCTATCAGTTTTCCTATCATTGCCAGTACTATCATTTCCTTTACTTCGGCAGATGCGGAGTTATAACGCTGGAATAATGTCGATTCTGGCCGATTGGAATACCGAAGATCCTTGTCAACCTCATCTACAAATGGAGTTAAATTAATCATGGCAATGGTTTCCTTAGAAGATGTCACATGCCCTCACTGTCTTAGAGAAAACACAGCATTAGAATGCATGTCAGAATTCGTACTTAGCCGGAAGCAACTGCTAGCTATGGTGTTTTTATGCAGGAGTTGTAATGGGGTGGTCGTAGCTGAAATATCCCCTGATGAAAACACTGTCAGGGGTGGTGGATATTTGAAACGCGCACAAAACTACGGGCTGGATATTCATTTCTCGCCCAATGATGATACTAATGGGGTTATTGTAGATGTTTACCCTCAAGAAAATATTCCCCTTGCCCCTGCGCACGTCCCTGAGAATATCGCAGACGCATTTCTTGAGGCTAAGGACAACCTCGCTCGTGCCAGGTATTCCACATCTGTAATGCTGTCAAGAAAAGCGCTAGATCTTGCAACAAAGCATTTAGGGGTTGCCGAAGGAATCAGTATTAATGATTTATCAAAACGTGTATTCCAGCTACGAGAGAACGGAAAGATCACACCAGAAATGGCTCAGTGGGCCAAAATAATAAGAATAGACGGTAACTCATCCGTGCACTCAGATGAAGTTTTTAGTGAGGCTGATGCAACCGAAATAATAAATTTCATAGAAACTTTTTTGCTGTATGCCTTTACCCTACCGAACATGGTGGCTGTAAATAAGCACACACAATAATATTACTTGAAGCCGGTTACGGTTCCGGCGTCAACACCTACCAATGTGCTGACCGCATACCTTTAAAAGCAATAGGTCCACCGAAGGGTGCCTGTTTAAACTCGTTACAAACCCCTATTGGTAATTACAAATCAGCTATTCTGAATAATTTTCATTTCAGCTTTTAGGTAAAGCCGCATGTTATCAAGGAACTCATCCAACTGTTCCTCAATGCCTAGTCTTTGATCTGTATCCATTGTTTTCCCTATATTGAGGGCATCTCGCAATGCAGCTTCACAAGATTTTAGGTTTATTTCTATAGTTTTAGCCTCTGGAAGATCCATGTTAATCAAAAGGATTATAGAATAAATCAATACATCGAGTTTTTTCGCCGCTTCAAAGCCTTCAGCTAAATCTTGTCGATCAAATGTAGAATCTGACTCATTTACAAGCCTACGTTTTACTAAAAGTGATGCCCATAGAGCTTCAATGCCAGCAGCATACTGTGCGCTAAAATCTCTAATCTTATTAATACGCTCAGCAGCCTGAGCTAGTTCCATTTGAGACCTAAGTAACTTATTACTATTTTCAATAGCTTTCCAAGCGATTATGGCAGGGATTGCACCAGCTATTAACGATCCCAAAATAGTTATAAGAGAGCTTTCCCACGAGAAAACTGAATCAATAATTATTTTAGGAACTTTACTAATAGTAAGATAACTATTTGAAAAAATATGTTCCTGTATAAATGGAATTCCTTGCCATACCATTATGCAATGCCTATAAATATAAAAAATAAATCATAACCATGGTTTCAATTTATTAAAAGGCACTAAAGCAAATAAACCCCACACAAAGGCGAGGTTTCTTTGACTGGATAAGCGCTACTGCACAACCAACTCTTATCACAATAGTGGGTAAAATTCGTAACGAATAGTTTTTTATATGTTTTTTTATTCGTTCATACTTACTCTGAGCTCAATCAGAGCTGACAGTCAGCCTGTGCCAACTGCGGACATTCGACTTTTAAAAAGATCCTGAGCACAACGTTTTCTCAGTGCAAAAAAACTTCCTATAAAATATTGATTGGCTGAGGCACTGCTCAAGCGTCAGACAGGCAGGACACGGTCTTTCACAACCGTTTTCATAACCAGCGTTGAGGTAAGCCGCTGAACCCCTGACATACCGGAGAGTTTTTCATCATACAGTTGCTGAAAAGCCGGCAGGTCCCAGGTGATAACATGAAGCAGATAATCCGGATCGCCAAACAGACGCTGCGCCTGAATAATTTGCGGTATTTCTTTTACTGCCGCCTCGAAGGAACTGACTGCCTGCCGATCTCCCTCGCGCAGAGTGACGAAAACTATGGCTGAAAAGTTTAGCCCGAATTTGGCCGGGTCAAGATATGCCCGGTAACCGCTGATAACGCCTTCTTGTTCCAGCGCTTTAACCCGCCGCTGACAAGATGACAAGCTTATCCCCACCCGTTCCGCAAGGTCAGTCAGCGAACGTCGACCATCCTGCTGAAGCTCTGCAAGAATATTGCAATCAGTTCTGTCCATTCCTGAAAATCTCCCGTTTAGCATAAGTTTTCATGCTGTAGATGAAAGCACATTCCGCGTTAAAAGCGATATTCTTTCTTTCCTATTAAACTAATCAATCAGGTAAGGGGTTCAATTTATGCAAGTTTTAGACGCTGGTAAATGGCCGGTCAAAAATGAGGTCAATGAGGATAACGCCGTATGTCACTGAGTATGTTTGCCGCATTCTGGGCCGTTTCCGTGCTTTTTGTTATCACTCCCGGTGCTGACTGGGCTTACGCCATTTCAGCCGGCATTCGGGGTCGCCGCGTCATGCCAGCAGTTGCCGGCATGCTGAGCGGTCATCTTGTCGCAACATTCATTGTGGCAGCAGGCGTCGGCTCGGTTATTGTGAGCGCGCCGGCCATACTTTCCGCGCTGACTTTTGCCGGGGCTTGCTATCTTATCTGGCTCGGCATCGGCATGCTCCGCCACCCGTCATCACCAGCAGCGATTCAGGATAAGGATGCCGGTTCGCGACTGAAGTGGGCGCTTAAAGGCTTCTGCATCAGCGGGCTTAATCCGAAGGTTTTTCTGCTTTTTTTAGCCCTGCTGCCCCAGTTCACCAACGTCCATGCCACTTGGCCGCTTCCGCTGCAAATGGCCGCGCTGGGACTGGTACATGTAGTCAGCTGTGGTGTGGTCTACCTGCTTGTGGGGTACGGCTCAGGCAAGGTACTCCGGACGCGTCCGCGCGCTGCGCAGAATGTCAGCCGGATTTCAGGTGGCCTGATGATCCTCATTGCAGTTCTGCTACTGGCAGAGCAGTTTGTCTGCTTGCCTTGAGTATTCGTTAACAAACGTGGAGCACTTACTGGCTCGAAAGAAAAGCGGTGATCATCGCATGATTCTCGCTCAATATTCGTAACCAGTAAGCGCATACCCTGAATCACCTAATAGCGCAAGTTTCAGGGTATGAAAGTCTATATTTCGCTCTTAACCGACGCTCATACTTATCCCCCCTTTGCTACAGAACATTGTCAGCACAGATCCGATACAGTTTTTGTACTATCAGCCTTATGTGTCCACTCATCCATTTCTAACTTAGCGCCAGCCATAATCAAACAAGCATCTACAAAAGTTTCAGCCAGCATGAGTTTTAACCGAATCTTACCCTCTGAGCACTTATGCTTTCTGGCAATCTCTGACTTTGATCTCCCCTTCTTATAATGCTGCTCAATCAGATCATACTCTTCGCTGCGCCCTGCCTTTTTTAATCGGCCTATAGCTGCATCGACTAGCAGCCCGTCATTATCACAGCAAGACAATCGTGCTTTTGAGGTACTTGGCAAAAGCCCTTTGAAGCCAGCGGCAATAGTAGAATAGCCAACGCCACTATCTTCATTAGCAGCCCAGCCGCCCCAGCGCTCAAGAACTAACTGAATATCTCTCATGCTAAAGCCCCTATACCGATTGAACGATCCATAAAGCGGAATAATAGAACTATCTGACTGCCGTGTTCTTCTTCCCACGCTCGCTGGTTATCATGCAATTTGTCATGACAGATACGGCACAAAGGGAATGTGAATAGGTCATGGGCCTTGGTTGCCATGCCGCCCTGCCCGTGTCCGATGATATGGTGAGGGTCGCAGTCGCCATTGCCACAACCGCAGCAAGGCTGTGATTTAACCCATTGCAGATATTTCCGGTTCTCCCAGCGCCGCAGTTTTGGCCTGAGCATAAAACCTGCTGGTGGCTCGGCATCAACCTTTAGAGCCAAAGCGGGTTTTACTGCTATTTTCGTTGATGGCTTGGCTTTCGTCACTTTCTTGGCAACCACCTCTTGTGGTGCAGGTGTCCAGGTAATATCACTCTCTTTTGTGCCGCCAGTTTCGATAACTGCTGGTGGCATACGTAGAGAAAAACGAGCAATAGCATCCGGCAACAGGTCGTAAACCTCGTTAACCACCGCCCACCAACACAGCTCCGGCAACGTCAACTGGTGGCCCTCAGAAAAACGAAAGTAGCCGCGAACGGTTTCTACCATCCAAGCGACGAGGTTATTGGTCGCCAGTTGGTTCAGGCGAGGAAGTGTCTGCTCTCTCAGCTTATTGTCGTGATGCCAGCACAGGCGAATCGGCCGCTGGTTATAACGCAAGATGGTGAAATTACGGTCATGGCTATCATCCGGATCATGCCACTGGCACTCTTTCAGTCGTTCAACCCACAACTCCAGCACTCGAGGCCCACCAGCAGCATTGATAACCCGTTCATGTTCAAAAAAGGGCAACAGTCGCGGATCATTAGCTAGCTGTTGATTGGCGACCGGCAACGCGCCAGCAGGCAACAGTTTAAACTCATCCGGTTCAGTGGCCACCAGCAAGCGGCCTGACATATACGGCAATAAATCTGCACCTGGCTTCAATATCACCACGCCCAGCTCACGCTGAATAAATGGGGTTAATAGCGCCCTCATGCTGCTTTAGCCGTCATCATTAACTTAATAAGCTCAGCCACTTTCGATTCATAAAAATGTGGTTGCGTCTCACGTGGATTACCCGGACTGATGATATTCTTGCCATAAAGCAGCCCTTTTGATGTCACTGACCAAAAGTATTTAATCCCTCCTTTGGCCTTGGGTGATGTGCTCGGACGGGATCGGCGTTCAACAATGCCCAGTTCGGCCAGGCGACCAAATGCCACTGTTGCCCTAATGGGGATTGACCGAGATTTAAGTACCGTACTCAGTGCCATGGTTGGACGGCTGGAACCATCAACAGCGTCAGTAGGGGCGTCAATGGCATATTGTGGGGCAAGATTGGGTAATCCGATTGCCTGCTGTAGCTTTTGGCAGGCACCAAGAACAGAGGAATTAGAAAGATTGAGTTCTTTACGCATAAACTCTAACAAAATGACACCGGCCTGCATTTTATCTGCTGACGGGTTTACAGCAGTGGTCGGCTGGCTGACTACGTGATCGAACGTTCGGATGACTTTCAGACTAAATGATGCACTGATCCACATGGCATATGAGTACACCAACTCTTTACAAACGTAAGTCCCTTGTTGGTTACCGCCCCGTATAACGCTAACCGGTTGATTTTGTTCCAGAGGTGGAATACCCCCCTCGGTCAATTCTCGTACAAGCTCTTGGGTTTGTTGAATGGCATACCAATATTTGGGTTTATGACGCTCTTCGCTGCCAGCAGCACGATGTAAGTCATTCAGGCAGTAACGACCAGAATTATCGAGACGAACGGAAACACCCTCAATTACGAGTAACTGATTCATAATTCACTCCACACATTAGTTTTAACCAGCCTCTCCAATCCAATGTCCGCACAACTGGAGAGGTGAATAACTGTACAAACACTGTACATCAATACAATATCAACGAGGAACATTTTTATTCACCTCACTGATAACTATCTCTATCTTCCCTCCCTTGATGATTGGACCCCATTCAAGCGCCATCTTTTTTACCTGGCTATCATCACCCCAAACACCCGCATGAGTGAGAGCATCAAGCGGCGCTTTCAGATAATTATCCATATCCCTGATGCGCCGATCGGGTGGGTAGAAATTGATGGTCACCGCTACATGACCAGTAATCGCTTTTGGTACCCGCCGTAACTGTTCAAGAACGCAGGCTAAAGCCTCAACTCTAAACTGACGACCTTTCGCACTGATAAGATGGCGACCCGCTAACGACCCCTTTGTGGGGGCGCGCCAGTAGCTATTAACTGATGGTGGAAATGGCAGGATTAGTTTCAAGCGGTTACCCCACTTTCCGGTACCGGAATAATTTCAGGAATATTTTGCAGCTGACTTTGTGGTGCAGCCAGAATAGTGGCAGGGGTTAATTCCAGACTATTGATGCACTCATTACCCCAACTATCCCAGCCCTCGGCCTGTGTTCTGGCAAACAACTCAATGCGGGGAACATCACCCAACAACTGAACCAGCAGATCACGGAAAATATCAGGTTTGGCGCTGTGCTCACCACGCGGGGCCGTCTGGTGCTGGCAGATAGCGGCATTCAGGCGTTCAGGTAACCGGCCCTTCACGGCAAACAACACATCCTCGCTATTGGCGCGGGTCATGTGGCCCATGCCGATCGCACTGTTCCCTTTTAATTTGTTGGTCTTGTGCCAGGTAAAGCCCTTCATAGTCATCAGCCTGAATCCCCAAGCCTCAACAACTTTTAACGCCTCCAGTGGTTGAGTCGGTACCCACCACATAGCCAACAAACAACTATCACCCGCCAGCTCCCACACAGGCAAACGGCAGATATCAGCAAGATCCATGGTCTGATATTTGAAATCGACACCGCGCTTACCGCTATTCGCTTTGTCACGATAGGCCCACGGTGGATCGGCATAAATAACTTGATAGGTCATGCTGCTTTCTCCCCGCTCAAGCGCTGGCTGCATTCTTTCCAGATGGCATTCCATTTAATTACGCCGGAATCACCTTTAGCCCCACGAACACCCGCACTACTGGCTTTTTTGATAACCATGGTTTCGAGGGCGCTAGGGTTGCGAACAGGTAGCCCTCTGCCAGTAAAGCGCTTATAGGCTTTATCCCGCTCTGTGTGATCTGTAGCCTGGTCCTGTTGCGATGCGGTCTTCCGCCCCTCACTGTGCCAAACACCGGCAGCCAGTAAATTTCCATCGAATTTAGTCGGGCGAAACATGGTTTCTGGGTTCAAATACTTAGACCAGTCAGTGCCAAGCCAGCGATTAACCAAATAATCCACAACCAAGATCAGTGATTGCTTGTCATGGCCATCAGTAAGGCGAGCGCGAATATTCTGGAGATTGGTTTTTATGGTGGTGTATTTAGCCCCAGTGAGCTGATTCAGGTGTTTGAGTACCTCGATAGCTTCGTCGGTGAATTTAATTTCTTTAGAAATATTCTCATCTCGGGCTTCCGCCACTGGCGGTTGCCCAAAAGTGTTTTTACTTGATGGATCTGGTGTTGATTTTACTGACGGATCGCCCCCAGATTCTGGCGGGTCAAAAGTGCCATTATTGCCAGATTCTGACCCGTCGAATTTTGAGCCATCAGATTTTGACCCGTCAGATTTTGACCCGTCAGATTTTGAGGTGTCGGATTCTGACGCATGAGCAGCAGCCTTAAGTTTGGCAACATTCAACTGATAAACATTACTAGCATTGCGATTACCGGCGCGGCGGGCTTTCTTGCTTAACCAGCCATCAGTTTCCAGTTCAGCCAGCGCAGTACGAACGGTGCTCTCACCTGCCCCTATCTGCCGGGCAATCGTCGTTACGGACGGCCAGCACACACCCTCATCATTAGAGAAGTCAGCAAGACGGGCCATAATCGCCACCTTTGATATCTTCATACCCGCAGCCGCACAGCCGTCCCATACATAACTGGATAGCTTTACGCTCATACAACCGCCTTATATTCTTTCCTGAAACGCCGGATGGGTATTGAACAGTCATGCTCATAGTCATCACGACGAAAAATGACTTTCCCCGTTGCGTTGTCGTAGCCAATAACGTGAACACGAACGCCGCGCTTATCGTTGTAATAACGATCGAGTAATTGGATTGGGTTGGTAGTAGTTGAGCCGGGATTTGTCATACGCGGCCCCACTTACGGCGAACCGCACCCACAATTCCCCGCGCCCTGCTGTGGTTGCACGGTACCCACCGACCCTTTATCATTCGTTCATACCGGAACGGACTGACACAAACGCAACGCAGTTGCGGAATAGAACGTTTAGCCGCTACAATGTTCATGCGTTAATTACTCCACACGTTTAGTTAATGCACCCGATGGTCCGGTGCCGCACACCGGGCCATCACCCCACAGCATTTCTGAAACAACGATAATCTCTGCAATAATCGACTGTGCTCTATACCCTTTAGCTTTCAATCTCTTACTCTCGTTGCGATCTAAAACTCCGTCCGCTGTAAATTCATTATGAGCACGACCAAAATCACCCAGAGCCGCCAGTAACTCATTAAATTTGATAAGTAATTCTTCGTTTCCGATATCACAAACATCTGGCAGTTTCACGAACACACCACCAGCACGCTTACACATCGCCTCTGTGATATCGGAACGGCCAGAGATTGATTCCATCTCTATCGCCATGCCCAGTGGTACGACCTGCCCCGCCAACTGGCGAACGCGGTTACGCAATGCATTCTCGGTACCGGATAATGGGCATAACTGTTTAGCCATCGCGTCATACTTGCCCGGCGTCTGAGTTATCAGTTGGTGTATTGCGTCACTGATATCCGGTTGGGTTGGAAAGTCTTTGTTATCCACAATGTTTCTCTCTCTTTGGTGGTTTAACTTAAGCAGCGGGTGCCGTAGGCTTCTGGTAGTCGGATGGGTCATACTTCAATTTCCCCTCCGTAATCTTTTCAGCTTTTAAAGCCTGCTTTTCTGGAATGATGTGACCCCATTGGCAAACAGCGCTATGCGAAACACCAAGAGCTATAGCGGTTTTCGATGTGCCCTTGAAGAATTCAAGAACGTCAGTTTTATGCATAGTTACCTCCATAAAAGTAAGCATACTTACATCGTATATTCACAGACTACTTACGTCAACTGAATGTAAGATTACTTACGTCTTTTATATGTGGTGGATGCTATGAATACAGTTGGCGGAAGAATCAAATTCAGGCGGCGGCAGTTGAAGCTGACCCAAAAAGATATCGCTGAATATGTAGGCATTTCTGCGTCTGCCGTAACTCAATGGGAAAGTGATGCTACCGGCCTATCCAGCGATAGCCTGCTGAAACTCGCCTCATTGCTTGAATGTTCACCAGAGTGGCTTTTATCTGGAAAGGGAGAATTAGAACCTTCGATAAAGGCCATGGCCAGTAAATCAAAAGTTGTCCCCGTTATTTCATGGGTACAGGCCGGTGCCTGGACTGAAGCACTTAACTCGACTGGTGCTAGATCTGAATGGGTTGAAACTACAGCAAAAATTTCTGATTTTGCATTTGCCTTAAGAGTTAAAGGCGATTCAATGACAGCATCAGGCTCACTAAGCATCCCTGAAGGGGCTATTGTGATAGTCGATCCAGAATACGGATTTATTGAAGATGTTAATGAAAAAATCGTTATAGCTCAGACGAATGGAAATCATGAAGCGACAATTAAGAAATTTGTAATTGATGGCCCTAATAAATATTTAATGCCGTTAAACCCTCAATTCAAGCCTATTGAAGTAGATGACACCTGTAAACTGATTGGTGTAGTAAAGCAGATAATCATCGACCTACCATAATCACTTATATCTTCTTAAAGAGGCCCGCTATGCGCGGGCTTTTTTATGCCCCAGCCTTAAAAGTAAGTTAACTTAACTTTTATTCTTGACTTTAAATGTAAGTTTACTAATACTGAATCCATCAACAGCGAACAGGCAGGACGCCCACGAAGTAGCTGCCGGTGGCATACGAAACACCGGATGATTCGCTTAGTAGAGTTAACAGTGTGGAGTAGCTGAAATGGACTATCAGGCATGGGTGATACAAAGAAGAATTGGTAAAGGTGCTTGGAAAACAATAAGTAAAGGACTACCCGAACTTATAGCGCTAAAGCATTTGGATGAGTTGATATCGAATAAACCAGATGTGAGATATCAGTACCGGATGCTCGAAGAACGCCGAGTTTAACAGTGTGGAGTAACCAGGATGGAAATCAGCAAAAAAGATAGCGATAAACTTGAAGGCAGGACATTTAACCTACCTTCCGGGCTTAAATACCAGGCTATTAATGAATGTGAAATTGCATTGATTCGTTTGTTGCTCGAGGACTCCAAAGAACTCCAGAAACTTAAACCTAATGCAAAAACCAACCAAAACATACGCCTCGCTGAGTCGATGCTGAGTAATCAAGCAGCCGTGAAGCGTGGTTATTACACCAGTAAAAGCCTTTGTGAAACGGATAATTAAAACAGGTCGCCTGGTTTTGGTGATAGCGGATCAAGCAGCGCCAGTGTTTGTTTGAAAATTAGTTCTTGTTGAGGTTCTAAATCACCACGACCAAGACGCTCTCGAAAATAAAGAATGTGTCCTTCTAGATCTGTAGATGATGGCCCGCCATTTTCAGTAATTGAAGTTGCAAGACGCGTAATGGCAAGTTCCATAGCTTTAAGACGAATGTTTATGTCTTCATTGTTCACAGAAAAATCCTCCTTGCTGTAGGGACTTTGAGGATACCACCGCCGCCTGAGGTGGAGAAGTAACCAGGCACAGATTTAATCCATTGCTGTGCTGTGTCTTTAGCGGCTGCGCCTGCCAACACCAGATTAGGCCAGCCGCCCTTTTCACACAGAGAAGTGCTCCGGGCGGGTTATCCCTTTAAACCCGTACAGTATAAAGCCCCCGGATCGGAGTACTTCTCTGTGTGTGGAGTAAACAACGCAGTGCGAACTGCATTACTGAGGGTCGCCCCAATGAGTGAAGACAGAAAAACCGTGGTACCGGAGTTTCTTGGTGAACTGGATGCCGGTATTTTCGAAAATAAAATATCTGCTGCTTTAAATGCTGCCGCGCTAGGCGTTCTGAATAATGGCGGTAAAGGAAAAGTAACCATTGAGTTTGATTTATCTCGTATGAGTAATTCAATGGAAGAAAAGCGCGTTATGATCTCCCATAAGCTTAAATTCACCACCCCAACACCTCGCGGTAAGTCCTCCGAAGAAGATACGACCGAAACGCCTATGTATGTTGGCAAAGGCGGTAAGCTGGCAATTATGCAGGAAGATCAGGGCCAGTTATTCACAATTAAGGGTGATGCTGACGGTAAATTAAAGACCGTTAATTAACTGCCATTACGGAACACTATTAATTAAATGATTAAGGACTATATATGTCTCAACAATTAGATTCATCAGCCATCACCGAAATTCGCGATATGGTATTAGCATCATTAGTTGAACGGAAATTAGCTTCCACCGCTTGCGATACCATTGCTTTACCCGCTAGCGTTTCAGTTAAAAGTCTTGAGCAGTTCCAGCTTGAGCGTTACCGCTTCCGTGGTGCAATGGAAACCAGCAACATTGATGAGTTTGTAAAATATTCATCTGGCTATGCTGGTGACGGTGTTCGCTGCTTTATTGATGCCGATGAAATGCGCGCACAAACTATCTTCAACATTGGCACTCTGCTAAATCCAGGGCATGCCGATAACACCGCCAGCTTATCACTCAAAAAAACAGCGCCATTCCGTGAACTGCTTAATATTGATGGTCGTAAGCAGACTCAGAAAGAACTTGCTGAATGGCTGGAAGATTACCGTGAGTTCTTGCTGGCCTTTGATGTTGATGGTGTAGTGCTGGATATAAAGAAAGCCGTTGGTGCCGTTCGCCGTATTACCATTGAACAAACCAGTTCGGCCGATCATGAAGACCAGGACTTCAGCGCGAAACGATCTGTAATGGAAAGTGTGGAAGCCAAAAGCAAAGATGTCATGCCAGCGGCATTTGAATTTAAATGTATTCCTTATGAGGGATTAGGTGAACGTCGATTTAAATTGCGCTATAGCATTCTCACCGGCGGCAATGTTCCCGTTTTAGTATTGCGCATTGTTCAACTGGAAGCGGAAGAAGAAAAGATTGCCGTAGAATTTCTTGAATTGCTTACCGCTAAATTTAAAGACGTCGAAGTTGAAACCTTTATTGGTAAATTCAAAGCGTAATTAATTAAACCCTAACTTATTAGTATCACTTCAAATATCCCAGCAATGGGGTATTTGGCGGGGCATTACCTAAAAACCGTGTGGAGTATATTTATGTCTTATATTACGACTTATTCAGGGCTGGACTTTGATTATTTAAAACCACTGGCCAGCAGTATTTGTATTGAAGATATCGCGCAGGCGTTATCACATGAATGCCGCTTTGCCGGTCACCTGCCGAATTTCTATAGTGTGGCCCAACATTGCTGGTTAATGAGCCAGATTGTGCCGGAAGAATTTGCACTTGAAGCTCTGCTGCATGATGCAACCGAAGCATATTGCAGAGATATCCCCTCCCCTCTTAAACGTCTGCTGCCCGATTACAAAGTTATTGAGCATCGGATTGATATGGCTATACGTGAAAAATTTGGGCTTCCTGCCGAAATGTCCTCAGTCGTTCATTACTGCGATCTGATTATGCTGGCCACCGAACGCCAAGAACTGGACATCGATGACGGTAAGGAATGGCCGATGCTTGAGGGTATCCCCCAGGCTGACATTGCAATAGTACCAATGACGCCAAGCCAGATCCGTGTTGTTTTCGCAGCGCGGCTCAATGAGCTGACTGCGGCTACTCAATCATGATGTACGGCCTGTTTTTACTCGTCTGCTACACATTCCAGCCGTGCCAATACGAGCCGCAAGGCTACGTCTATCCGGATGATAAGAACTGTATAGCCGACATCCAGCAACAAGGTCTACCACCTGAATATGAATGCCTTCCGGTGGATGGCGTTCTCTATGCGAGGAAACAGTGATGAACGTAATTGAAATGCATGGGCTGATTACTGGTAAATGCGTTGCCGGTGACATGTTCGTTAACGAGAGTGTGGCCGAGTACCTTATTCGCAAAATCGCTAACATTGAGGATCAGCGCAATGCTGCACTCAATACCTGCTCACTGATTGCTGAGGCTTTGGGTATTACCGGCGCTGTTGCGGGTGACACAATAGCGAGAGTGCAGCAATTGATTGGCGAAAATGCAGTAATGCTAAAGCTACTCACCGATATTAGCGAAAATCATTCTGAGTTTGTTGATGAGGGTGAAGATTGCATGTGTGCCAGCATCCCTCTTGATTATGTATCCGAAATAAACATGCACGTTTCTCGTGATGTTAATGCCGAAAACCCATTTATCGCGACGGATAAGGCGCTTAACGAAATAAAGGCTCAGGGTGTTGATGAATTGGCGGAAGCATTTAAATCGTGGGCAGATGACAGTGATGGTGATTACGAGGCCGAGCGGCATTGGGCTGTGGCTAGTAAAGAAGCATTGAGTTTCGCCGCCAGCCTGAGGAGTGAACAGAATGCCTGAAATATACGATTTAGAATCCGTTTATGACGAAAGAATCAGCCCACTGATGAGGCAAATTATCGATATTTGCAATGAAAATCAGATGCCAATGATTTGCTCATTCGCATTTGAAAACTGCGAAGAAAGAAATGTTGGCTGCTGCACTACTATTTTGAATAGTTTCGATAACAGGTTTATCCCAGAATTCGGGAAAGCATTAAAAATCACCAGAAATGAGCCAGAAGTTATGGGCTTTGCAATTCGCACCATGAGGGGTAACAACTGATGAATAACATCGAAGAGCTAAGAGAGCACTGCGAAGAAATGATAGCTATCTCCCCCCTACGGCATGCGTTCATCCCAGCATCATCAATTATCACTCTGATAGATAGAATTGAGAAAGCAGAAGCAGCGTTATCAGCGGCAAACGAGAAGCTACTTGTGCCTGAAGGGTATTGCATCATGCCAGAATCACTGACAGCAGGAAACGGAGCGAAAGGCGCTTTAAGCGGTGAATTCTTCACAGAGACAGATATTACATGTGAGAAGTGTGGCGGCAACTATGACGAACATTATTCGTGTGAGCGCTGTAATGACTTGGGGGTTCAAACGGTAAGGACAGTAATTGGATGGTCAACCATTAAAGCCATCTACAAGATGGCAGTAGACACCACTGCCATTCGTCCTACCGTTTCAAGATCGAGGGTAATGCAGATGCTGAGTAAAGAGCAGCTGGAAAAGCGGATTGCAGAAATTAGGAACATAGCCAGTGAAATGAAATGGTCGTCAGTTGAACATGGTCAGGTGGCACTCAATGATGCGGAGGCATTAGAGGAACTGCTATCACTGCGTGAGCAACTTGCAGAGTTGAAAGCGTTGCCGCCTGTTGCGTGGCGATGGAGATTTTGCGCCCAAAATGTGGTTACCCTGGACAAAGACAGAGCCGAGAAATCCAATGAAATGGGTGTTGATGATTTTACAGAGCTATTCACAGCAGCCAAACCAGCAGAAATACCACGCCATATTTTCTCAATGCTGGTAAATGAATTGCGTGACGTGCCAGCGATCGGCTGTAAGAGGGAATTAATTATTGGTGTGTTAAACCGTCATGGCGTTATCGCTGAGCCGGTTCAGTGTGATCCACCAGCAGCAGAATAATTTTAGTCACGGCCTGTGTGCGGCGGGCCTTTAAATAAACAGTGTGGGGTATGTATGAATACAACATTTTTGTTAATGGCTGAGTTTGAAACATCAACGATCCCGCTGTCCGATATTGCTGAGCGGTATTTCGGTATGAAGCCTGCAACAGCAGATAAGAAAGCTGGCGCTGGTGATCTGCCGGTTCCCACCTTCCGTATCGGTGACTCACAAAAGGCTCCCAGAATGGTGCACGTTAACGATTTAGCGGACTTTATTGATAAGCGGCGCGGGGAAGCAAAAACAGAGTTGGCGCGGATCAAATAATATTGATGGTGTTGAAAAACTTAGACCACCAGCACCCCAATAGCACCCCGTGAATTTGTAACTTACTGATATTTATTGTTAGTACGTCCCATCGAGCATCGGCGCGACGGAGAAACGTTGCAGGGGGTAATGTGGCTTATCGGCCTGAGTGCTGGAAAAAGTCTGAGCTTGGTACATTTACTGTAGTTTCATCGGTTATGGCTGCATCAATTACCCATTGATATTACTCATTGAGCAAACCAAACAATGGGAAGGAATTTGTGATTATACCATAGAACTTTACGATGGCGGCCTGAGTGATAGTTGTAGCTCAACATATGGCAATCCGCGGCTAGCTGCTGCAACTTGCTAAAGTTGTGACACTCCACGACATCCCATTTTTTTCATCTATCGGCGATTAGCTGTAAATATGATAAAATCGATACCATTCAAATGCTGCGGGATGTACATGATGAACCCTATCAATCAGGAAAAGCTGCTTGCTCAGGCTGAAAGCCTGTGCCAACAACGAAACGTCCGGCTGACACCGCAACGTCTTGAAGTCTTGCGTTTGATGGCGCAACAACCTGGTGCGATCAGTGCTTATGATCTGTTGGATTTACTGCGTGTTTCTGAACCACAAGCTAAACCGCCAACAGTCTATCGTGCATTGGATTTCTTGCTTGAGCAGGGGTTTATTCACCGTGTTGAATCAGCAAACAGCTATGTGTTGTGCCATCATTTTGAAGAGCCAACTCATACTTCGGCATTATTTATCTGCGATCGCTGCAAGATAGTGACTGAACGGACAACTGTTGGTATCGAAGAATCTCTGGCGCAACTGGCCAAACAATCGGGCTTTACCCTGCGCCATACTGTGGTTGAAGCTCATGGTTTATGTGCGGAATGTGGGGAAGTTGAAGCATGCGAAAGCCATGATCATTGTGATCACGACCATTCTATTGTGACAAAGAAGAAATAGTATCTCGTGGTAAAAGTAGACTGTCGTCAGATAGGCGGCAGGATAAATATGAGCTGAATTAGAACCGTAGAAAATATGGATGGGCTTTAAGTAAAACAAGACACCTCCTTGTGTCAACTCGATATAAATAGAATACCTATAGAATATTATTAATTATTAAAGTCACCACTCATTTGAATTTTAAAAAATATAAAAAAAGAATGGTTATTGAATAATATGATTATTCTATAAAACTAAAGGCCAGATATATTTATATCGATATCAGTTTAATTCCGTTTAACGCTGCTACCAGCGATATTTGCTGTGATCTTCCCAGGCCTTCACTTCTTTCTCGGCTTGCTCTTTCTGATAGCCGTATTTCTCCTGGATTTTCCCTACCAGCTGGTCACGCTTGCCTTCAATGACTGTCAGGTCATCATCGGTCAGCTTGCCCCATTTCTCTTTCACTTTACCTTTAAACTGCTTCCAGTTACCGTCGGCTTGATCTTTATTCATAATATCTCCGTTACCTTGGGATTAGTCAGTTTATTTAATTCAACACGGTAAATAATTTAAAATATAATAACTTGTTGCTTCGCTTACCGTATGAATAACTATAGCAGAGGATACTGATAATTAAAGTCAGATTAGTATTAATGACTGCAACTTGAGAAATAAACAGAAAGGAAAACCTCGTAATATTCAGTTAAAACAGCAAGTAATAACTTATTATCGGAATGTTCTCAAACTAGATTGAATTAAATATGAAAGGAGTAAAATTCTTTATATACCCTTCTTAATGAAGGGTATATAGATAAACGCGAAAATCAGATCCAGTCGCCATTACGGATGACACCAACGGCCAGACCTTCAATAGTGAAACTTTGTTCACGCAGATCGACTACAATCGGCTGAAACTCACTATTTTCTGGCAGAAGTTGTACGATATTACCTTGTTTTTTCAAGCGTTTTACCGTTACTTCATCATCAATACGCGCAACAACTACTTGCCCATTACGCACATCTTGAGTTTTATGTACTGCCAGTAAGTCGCCGTCCAGAATACCGATATCTCTCATCGACATTCCATTTACCCGCAACAGGAAATCCGCACTCGGCTTAAACATGGAGGGATCAACTTTATAGTGCCCCTCAATATGCTGCTGCGCTAACAGTGGCTCCCCTGCGGCAACCCGACCAATCAGTGGTAAACCATCTTCTTCTTCCATCAATAGACGGATACCGCGAGAAGCGCCGGAGACAATCTCGATAACGCCCTTACGGGCCAGTGCTTTTAAATGCTCTTCAGCGGCGTTAGGAGAGCGAAACCCCAGACGCTGCGCAATTTCGGCACGGGTCGGTGGCATACCTGTTTGCGCTAGGTGATCGCGCACAAGGTCATAAACCTCTTGCTGTCTGGTAGTAAGTGCTTTCATTCCGCCCCCTGTTTGTTTATACAGTCTTGCTGTGAGTATATACAGGTAAGCGGGTATTGGGAACCAAAGAGTGAATAAAAACAGGGATTAATCACTGTTTACATCCACAGCGATGTTTATCTCATTCTTAGCCGACATGTTGCCAGAGCACGGTTACCCATATAAATAGCGCCAACAAAATGGCCAGAAACACGGCAGCAGATCCCATATCTTTGGCCCGACCTGATAGTTCGTGGAGTTCGCTGCCGATGCGGTCCACCACCGCTTCAATAGCACTATTGATGACTTCAACAATGATGACTAACACCACACTCGCAACCAATAAAATGCGTGCTGTGGCATCTACATCCAGCCAGAAGGCCAGTATGATAGCGAGTATGGCAGCCACTGCTTCCTGACGAAACGCGGCTTCATTTTTCCAGGCTGCGGTTAAACCTTTCACAGAATAACCAGCGGCTTTATAGATTCGGGTTAATCCTGTTGACTGATTTGCCATTTTTATTGCCTTTATCTTAAGTTAATGATGATTTTTGCCGCTTTCTGTTGTCTCATCACCACAGATCTCAAAACCAGTTTCTGGTATCCTTGCGACGAATTGCTAACAAGAGGCTTCATGTAGTTATGTCAGGTTGGCGTAAAATATATTATAAGTTATTGAATTTACCACTTAAACTGTTGGTAAAGAGCAAGGTTATTCCGGCAGATCCTGTGACTGAGTTAGGGTTAGACCCGTCTCGTCCTATTCTGTACGTTTTGCCTTACAATTCTAAGGCTGATTTACTGACTTTGCGAGCGCAGTGTCAGGCACAGGATTTGCCCGACCCATTGATTCCATTGGAAATCGATGGCGTGCAACTTCCCAGCCATGTCTTTATCGATAACGGCCCAAGGGTGTTTCGCTACTACGCCCCGAAGCAGGAATCGGTAAAAATATTCCACGATTATCTCGATCTGCATCGCAACAACCCGGAGCTGGATATTCAAATGCTGCCGGTGTCGGTGATGTTTGGCCGCTCTCCAGGGCGCGAAGGCCACGGTACGCCACATCTGCGCGTACTGAACGGCGTGCAGAAATTCTTTGCAGTATTGTGGCTGGGTCGCGATAGCTTTGTGCGTTTCTCCACCACGGTTTCACTACGCCGGATGGCCAGTGAGCATGGTACAGATAAAACGATTGCCCATAAATTGGCACGCGTAGCGCGGATGCACTTCTCGCGTCAGCGTTTGGCTGCGGTTGGCCCGAGCCTACCGGCACGTCAAGACCTGTTCAAGAAGCTGTTAACCTCCAAGGCGATTGAAAAAGCGGTTGCCGATGAAGCTCGCACCAAGAAAATCTCCCATGAGAAAGCACAGCAAAACGCCATAACGCTGATGGAAGAAATTGCTGCCGACTTCTCTTATGAAGCGGTGCGTCTGTCGGATAGGGTTTTGAGCTGGACGTGGAACCGCTTGTATCAAGGGATTAACGTCCATAATGCAGAACGTGTACGGCAGTTGGCGCAAGATGGTCATGAAATCGTCTATGTACCTTGCCACCGCAGCCACATGGATTACCTGCTGCTCTCCTATGTCCTTTATCACCAGGGGCTGGTGCCGCCGCATATTGCTGCTGGTATTAACCTTAATTTCTGGCCTGCTGGCCCGATCTTCCGCCGCTTAGGTGCGTTCTTTATCCGCCGTACCTTTAAAGGCAACAAGCTCTATTCCACCGTGTTCCGTGAATACCTGGGTGAGTTATTCACCCGTGGCTACTCAGTGGAATACTTTGTTGAAGGTGGGCGCTCACGTACCGGTCGTCTGCTGGAGCCAAAAACCGGCACATTGTCGATGACCATACAGGCTATGCTGCGCGGCGGTTCACGCCCAATCACCTTGGTGCCGATTTACATCGGCTATGAGCATGTGATGGAAGTGGGTACTTACGCCAAAGAACTACGTGGTGCGACTAAAGAGAAAGAGAGCCTGTTGCAGATGTTGCGGGGTTTGCGCAAGCTGCGTAATCTCGGTCAAGGCTACGTCAACTTTGGTGAGCCGATACCGTTGACCACCTATCTGAATACCAATGTGCCGCAATGGCGGGATGCTATCGATCCTATTGAAGCGCAGCGCCCAAGCTGGCTGACGCCGGCGGTGAATGATTTGGCCGGTAAGATTATGGTCCGAATTAACAATGCAGCAGCAGCCAATGCCATGAACTTGTGTTCTACCGCATTGCTAGCTTCACGTCAGCGTTCACTCACTCGCGAGCAGTTACTTGAGCAACTTGATTGCTACTTGCAACTGATGCGCAATGTGCCTTATGCGAAAGATGTCACCGTGCCGGATAAAACGCCGGAAGAGTTACTTAATCACGCCTTGAATATGAATAAGTTCGAGGTGGAGAAAGACAATATTGGTGACATTATCATCCTGCCACGGGAGCAAGCCGTGCTGATGACCTATTATCGCAATAACATTCAGCACTTGCTGATCCTGCCATCACTGATTGCCAGCATGGTAATGTACCAACGACGCATTACCCGTGCCGAGTTGTTACGCCAAATCAGCATGATCTACCCGATGTTAAAAGCTGAATTATTCCTGCATTACAGCAAAGAGCAACTGCCACAGACCCTGGATACGCTGATTGATGAACTGGCGCGCCAGCAGTTGATTTGCGACAAAGGGAGCGAGTTGGTGCTGAACCCAGCCCGTATCCGCCCACTGCAATTACTGGCGGCGGGTGTGCGCGAAACCCTGCAACGTTATGCGATTACTCTGTCATTACTTAGTGCGAACCCCAGCATCAATCGGGGTGCGCTGGAGAAAGAGAGCCGCATTATGGCGCAGCGTTTGTCTGTGCTGCATGGGATTAACGCACCGGAATTCTTCGATAAAGCCGTGTTCTCAACCTTGGTGGGCACATTGCGCGAAGAGGGTTATATCAGTGACAGCGGTGATGCAATTCAGGAACATACGCTGGAAGTTTACAATATGCTGAGCGCATTGATGACACCGGAAGTGAAGCTGACGATTGAAAGCGTCAGTATGCCGGCAGAAACAAATAACCTGCTGCCAGAACCCGAGGCAGAGGATAAAGAAGAAAACTAACTCTTCGCTCCGTTAAGCAAAAGCAAAAATGGCCGGATTCATCATCTGGCCATTTTTTTATAGATAACTAATAAAAATCCCGAGAAATAGCACCAATCCCACGTAATTATTATTCAAAAACGCGCGGAAGCATGGGTCACGTTCACGCCCGGCAATCATCTTCTGTTGGTGGACAAACAACGCGCCAGCCAGCAGGATTGACCAATAAAATGCCCCGCCAAGATTCATCAGCCAGCCAATAGTTACCATCAGAACCAGCGTTGCCAGTTGCAGCAAACCAATAATCAGCTTGTCCTGTTGACCAAACAAAATCGCAGTAGATTTGACGCCAATCTTCAGGTCATCATCACGGTCAACCATCGCATATTGGGTGTCATAAGCCACCGTCCAGCAGATATTAGCCAATAAAAGTAGCCAACAAACTAACGGTAAATTTTCGCTCACGGCGGCAAAACCCATCGGGATTGACCAACCAAAGGCCGCACCCAACACCACCTGCGGCAGATGTGTCACCCGCTTCATAAAGGGATAGACCCAGGCTAATGCCAGTGCTGCCAATGACAGCCAGATGGTCATGCTATTGAGCGTGAGAACCAACCCAAACGAGAGCAATACCAGAACCACAAACAGGACTTTGCTTTCTCTCTCACTGATAAGACCGCTAGGTAATGGCCGTGATGCGGTGCGTTTCACAAAACCGTCAATGCGGCGGTCAGCATAATCGTTGACGACACACCCAGCCGCGCGCATAAAAAAAACGCCCAAGACAAAAACAATCAATATTTTGGTGTCGGGAATACCTTTCCCTGCCAGCCATAACGCCCAGAGGGTCGGCCACAACAGTAATAATGAGCCAATGGGTTTATCGATGCGCATCAAACGGCAATAAGCCCGCCATTTGCTCTGAAATTCACTTCCCTTCAATTTCTCACTCTCCAAAATCCCCCCTTAAATCGAATATAGCGGCGAGGCGGGTAAAAAAACTTCGGTCAACAACAGGGGCTTACCGGACAAGCGCAGCAACGAACGGCGCGCCCAAAGCTCATCCTGACGCCCTACTTGAATATAATCGCGGGTTAAATTGTTACCACCAAATAAATAGCGCCCAAGGGGGAGAGTGCCTAAATCCACTAGCGCCCGATCTGGGCCAGACAGTGTCCCCTCTGGGATTACCGTGCGCCCCAGTAGCCACGGCTGATTATCACCACACAATACAATCTCGCGCAGCCAATAGCGCTCACTTATCGGCAGGTGTTCAGCCTCTTCGCCTAATTCATCACGGCTAATAAAGCATTCTCGTTGTGGCTCGACATGAACCTGCTGGCAATGCAGCTCAAAACGCCGGGTCATCGACCCTAATTCCATCAGCCAATCCGCGATAGCGGCTGGTAGATTCGGCGGCTCAATGGCACACCATTGGATAGGCTTTATAATTGATGCATCGCTGGTAGACATGCAGTTTGCTCCCTGCCGGGGATAAAACATCTATCCCCACGAAGTCATAAATAAGGAGCCATTGTAGCGCAGATTGTTTCTCTGGTGGCATCAGGTTGCTTTTTATTACGGCCAACAAACTAAGAAAGTGAATACTCTTCAATATGTTCAAGGATAAATCCAACCCGCATTTTTATGCCCCAATATTTCTCGCCGCTGCCAGGTTCACTTGGTGAGTAATACCCATCTTTAGCATCACCGAAATCGATAGGGTGAAAGGTGTTAGTTCTTTTATCATATAATACATTATTAAAATTCAAGTCATTATGGATAATATTGTAATAAGCCAAATCGTCAATCATACGTAAAAAACTGTCCTTCGCACCCGGCAGGAAAGTTTTAGCTTCAATCTCTATCAGGGGTATCCCAGGCACTCGGTACATTCTTATAATATGTCGATCACCCTCACGAATTAACTCAGCAGCACCTTCGCCGTAGTAGCGATTAAAAAACTCAACTTCTTTCTTGAATGCATCTATAAGAAGCATATCTCGTGTAGGCCTTAATTTCTTTAAAACAAAGCCGGGGTTATTGGCATCAAGATAGATTTCAGCTGTGAATCCACTGCCAATCTTTTTACCTAACTTAATTTCAGGATTGAATTCAGGATTACGCGCTTTTGATAGCACTGGCCCGCCCCCCGGCAATCTGCCTTGCTTGATGAATTCGGGGCCTTCTTTCAAAACCACACCTAAATCCTTACCGGTGGCTAAATCAACTTCCCAATAGGCGGCCCCACCGCCACCCTGCCTGACCCAGGCTTGACGCATTCCATCCAAGGCTAGTGGATCTTTTAGCGCTACCCGCTGCACTTCAATCGGTTCTCCACGCGGGTTGGGTATGGTTTGGCGAGTTTGGGTCAGTTCGCCTTCCCCCACTGGTAAATCGGAAGGCACGGCAGGCCGTGGAGGTGGCGCGAGAGAAACCGTTGGTTTTACACCCGGTGGCGGATTTTCAATTAATTTCACCCCGCGTTCCATGCCCCTGAGTTGACCCGCCTCCATCACCATAGCCACCATCCCCGCTGCCATATTTTCATTTTCGTTGCGGGAACGCGGGCCTTCGACTCTGGCGATAGTGCACATCGGGTTCGGTAGTGGGAGTTTACACACCCAATGCTCTTCTAACGAGGTCCAGGCCCTGCGCCAAAAACGCGCGTTGACAGACTCTGGCCGATAGCCGTCGGCAAGGGCATTGATGTTATCTTGCAGTGTACCGCCCGCAGGCCGTTTACCTTCATCAATTAATGTTTTAATTGCCAGCGCATGGATTGCCGGATGAGATTGGATAAACTCATAATATTCAGTTTGTTTCGCTGCCATCGCTTTAAAAACATCCAAAAACATGCCCGACATATTGCCAGCGGTTCGATCACTTCCATCCAGACGCTCTTTAAACTCGCCAAAGGGTGAGTCATCTTTCTTCTTTGAAGAGCCAAACTGGGGATCCTGACCGTAAATATAGTTCCTGCTTGAATATATGTTCTTTACATTATTATCAATCAGGATCTCTTCTATTGCCTGATCCCTATCAAAAACAGCGGGAAGATGACCATAGGCCAAACGCATATTGAGGTAATCTAATTGCCGCTGAATTTTTTCTTGCTCGGATTTATAGAGTCGGTAATGCACCAGTGTATGTAGGGGATGCTCAGGCTTAAGAAGTTGAGCCAGCGCTTTAAGCTCCACTTCAAATCTGTCATATTCCACATCAATAGCTGTACCAGCAACAATATTGCCTGCCAATTGTTTTATGCTATCAAAGACCTGTTGAGCATCTTTAGACAAATGGGACACATCCATTGATCCGCCAGTGTGTTTGATAACACTTGCTGCCTGCCGCAAGGTGAGTGGCTCAACTTCATTCGATTGACTAAAATGAGATAAAAAGATGGCGGTCGGGCTATAACGCACCCCGCCCGCTTGATGTAACTGCTCTTCTTCCCGAAGTAATAGCTCATACAATTGCTCGGTACTTTGTTGTACCAATCCATTAATGGCTTTGCCTTGCAATTGATAATGTAATCTAAGGGTGGTTTTGAGTGAAAACGCCAGACTGCCGACGGCGTATATGATATCAGGCTTTCGGCCTGCGGTGCCTTCAACGAGTTTGATTTCTGGCTTTTTACCCAAGATGAATTCAGCGTATGTGATATCGAAATCTTTTTTTTGGGTATCAATAAATTGAGTGAAATCCTGCTGACCACAGGTATCAAAACCAATCTGGCCGCAGCCAGTTAAAACCATATCACCCAATTCCGGCGAAGCCTTTATCAGATAGCTGCCCTGGGCATTTTTCGGTGCAAAACCATTAGAAAGATAAGCCGCCAGTGGAAGCTTAGTCTTCAGAGATTGCAGTATCGCAGGCCGGGCATTCGTCCCGTCATGGATAACCCTTAATGCTCTGACCGCTCTGGACACCGGATTTTCTGGCGCACTCAGCTTTCTCATGCCCCAATCATTCAAATCTGCATTGGAAATATCTGCTATTTCACCATAGCGATTGCCATAATGGGAATGGTTATAGAGTATCGCTGCCTGAAGCCGGATATCTTTGTTTTCTGGCCGATAAATGACAGCAGACAATTCATCCACTGTGGGCTGATGTTCTTGGTTCAGCCACCAGACAAGGCTTAGCGCAGCCAGTGGCGTCAATTTTTCATCTTTGGAGAGTGTCAGGCCTTTTTGGGACAGCTTAGAAAAAATACCCTGCTCCAGATTGATAATATAGGAGCTTTCATTTCTATGAGCCGCTGTTAACTCAGGGCTTGAATGCGATAAATCATCTACCTCCCCCGCATACGCTATTCTTTTCGCATAGAACTCATTGTCACTTTCCGTCGCTTTTAAGCGCCCGCTATTCTTTTCCCAGAGAGAGCTAAGTTCAGCCATGATAGAACTCATGGTTAGCAGTGCAATATTATCTTCTGCAATCGGTGGTGCCCACGGTTGCGCCGAGAATGGAGCCGACCACGGCATAGTCGCAGCCCATGAGCAAAGTTGGGTTTCCTTCAACATCAATTAGTTCCTTTAATTGAATTAGCTGAACAATAAACAGTTGTTTATGATATCGACAAAAAACCAATCGGATGTCTTATAAAGGCTCATTTACTCTTTGTATTTCTATAAAAAATAAATAAGTGAATTTGATATTTAAAATAAAATTAACTAAAACACGGCGTAGCGAGGGACAATAGTCGCCCTGAATAATATAAAGAAAAAAGGTGCGCCGAAGCGCACCAATCATCCAGCCATATTCGGCAGTGCCGGGATTTACCCCTTGCCTTTTACACTACCAATAAAGGTTTTTCGGGCTGAAGTTGAGCCCAAATGTTCCGCTTCGTTCAACAATTTCAGCGCCTTATCGACATCACCGGCTTTCACCGCGTCTTTAATCGCCTGGTTGAAGTAGTTTTCAGTCTCACTCAGCATTGGCTCTGCTGGTTTTGCCGCGACTGGCGCAGGTGCAGCAACTGCCGCAGGCTGAGCAGTGCTGCCCACCACCACTGGTGCTGATGCCGGTGTTGACTGTATTAAGCCAATCATCACATTACCCATGCCTTGCTCGGCAGTGGCTTTAATTCTTAAATTTCCGGTCGGGATATGTTTGGCAATAGGATCCGGAATATCGGGCACCGCATTACCTACCCCCATGGCATAAGCCTTCGCCGGATCCAGTAGCTTGGTAGTTTTAGCCAGATCATCACGGGTGGTGTAGACCAGCAGATAGATCTGTTTTTGACCCAATGCTGGCGTCAGTTTCATCACGCCTTGCAAGCGATCACTGGTCATGATGCCGGCTTTTTCATAAGTGAAATAGCTGGACGGATAGTAAGCCGCCGGGCGCATTTGTTCGTCTAACACTAATACGCTCGGAGCAAATAATTGGTTGTCTGTCACTAAACTGCTGAGCGTGATCTCCATCGATCCACGATCGGCTGGTAAAGCAAAAGCGGCTACCGCCCCTTCCACATTCCCTTGCGATATTTGCGGGCTGGAAGCAGTCAATTTGATATCTTGCGTCGCCGGTGGCACTAATGGCTGCCAGGGCAATTGTTGTAATGTCGCGGTACTGATAGTCGGCGCGATAGAAACATTCGCAGGAGAAATCGTTGATTCGGCTTGTGCTGCCAGAGGTGCGGTGCCCCCCAGAGCCAATGCCAGACAGAGTGTCAGCAGATTCTTTTTCATTGTTATACCCTCGTACATTGAGCGTCAGCGCTAACTGTGCACAGGCAAGGTCGGCAAAGTTAACCAATCTACCCGTCATACTTCAAGCCGCATGTGCGTTGGCTACTTTCACTCACCCGAATCATTGACTTCGCGTCAACTCATCGTGATTCGCTCAATTACCGCCTTGCTGCAACTCGAACTATTTTGGGTATGTTTACAGAACAGCCGCCCCAAAGGACGGCTGCATCACTTCTGTTACCACCAGGCTTCGAATTGCGCGCCGAAGGTCACTTCATTGCTCTTACCACGGCTATCGGTACCAATGGTCCCGTTTTGCGCTAACCCATTATCTGGGCTTTTATCGACATTGTTATAGCCCCACTTCTCATCCCAGTTAGCATAAGTTGCGAAGACACGGATTGCCGGACGAGACCAAATGCTGTCACCTGCCTGCCATTGTTGTGCCAGAGTCAGTTTGTACTGGCCGTTACGGTCACCGGTACGTTGTGATTTAACATTGTCGTAGCCCGCTTCCAGCAAGGTACTCATGATTGGCGTCCATTTGTACATTGGGCGCACACCCACGCTGTACCATGTGGTGCCGTTGTTGTTGTCCCAGTCAGTATCCTGATACAACGCGACATACATCATGTCCCACTTCTCTGCCAGATTGATGGCACCGTGGTCGATAACACGCAGCATGTGGCCGTTGTTGTTTACAGACGTCCCTTGTGAATGGCCGCTGTTCCATGAAGTCATAGAGTCAGTCGCATACTGAACCACAAATTTGTTAAAGCCACCCATCATGCTTTGGGTATGTTCAGCGGTCAGTAACACGCCATCTTTCGAAGCATTAGGTGCTAATGAATAATCGTCTTGGGTGTTGGCGCGGCCATAGTCCACACCGAACTCCAGTGAACCACCTGGGTTGGTTTCTAAACCGGCTAAACGGATGTCATACACATCGTTGATGGTTTTATCGGCATCTTTGCGCTGATTATTGATCCAGGCGCTTGAACCACCCGCTTCTGAGTTACGAGTTGCTGCCACAGACAATTTACCGAAGCCCAGATCAATGGCTTCTAAACCTGCACCTGGGCCGGAAATATCCCAGTAGTAGAAGTCAATCATATGAACGTCATGACGTTGATAGAAACGTTTACCGGCCCACATGGTGGAACCCGGCAAGGATTCGATCAGATTCTTACCCTGCACGTTGGCTTCGCGGAAAGCCGGGTCGGTCGATTCCCAGTCATCACGTTGCGAAACGGAATAGGCGACGTTGGTGTCTAAGTAGAAGCTTTTATCGCCTTCTTTCCACAATTCCTGGCCTAATTTAAGTTCCGCATAAGTTTCACACTCGTTACCCAGACGGTATTTACTTTGAGCACCGGTTGTTTTGAAACATTGTTGTTCACCGCCACTTCCCGTCCAGCCGATACCGGAACGCGCATACCCGTGGAAATCAACAGCCATAGCTTGAGTGGAAAGGACACCAGCGGCAACAGCCAGTGCTATCGGTAACTTGCGCAGAGTAGTCATCAGTAATCTCCTGTTATATTTGCCTGTCGGCATGCGTGCTTAACATTTTCCGAAACCGGCCGTCGTGGTAACTAGACGCCCAGTTCTTGGTACAATCGCTTACACGCAGTGCCATCTTCACGGAACAGATGACAACGGTATGGCGGCAGACCGATGGCGAATGTTGCACCTTCTTCTACCAGCACCACGTCGTTCTGGCGGTAGACCAGGTTTTGACGTATTGCAGGGATTTGGATGTGAATTTGAGTCTCATTACCCAGTTGCTCTACCACCTGAATCTCACCTTCCAGCGTGACTTCAGAGGCACTGCTTGGCAGCAGATGTTCCGGGCGGATACCCAAAGACATATTTGCACCGACATGAACTCGCTCACCTTCCACCGGCAGCCACACTAACTGACCATTAGGATTTGGCAGTTCGATCTGCACCTGATGAGGTTCAACGGCGGTCACTTTCACCGGTAAAAAATTCATTTTTGGCGAGCCGATAAAGCCCGCGACAAAACGGTTGGCTGGATAGTGGTACAGTTCCAGTGGCTTACCGACTTGCGCCACATTGCCGGCATCCAGCACCACAATTTTGTCGGCCAAGGTCATGGCTTCGACCTGATCGTGGGTGACGTAAATCATGGTGCGTTGCAGGCGCTTATGGAGGCGTGATATCTCAATGCGCATCTGCACCCGCAGTGCCGCATCCAGGTTGGAAAGCGGTTCATCAAGCAGGAAGACATCCGGCTCGGCGACCAAGGTACGCCCGATGGCCACACGCTGACGCTGACCACCTGATAGCGCTTTAGGTCGGCGTTCCAGCAGGTGAGCCAGTTGCAGCACTTCAGCTACCTGATTCACCCGTTGGTTAATTTCTGCTTTCTTCGCACCGGCCAATTTCAGGCCGAAAGACATGTTTTCTGCTACAGATAAATGGGGGTAAAGCGCATATGACTGAAACACCATGCCAATACCGCGCTCTGACGGTGGCACTTCATTCATCCGTTTACCGCCAATCAACAACTCACCCGAGGTAATATCCTCAAGACCGGCAATCATCCGCAGTAGCGTTGACTTTCCACACCCGGATGGCCCAACAAAGACAACAAACTCACCGTCATCGATTTCCAAATTAATATTTTTGGAAATCACAGCCTCACCAAAGGCCTTATAAACGCCGCTCAGCGTTACATTAGCCATCTGTTACTCCTTCGCTTACGCAAACAACTTTTCATATGAACCTGACTGAAGAAAAATGGCGGAAGCAAATTCCGGCATGACCCATCGATTACTCCCAGTCCCCTGATGACTCTCTTGCTGCGCGCCGTACCGCCATGCCTTAGCAAGGTTGCCCCGGACGACGTCGCGGCCTGAGTATAGGGCCGCACGTTGGTTAATGCTGCAACGTCCTGATCTACCTGGGTAATAATTAACCGAACAACCACATTTGGTTGGTGACGCTGTTTCAATGACGGCGATAATGCGGGAGTAGCACTATTTGGTAATCATCCGTAACAAAGTTTTTCATGGGGGAGGAGATGGGAGGATGAGGGAACGACCACTGCGAGTAGAAGTTCCATCACAAATACAAATACGTGATCTAACACGCAAATTTCGACCTACATTATTGTGTCTGACACCACAGAATAGGCTGCAGTGTTAAGTCGATCACAATAACTCGTTGGGGGGCGTAGAGAGGGGGAGGATGATGCTGTATCTAGTTGTGACTCAATATGTCAGCGTAATGTATTAGTCCCTGTAATAAATGTTTTGGTCAGTGCAATAAGATAGATGTAATGACTCACAAGAAAGTCGGTACCCACAAAATTGGATAAAAGGATTGGATTATGACTCGCAGCTTCACAAAATCCGGCATTGGTAAGACCGCACGTGTTTTGGCCCTTTCAGCGTTAACCACACTGGTGCTCTCTTCCTCTGCTTTTGCCAAGATTGAAGAAGGTAAACTGGTTATCTGGATTAATGGCGATAAAGGCTATAACGGGTTGGCGGAAGTCGGTAAGAAATTTGAAAAAGACACTGGCATCAAAGTCACTATCGAGCACCCAGATAAACTGGAAGAAAAATTCCCACAAGTGGCTGCGACCGGTGATGGCCCGGACATTATCTTCTGGGCACATGACCGCTTTGGTGGCTACGCGCAATCTGGCTTGCTGGCCGAATTGCATCCATCTAAAGCTTTCCAGGACAAACTGTTCCCGTTCACTTGGGACGCCGTGCGCTTTAATGGCAAACTGATTGGTTACCCAGTGGCGGTCGAAGCACTGTCTCTGATTTATAACAAAGACCTTATCAAAGAAGCACCGAAGACCTGGGAAGAGATTCCAGCACTGGATACTACCCTGCGTGCTAATGGCAAGAGCGCCATCATGTGGAACCTGCAAGAACCCTACTTCACCTGGCCACTTATCGCCGCTGACGGCGGTTATGCCTTCAAATCTGAAAACGGCGTCTATGATGTCAAAAACGTCGGTGTGAATAATGCCGGTGCGAAAGCCGGTCTGCAATTTATTGTCGATTTAGTGAAGAATAAACACATCAATGCCGATACTGATTACTCCATCGCAGAAGCGGCCTTTAACAAAGGCGAAACCGCGATGACCATCAATGGCCCGTGGGCATGGGCTAACATTGATAAGAGTAAAATCAACTACGGCGTGACGTTACTGCCAACCTTCCACGGCCAACCTTCCAAGCCGTTCGTCGGTGTTCTGACCGCTGGTATTAACGCCGCCAGCCCGAACAAAGAACTGGCGACTGAATTCCTGGAAAACTATCTGATAACTGACCAAGGCCTGGCTGAAGTCAATAAAGATAAGCCTCTGGGCGCTGTTGCACTGAAATCATTCCAGGAGCAATTGGCAAAAGATCCACGTATTGCGGCAACTATGGCTAACGCCACCAAAGGCGAAATCATGCCAAATATTCCGCAAATGGCCGCTTTCTGGTATGCAACCCGCAGTGCGGTGTTGAACGCCATCAGTGGGCGTCAAACCGTGGAAGCTGCATTGAACGACGCAGCAGCCCGTGTCGTTAAGTAACTGTTTCACCTGCAAAAGGGGCGCGGTTCGCCGTGCCCCGACAGTACTCGCTGTAACATACTCAAAGTAATTGATGTTGCAGCAAGGCAGCAAGTGAATGACAGCTCGGTGAAAACCGATTTGAACAGCATTGATGCTAGCCCGTAGGGTAAGTGAGAGCAGCTAACACCGCTGCAACGTCAAGTACGAAGAGTATGAAAGGGAATATTATGCAGTTATCCCACACCGAATACCAAAGCCGTAAAAAGAAAACCGCCTGGTGGCAAAGTGATGCGCTTAAGTGGATTATTATCAGCATATTAAGTTTATTCACCTGCTATTTAATCGTGTTGATGTATTCTCAGGGCGAATATCTTTTTGCCATCGTGACGCTGATTCTGGTGACTCTGGGGCTGTACGTTTTTGCCAATCGCCGTGCTTATGCCTGGCGTTATGTTTACCCTGGCGTAGCAGGGATGGGGCTATTTGTTCTGTTCCCCTTGATTTGCACAATTGCCATTGCCTTTACCAATTACAGTAGTACTAACCAATTAACCTTTGAACGCGCCCAATCAGTATTACTGGATAGACAATTCCAGACCGGTAAAACCTACACTTTTGGTCTTTACCCCAGCAATAACCAATGGCGTTTACAACTGACTAACCCGGATGATAGTAACGTACTGATTTCCGAGCCTTTCAGCTTTGATGCGGTCAATGGACAGTTACTACACCTTGCCCCTGCCAGCGCTGAACAGACTGGCGAGCGCGCTTCACTGCGCATTATTACCCAAAATCGTCAGGCACTCAGTGGCGTGGTGGCCGTCTTGCCCAATGGGGGTGAGCTGCGCATGAGTTCACTGCGTCAATTCGCCGAAACCAGCCCGCTTTACACATTAGCTGCTGACGGTAAAGAACTCAAAAATCAGCAGACAGGTGTGATATATCGACCAAACCTTGATACTGGCTTTTACCAGGCGATCAATGCTGACGGTCAGTGGGAAAATGAAAAACTCAGCCCCGGTTTTACTATCACCATCGGCTGGAAAAACTTCTTACGGGTACTGCAAGATGAAGGTATCCAAAAGCCCTTTATCTCGATCTTTATCTGGACCATCCTCTTCTCAGTCTTGAGTGTCATCCTGACCGTTGCCGTCGGTATGGTACTGGCCTGCGTGGTGCAATGGGATGCCCTGAAAGGTAAAGCTATCTATCGCGTGCTGCTGATATTGCCTTACGCGGTTCCGTCATTTATCTCAATTTTGATCTTCAAAGGGTTATTTAACCAAAGCTTCGGGGAAATTAACCTGATGCTTAATCAGTTATTTGGTATCAAACCCGAATGGTTCAGTGACCCAATTACTGCCAAAGGTATGATTTTGATTGTGAATACCTGGCTGGGTTATCCCTACATGATGATCCTCTGTATGGGGCTGTTGAAAGCCATTCCTGATGACTTATATGAAGCATCGGCTATGGATGGTGCAGGGCCTTTCCAGAACTTTTTCCGTATCACCTTCCCGTTACTGATTAAGCCGTTGACCCCGTTAATGATTGCGAGTTTTGCCTTTAACTTTAATAACTTCGTTCTGATTCAGTTATTAACCCGAGGCGGGCCGGATATGATTGGCACCAGTACCCCTGCGGGATATACCGATTTGCTGGTTAACTATACCTATCGCGTCGCCTTTGAAGGTGGCGGTGGGCAAGACTTCGGGCTGGCAGCGGCAATTGCAACACTGATTTTCATTCTGGTCGGCGCACTTGCGATACTGAATTTGAAAGCCAGCAAAATGAATTTTGACTAAGGAGGAGATGCAGATGGCTATGGTTCAACCTAAATCCCAGCGTTTGCGTCTATTTGGCACTCATTTCTTAATGCTGTGCTTTATCGCGCTGATTATGTTCCCGCTACTGATGGTGATTACCATTTCACTGCGGCCCGGTAACTTTGCCACTGGCAGCCTGATCCCAGATCAAATTTCCTGGGAACACTGGAAACTGGCTCTGGGCATGAGTGTAACCCATGCTGATGGTAGCGTGACACCGCCGCCATTCCCGGTAATGTTATGGCTGTGGAACTCAGTCAAAATTGCGGTGATTACCGCCATTGGCATTGTCACCCTCTCCACCACTTGTGCTTACGCCTTTGCCCGTATGCGTTTTCGTGGCAAAGACACCCTGCTGAAAAGTATGCTGATTTTCCAGATGTTCCCTGCGGTGCTGTCACTGGTGGCGCTATATGCCCTGTTCGACCGCCTTGGGCAATATATGCCGTTTATTGGGCTGAATACCCACGGCGGCGTAATTTTTGCTTATATGGGGGGGATTGCCCTGCATGTTTGGACCATCAAAGGCTATTTCGAAACCATTGATAACTCATTGGAAGAAGCCGCTGCTCTGGATGGCGCTACGCCATGGCAAGCTTTCAGACTGGTGCTGTTACCACTGTCAGTACCGATTTTAGCTGTGGTCTTTATTCTGTCGTTTATTGCCGCGATTACCGAAGTCCCGGTCGCGTCACTGCTGTTGCGCGATGTGGACAGCTACACTCTGGCAGTGGGTATGCAGCAATACTTGAACCCGCAAAACTATCTGTGGGGCGATTTTGCCGCTGCCGCTGTGTTATCGGCTATCCCTATCACCGCCGTCTTCTTACTGGCGCAGCGCTGGCTGGTCGGTGGCTTAACGGCAGGTGGGGTGAAGGGTTAAATTGGTGCTAAAGGGGTGACTGTTCCTACGGGCGCACCGGTCGCTTACGCGACTACGGCCCCAACGGAACATTTCCCCTTCGATTAGCATTATCAGTTATCTGAATTTATGCCGCTGCTTTACTTGATTTACTTTCCCTCTGGTACTGTGTCTTTGCGGCCGTAATGGCCGCCATTTTTATGCATCAAATAAACAGCTATTCTCTTTTCAGCCGCTCGGTATTGGCCAGATACAAAGTCACTACCAGCAGCAATATCGAGCCGGAATAAATCAACGTATCAATTGGATTCTCATGATCGACAATGATCAACCGGATAATTGCGGTGATCCCGATATAAATAAAATAGCGCAGTGGGAAGTGATAACCAGACTCAAAGTACTTAACAATCAATGCGATAAACTCGAAGTACAAAAAGTAGATCACAATCCCTTCAATCAGCATGTAAGAAGACGCATCCTGATTATTGACGAATAAAACCTTTCCAAGATGGAAGGTTTCTTTTATCAGAAAGACCACCAAAATAGCGGCCAATGCAATCAACCCCACATTCAGTAAACGCTGTAGATTTTTGGCTATCCACTGTGAGCGCGAATTTTTGGCCATAAATACTCCTATTGAAAGTAGGTGAAATGATCCGGGCCGAAAAAAAGCCCCTTACATCAGTAAGGGGCTAATAAGCACGGATCAAAGAGCTTAGCCCGTTAGCTTAACGCCAGCTCTTGAAACGGTTAATCAACGCATTGGTAGAACTGTCATGGCTGGTGACTTTTTCATCACCTGCCAGTTCTGGCAAAATACGATTCGCCAGTTGTTTACCCAGCTCTACACCCCATTGGTCGAAGGAGTAGATATTCAGGATAACCCCTTGCGTGAAGATCTTGTGCTCATACAACGCAATCAATGCACCCAAGCTAAACGGCGTGATTTCGCGCAGCAAGATAGAGTTGGTTGGGCGGTTACCTTCGAACACTTTGAATGGTGCAACATGAGCCACTTGCTCAGGTGTTTTGCCAGTTGCAGCAAATTCTGCTTCAACTTCTGCCAGTGATTTACCGAAAGCCAGCGCTTCGGTTTGTGCAAAGAAGTTAGACAGCAGTTTCGCGTGATGGTCACTCAGTGGGTTATGACTGATAGCCGGTGCGATAAAGTCACAAGGAACCAATTTGGTGCCCTGATGGATCAACTGATAAAACGCATGCTGACCATTGGTGCCTGGCTCACCCCAAATAATTGGGCCAGTCTGGTAATCAACTGGTTTACCATCACGGCCAACATATTTACCGTTGGATTCCATATTGCCCTGCTGGAAGTAAGCCGGGAAACGGTGCATATACTGGTCATATGGCAGGATGGCTTCGGTTTCTGCGCCAAAGAAATTGTTGTACCAGATACCAATCAACGCCAGCAGAATCGGCAGGTTCTTCTCAGCCGGAGTTTCCGCAAAGTGTTTGTCCATAGCATGTGCACCACTGAGCAGTTGTTCGAAGTTCTCGAAACCAACCGACAGCGCGATAGACAAGCCAATAGCAGACCACAGAGAATAACGGCCACCGACCCAATCCCAGAACTCAAACATATTGTTGGTATCAATACCAAACTCGCCTACTGCTTTGGCGTTGGTCGACAATGCCGCAAAGTGCTTCGCAACATGTTTCTCATCACTCGCGGTAGACAAGAACCAGTCACGCGCGCTGTGGGCGTTAGTCATGGTTTCTTGAGTGGTAAAGGTTTTTGATGCGACCAGGAATAGCGTGGTTTCTGGGTTCAGCGGTTTCAACGTTTCAGCAATATGAGTGCCATCCACGTTAGAAACGAAATGCATATTCAGATGATTTTTATACGGGCGCAGCGCTTCGGTCACCATGTAAGGGCCGAGATCTGAACCACCGATACCGATATTCACCACATCAGTAATCGCTTTGCCGGTATAGCCTTTCCATTCGCCGCCAATCACGCGGTCACAGAACTGTTTCATTTTAGCCAGTACTGCGTTTACTTCTGGCATTACATCTTTGCCATCGACCACAATCGGTGTATTGCTGCGGTTACGCAGAGCAATATGCAGCACGGCACGGTCTTCGGTGCGGTTGATTTTCTCACCAGAGAACATCGCTTTAATTGCACCAGCCAGATCAGTTTCTTTAGCCAGAGCTTGCAGTTTTTCCATGGTTTCGCTGGTAATACGGTTTTTGGAGAAATCCACCAGCATTTGATCGTCAAAAGTCGCTGAAAATTGGCTAAAACGCTGGTCGTCCTTGGCAAACAGACTACTGATAGTGACATCTTTCATCTGTTCAAAGTGTTGCTGTAACGCTTTCCAGGCAGCGGTTTGACTAGGATTAATATTTTTCATAGCGGCGCTCTTCTAGGCTTAAGGATTAATGAAACGAATACCTTGATTGTATCCTGTTACCCTGTGATTGAGATCTCTTTTCTTGCGATAGGTATTATCTCTCGAAACAACTCTTGATCTGATCCATGTTTCTCAATACCTCGGTTCATCTTAAGATTTTTAATCATAATCTGAAGACCTTCAATCAGATACTCTAAATAATTCGAGTTGCAGGAAGGCGGCAACTGAGTAACAAATTGGTTGTAAACCATTTTGAACAGCGCTTGCGCTGGCCGCAGGGTGAGCCTCTGGTGAGGCTCATAATCCCCAGGAGCTTACGACTGGAGTGCGCGAAGGCAGCCAACGCACATGCAGCTTGAAGTATGACGAGTATAGTGGCCGCTCATATTCAGGCCAGTATCCAATCAATTTAGTGATATGAGGGAGCATATTATTAAATATGAAAATACCTCATAGCCATTTCATTGACAGAAAGTGGATAACCCGTTATTTCCTTGTACAGAGAAAAATACAGCCGACCACCCGAGATGGCATCTGACACGAGGTTTTTTTAGATGATTTCAGCTTCACAACGACAGGTTTCACAACCACAGACTGCTCGCCAACAAGCTCGCAGCGCCCCATCCCCAACTGTCGTCGCCAAATTTGGTGGTACCAGTGTGGCTGATTTTGATGCCATGAGCCGCAGTGCTGACGTCGTTTTATCGAACCCGGATGTTCGTTTGGTGATTTTGTCGGCTTCAGCCGGGATTACCAATCTGTTGGTCGCGTTGGCCGATGGCTGCGAACAGGAAACACGCGCCCTTCATTTAGATGAAATCCGCCGCATTCAATACAGCATTCTCGCTAAACTTTCCGACCCAGCTGTTATTCGCGAAGAAATTGATCGCATGCTGGAGAACATTTCCATGCTGTCAGAAGCGGCCAGTCTGGCGACCTCGGCAGCACTGACGGATGAACTGGTCAGCCACGGCGAATTAATGTCGACATTATTGTTTGTCGAACTGTTGCGCCAACGTCAGGTGGCGGTGGAATGGTTTGATGTGCGTAAAATTATGCGCACCAATGATCGCTTTGGCCGCGCCGAGCCAGATACCCATGCATTATCCGAACTGGCCCAGACCCAATTAGCGCCACGTATCGAGCACGCCATTATCGTCACGCAAGGTTTTATCGGCAGCGAAAGTAAAGGACGCACCACCACCCTTGGCCGCGGTGGCAGTGATTACACCGCCGCGCTGTTAGGTGAAGCACTGAATGTCAGCCGCATTGATATCTGGACCGACGTTCCAGGGATTTATAGCACTGACCCGCGCGTAGTTCCCGGTGCAAAACGTATTGATAAAATCGCTTTTGAAGAAGCGGCTGAAATGGCGACTTTTGGTGCCAAAGTGCTGCACCCTGCCACCTTATTACCGGCAGTGCGCAGCGACATTCCGGTGTTTGTTGGCTCGAGCAAAGATCCCGCCGCGGGCGGCACGCTGGTGTGCAATGAAACGTACAATCCGCCATTATTCAGGGCGTTAGCATTGCGCCGCAAACAAACCCTGCTAACCCTGCATAGCCTGAATATGCTGCATGCACGTGGTTTTCTGGCTGAGGTTTTTAACATTCTGGCGCGCCACAATATCTCGGTTGATTTGATAACCACCTCTGAAGTGAGTGTGGCACTGACACTGGATACCACCGGTTCGACATCCATCGGTGACAGCTTGCTGACCAGCTCGCTACTGACCGAACTTTCCTCCCTGTGCCGGGTGGAAGTGGAAGAAAACCTGGCATTGGTGGCAATTATCGGAAATAACCTGTCGCAAGCCTGCGGGGTGGGTAAAGAGGTGTTTGGCGTGCTAGACCCATTCAATATCCGCATGATTTGTTACGGAGCTAGCAGCCACAACCTGTGCTTCCTGGTGCCGGGCACTGATGCCGAAAAAGTGGTACAAACGCTGCATCACAACTTATTTGAGTGATGGGCTATGCACCCTTTGGAAAAAACTGAACATAAGTTAGCATCGTGGCAAATTTAACCTGTTTCTGCTGCGCTTGCTGCTTATTGGCTTGCTTACAATCCTGCATCAGACTCAAACCAGCCGCTCTCCCAAGGCACATAGGACGATTATTTGCCGATGATAGCCGCTGAGAGATTCGCTGCTCTAATGCTGTGGGGTTTGCTTTATTTAAATCAATAGCAAACATCCGTGCACTTGCTGTTTTTAGTATTTCTATCTTCATTTGTCGTGCTTCCTCTGTTTCATTATGGTGAAACAGAGTAGCGGACCCGCTCATGCCTCTCTATCATAAATTGAGGATCATATGCGGGTCACCAAAGAGCGGCGGGGCTTAGCCGTCAATCCGCGTCGTAACCCAGATTTGGCGCTAACCAGCGCTCCACTTCTGCCACTGGCATCCCTTTACGGGCAGCGTAATCTTCCACCTGATCCCGCTGAATTTGTGCCACAGCGAAATATTTGCTATCCGGATGACTGAAGTACCAACCCGACACCGACGCCCCAGGCCACATGGCGTAGGACTCAGTCAATTTCATACCCGTATGCGTTTCCACATCCAGCAACTGCCAGATTTGGCCTTTCTCTGTGTGTTCCGGGCAAGCCGGATAGCCAGGAGCTGGACGGATCCCTTGGTAGTTCTCGCGTACCAACTCTTCGTTGCTCAGATTTTCATTCGGTGCAAAGCCCCAATACACCTTACGCACCCGCTCATGCAGATATTCCGCAAAAGCCTCTGCCAGCCGGTCAGACAGCGCCTTAATCATGATTTTGTTGTAATCATCATGTTGAGCATCATAGGCATCGGCCAGTGCATCCTCTTCCAGCCCGCCGGTGACCGCAAAAGCGCCGTAATAATCAGCTTTACCGCTGGATTTAGGTGCAACATAATCTGCCAGGCAATAGTTCGGGAAATCGGTTTTTTCTGTTTGCTGGCGCAAATGGTGGCTGACCACCAGCACTTCATCACGCCGCTCATCGCGGTAAATTTCAATGTCATCGCCCACACTATTAGCGGGGAACAGACCAACCACCCCTTTGGGATGCAGTAAATCCTCCGCCGACAGCTTATCCAGCATCTCATTGGCATCCGCGAACAGCCGCTTAGCCTCTTCACCCACCACTTCATCTTCCAGAATACGCGGATACTTGCCCGCCAGCGACCAGGTCATAAAGAATGGCGTCCAGTCGATGTAGTTACGCAAAGTTTCGATGCTGGCTTCCACTGTTTGCACACCTAATTTATGTGCCACAGGTGGCATGTAACTTTCCCAATCGATAACAGTTGGGTTATCACGTGCCGCTTGCAAACTGACCGGCGGGGTACGCGGTTTTTTTCGCGCATGTTGAATGCGGACAGTTTCGTATTCTTTGCGAGTTTTCGCTATAAAATCATCTCGTTGCGTATCAGACAACAATGCTGAAACTACGCCAACGCTGCGCGAGGCATTGGAGACGTAAGTGGTGGACCCACTGTAGTTCTGCTCAATTTTAACCGCGGTATGTGCTTTGGAGGTGGTCGCCCCCCCAATCAACAGCGGCAAAGTGAAACCCTGACGCTCCATCTCTTTGGCGACATTCACCATTTCATCGAGCGATGGCGTAATCAGACCAGATAAACCGATGATATCGACCTTTTCTTCCCGCGCGGTACGCAGAATTTTTTCGGTCGGCACCATCACACCCAAGTCTATGATCTCATAGTTATTACACTGCAACACCACACCGACAATGTTTTTGCCGATGTCATGCACATCGCCTTTAACCGTCGCCAGCAAGATTTTACCTGCCGTAGTACCTTTCTGTTTACTGGCTTCAATATAAGGTTCGAGATAGGCGACCGCTTGTTTCATCACTCGGGCGGATTTTACCACCTGCGGCAGGAACATTTTCCCCTCACCAAACAAGTCACCCACCACATTCATCCCAGCCATCAATGGCCCTTCGATAACCTCGATTGGCCGGTCAGCCTGCTGACGGGCTTCTTCAGTATCCAACTCAATGAACTCGGTAATCCCTTTAACCAGCGAGTATTCCAGGCGTTTTTTCACCGGCCAACCGCGCCATTCCGCTTGCTGAACCGCCACCTCATCACTCTTACTGCCACGGTATTTTTCTGCCAGATCCAGCAGGCGTTCAGTGCTGTCATCACGACGATTAAGAATGACATCCTCAACTGCATTACGCAGTTCATCTGACAGATCGTCATAGATCGCCAATTGTCCGGCATTGACGATACCCATATCCATTCCATTACGAATGGCGTAATAAAGGAATACCGCGTGAATAGCTTCCCGCACCGGATCATTACCACGGAAGGAGAACGAAACGTTGGAGACACCGCCTGAAATCATGGCATGCGGCAGTTCGGCTTTGATATCGGCACAAGCTTCAATAAAGTCGACGGCGTAGTTGTTATGTTCTTCAATCCCGGTAGCGACGGCGAAAATATTCGGGTCAAAAATAATATCTTCCGGCGGGAAGCCAACGGTTTCCGTCAGAATTTTATAGGCGCGGCGGCAAATCTCTATCTTGCGCGCGCGAGTATCAGCCTGCCCCTGCTCATCAAACGCCATCACCACCATCGCCGCACCATAGCGCCGCACCAGCTTGGCATGATGAATAAAGGCATCTACACCCTCTTTCATCGAAATGGAGTTAACGATGCCCTTGCCCTGAATACATTTCAGACCTTTTTCGATGACATCCCATTTGGAAGAGTCGATCATAATCGGCACCCGGGCAATATCGGGTTCACCGGCAATCAGATTCAGGAAACGCACCATAGCGGCTTCAGCATCCAACATGCCCTCATCCATATTGATATCGATGATTTGCGCGCCGCTTTCAACCTGCTGACGAGCCACATCGAGCGCTTCGCCATATTTCTCTTCTTTTATCAGCCGTTTAAAGCGGGCCGAACCGGTGACGTTTGTCCGTTCACCGACGTTAACAAACAGTGTGTTAGCATCGATTGTCAATGGTTCCAGCCCCGCTAAACGGCAAGCGACCGGAATCTCCGGCAAAGGACGTGGTGCAACGCCAGCGACAGCTTTAACCATCGCGGCGATATGACGTGGCGTGGTACCGCAGCACCCGCCGACAATATTTAAAAACCCTGCCCGCGCCCACTCACCAATCTGCTCGGCCATCTCTTTGGCTTCCAGATCATATTCACCAAAGGCATTCGGCAAACCGGCATTAGGGTGCGCACTGACATAATATTCAGAAATTCGTGATAACTCAGCGACATATTGGCGTAGCTCATCCGGCCCCAAAGCGCAGTTCAGGCCAAAAGAGAGCGGCTTCACGTGGCGCAGAGAGTTATAAAAAGCTTCGGTGGTTTGGCCGGATAGAGTACGGCCAGAAGCATCGGTAATAGTGCCGGAAATCATCACGGGTAACAGTACACCCATAGCTTCAAATTCAGATTCGACAGCAAAGGTGGCCGCTTTGGCATTCAGGGTATCGAAAACCGTTTCAATCATAATTAAATCGACACCGCCCTCAATCAGAGCACGGGTCGATTCACGGTAAGCCTCAACCAACTGATCAAAACTGACATTACGAAATGCCGGATCATTCACTTTCGGTGAAATAGACGCGGTGCGGTTGGTCGGGCCAAGCACCCCGGCAACATAGCGTGGTTTGTCGGGCGTGCGGGCAGTCCATTCATCAGCACAGATACGGGCCAGTCGGGCAGCTTCATAGTTAATTTCAGCTGACAGCGACTCCATCTGATAATCCGCCATAGCAATGGAGGTAGAGTTAAAGGTATTGGTTTCGAGAATGTCAGCGCCAGCTTCAAGATAGGCATTGTGAATAGCAGTAATGACTTCGGGCTTGGAGAGCACCAATAAATCATTATTCCCTTTCAGATCACTAGGCCAATCAGCAAAGCGCACACCACGGTAATCCGCCTCTTCCAGCCGATAGCTCTGGATCATGGTTCCCATGCCACCATCCAACACCAAGATCCGTTGTGCTAATTGCTGGTGTAATTCTTTAACCTTATTATTTGTTACTGTGTCCACCACTGTCGCCTCTTTACCCTGTTGCCTGGCCATTATCCGATGCATCTTTAATTGTTTATTCGTATCAGACATGCTGAAAAATTCATCTGTCATCCTAGCACAAGTTGTCAATGTAATGAGTCCAGTCACAGTTGAGACTTTTTCAGGTAGGAAACCAAACTCATCGGA
This sequence comes from Yersinia enterocolitica subsp. enterocolitica, assembly GCF_901472495.1. Taxonomy (NCBI): domain Bacteria; kingdom Pseudomonadati; phylum Pseudomonadota; class Gammaproteobacteria; order Enterobacterales; family Yersiniaceae; genus Yersinia; species Yersinia enterocolitica. The sequence continues at coordinate 2,942,865 of NZ_LR590469.1, forward strand.
TGAGCAATTTTTGTGGTTTGCATGCATAATTAAAAACGAAAATGAGTTCCATAATAATAGATAAGAGGCTAATTTATGGCGTTACCGATTGCGATCAAACGGGGCAAGAAACCCAAGGCAGCTGCGCAAATGGCGACTGCTCCAACCGGTCAGGTTCAATCATTGACTCGGGGTCTTAAATTACTGGAATATATTTCCGAAGCACAGGGTAGTGTTGCACTGACAGATTTAGCACAACAGGCGGGTTTACCTAATTCCACCACTCACCGCCTGTTAACCACCATGCAACAGCAGGGTTTCGTCCGTCAGGTGGGGGATTTAGGCCTTTGGACGATGGGCGCACACGCCTTTATTGTCGGCAGCAGCTTTTTGCAAAGCCGCAATTTGCTGGCTATGGTTCACCCCATGCTACGCCGTTTAATGGATGAATCGGGTGAAACCGTCAATCTGGCAGTGCTGGATCACAGCGACTATCAGGCCATTATTATCGATCAAGTGCAATGTACCGCCCTGATGCGGATGTCCGCGCCGATTGGCGGCAAACTGCCTATGCACGCCTCTGGGGCCGGTAAAGCTTTTCTCTCCACCCTGCCAGACGACCAGCTGGTTCAGCTTTTACATAAGAAAGGGCTGCATGCCTACACGCAGCATACCCGCACCAGCCCTGCTAGTTTGAAGGAGAATCTGGCGCTGATTCGCAAACAAGGTTATTCATTTGATGATGAAGAACATGCTCTCGGCCTGCGCTGCATCGCCGCCTGTTTGTTCGATGAACATCACGAAGCCTTTGCCGCTATTTCCATTTCCGGCCCGATATCGCGTATTACCGACGATCGCGTCACAGAGCTTGGCGCATTGGTTATTCATGCTGCGAAAGAAATCACTCAATCATACGGCGGGGGGAATCGGAGTTAATTAGTTAAAACTTTGTCGTTCGGAGAGAACAAGCAGATCGTAAAGACGCCGTAGATTATGCACAGTGATTGAAGGGTTTACGTACACCCAGGGGCACTCCGGCGGCTCACGCCGCTGCGACCCCAACGGCACGATTTCCCTTCATTTGAACCTATATTTTTCAATCCAATCAAGGCGTAGCGAGCTAAGTCAATTTGAGTGCACCCAGCGCACAGGCCCCGGAGCGTACACATAGTACGTGAGGAGGTCGAGCGCTGCGCAATCTCAGAGTGGCGACGCGCAGTAGCCGTCAAGAGATCACCCGCTGGGAGAAGCGCTGCTTACGGCGATAAGCAAAAACATCCTCCACATGCCCGTCCTTAATACGTTGCTGCAACCCACGCCAATAGCTGGCGTGAAACAGGTCGCTGTGCATCTCCTCAAAAAAATGTCGTACCTTCAGATCGGTGCATAAAAAATGACGAAACTCTTCAGGGAATACATCATTGGGCGATACGCTATACCACGGCTCGCTGGCCATCTCATCTTCCGGATAGCGTGGCGGCGGGATATCGCGGAAATTCACCTCAGTCATATAACAAATTTCATCATAATCGTAGAACACCACGCGCCCGTGACGAGTTACCCCGAAGTTCTTAAATAACATGTCGCCGGGGAAAATATTCGCCGCCGCCAGTTGTTTAATGGCGTTACCGTATTCTTCAATAGCATCCTTCAACTGCTGATCATTTGCCTGCTCTATATAGAGATTCAATGGCGTCATCCGCCGCTCCATATAAAGGTGTTTAATGATGATTTGGTCGCCTAAGTCTTCCAGTTTTTCCGGCACTTCCCGCTGTAATTCCGTCAGCAATTCTGCGCTGATGCGATGCTTATCAATCACAAAATTCTCATACTCTTGGGTATCCGCCATTCGCCCTACTCGGTCATGTTCTTTAACTAATTGATAGCACTCTAAAACTCTCGTCTGACTAACTTCTTTTTGTGGCGCGAACTGGTCTTTAATGACCTTAAAAACCCGGTCAAATGATGGCAGAGTAAATACCAACATCACCATCCCTTTGACCCCAGGCGCAATAATAAATTGTTCGCTAGATTGATGAACAAAGGTTAGGTATTCACGATAGCTTTCGGTTTTACCGTGTTTTTGGCAGCCAATCGCCATGTACAGTTCAGCAGTCGATTTGCCCGGCAAGATTTCCCGCAACCATTCCACCATCGCCGCAGGTAAGGGGGCATAAACCATAAAATAAGAACGGGCGAAGCCAAACACGATACTGGCCTCTGCCTTGCTGGTGAGGCAGGTATCAATAAATAACCCGCCTGATTCATTGTGATGGATAGGTAGCAGAAATGGATAGACCTCGTCAGCCAGTCGCAGTTTTCCCACCAACCAAGCGGCTTTATTACGATAAAACAGTTCATTAGCAACTTGAAAGCGCGCTGTTGCGAGTTGCTCATCAGTAAAGTTTTGCCGCAATGCAGTCGCAATGTAGCCGATATCGCGGGGCAGGTTCTCCCAAGGTAAACGCAGCGGCAAATCATTGAGTACCACCTGCAACATACCGCTCAAATCTCCCTTGGGGGCAAAATCACGCGCTAAGGGACGGGGAATTTCACGAAAGCGCCGCTCCGGTTGTGAACTGAAGACAAACAGCTTATCCGGGGTTAAATCGCGGTGTTTAAATAACCGACAATAGACTGAATTAAAAAAACTTTCGGCGATTTCAAAGCGCGGATAATCCGGTAACAAGCCGGTATAAATTTCTTTTACTCGCGTTAGAAAATTCACATCAAAACAGCGCTGATCAGTGATGTGTTTCAATTGCTCAACCACCAGCCCCACATGACTATCATAGAGGTGAATACGCTTTTTCATCGCCTGCTGTACCGCATGCCAGTCAGCCTGCTCAAAACGATGTTGCGCCCCCGCAGTGACCTCCAGAAAGCGGCCATATTGAGCATCAAACCCCTGCAAAATTGTTTGCGCGATTAATTGTTCCAGCTTTGTCACCATACTCACCTCCGTCATACGGAACAGAGCCTGCATAAGCAGGCTCTTGATAACACAACCTTTCACTCAAATAGTGGGGCTAAAATTGCTGTTCTTCCGTCGAGCCAGTCAATGCTGTTACGGAAGACTCACCACCCTGAATGATATTGGTGACTTTATCAAAGTAGCCGGTACCCACTTCCTGTTGATGGGACGCGAAAGTGTAGCCGCGCTCAACTGCGGCAAATTCGGGCTGCTGAACCTTCTCAACATAGTGTTTCATGCCTTCTCCCTGTGCGTAAGCATGCGCCAGATCGAACATGTTGAACCACATGCTGTGGATACCCGCCAGTGTAATAAACTGGTATTTGTAACCCATCGCCGACAGCTCATCCTGGAAGCTGGCAATCTGTTGGTCCGTCAGGTTCTTTTTCCAGTTAAATGATGGCGAACAGTTGTAAGCCAATAATTTACCAGGGAATTGTGCGTGAATCGCATCAGCAAAACGTTTAGCTAACGCCAGGTCTGGCGTTGAGGTTTCGCACCACACCAAATCGGCATACGGGGCATAAGCCAGGCCGCGACTGATAGCTTGCTCAATACCAGCATGAGTGCGGAAGAATCCTTCAGCAGTGCGATCGCCAGTAATGAATTCGCTATCATGCGGGTCACAATCAGAAGTCAGCAAGTCAGCGGCATCAGCATCGGTACGGGCAATCAGCAGTGTTGGTACACCGAGAACGTCGGCAGCCAGACGGGCGGCGACCAACTTCTGAATCGCTTCCTGAGTCGGTACCAAAACTTTACCGCCCATATGACCACATTTCTTCACGGCTGCCAGTTGATCTTCGAAATGTACGCCGGCAGCACCCGCCTCAATCATAGCCTTCATCAATTCGAACGCATTCAGTACCCCACCAAAACCGGCTTCCGCATCTGCTACAATCGGCAGGAAATAGTCGGTATAACCTTTGCTATCCGGCTCAATATTATTCGACCATTGAATCTGATCTGCGCGACGGAAACTGTTATTGATACGTTTAACCACTGCGGGAACGGAGTCAACCGGGTACAGCGATTGATCCGGGTACATGCTTGATGCGGTATTAGCATCAGCCGCGACCTGCCAGCCTGACAAATAAATGGCCTCAACCCCGGCCTTCGCCTGTTGCAGTGCCTGACCACCGGTTAATGCACCTAAACAGTTGATATAATCTTTGCGCGATTTGCCGTGCAGTAATTCCCACAATCTCTTCGCACCATGCTGCGCCAAAGTGCACTCAGGGTTGACTGAGCCACGTAATTTAATCACTTCTTCAGCACTATACGGGCGAATAATGCCCTCCCAGCGCGGTGATTTCCATTCCTGTTCCAATTGCTGAATTTGTTGAGTACGAGAGGTCGTCATAGCAATATTCCTTATTATTCAATTCTGTAGGGTTAAATTAGGTGTGATACTCAAAGTCATTGGCGTTGCAGCCAGGCAGCAAGTGAACTCATCCCGCTGAGCTGACACAAGTCAGTGATTCGGGGGAGCGAACGTAGCTAACACCGCTGCGGCTTCAAGGACGAAGGGTATCTCAGGCAAGTAATGCGTAGCCTGGTAAGGTCAGGAAGTCGATAAGCTCGTCTTGTGTTGTAATTCGCTCCATCAAACACGCAGCTTCTTCAAACCGCCCGCCATCAAAGCGCTCTGTGCCAAGTTCCAGCTTCACTACCTGCATTTCTTCACTCAACATGTTTCGGAACAGCTCTTTCGTCACCGTTTGACCATTACTCAGGTTTTTCTGGTGATGTATCCATTGCCAGATAGAAGTACGGGAAATCTCTGCCGTCGCGGCATCTTCCATCAGACCATAAATCGGCACGCAACCATTGCCAGATATCCATGCTTCAATGTATTGCACAGCAACCCGGATATTGGCGCGCATCCCTTCTTCCGTGCGTTCACCACTGCAAGGCTCCAACAACTCAGCTGCGGTTATAGGTTTATCCTGTGCCCGGCTAACCTCTAATTGATTTGGCCGGTCACCCAGAACCTTGTTAAAAACTTCCATCACGGTATCGGCCAGCCCTGGATGGGCTACCCATGTACCATCATGGCCATTACTGGCTTCTAACTCTTTATCCGCACGGACTTTATCCAGTACTTGCGCATTTTTTACCGGATCTTTATTCGGGATAAATGCCGCCATACCACCCATCGCTAAAGCACCGCGTTTATGGCAGGTTTTGATCAATAAACGGGAATACGCACTCAGGAATGGTTTATTCATGGTGACCGATTGGCGGTCTGGCAACACACGATCACCGTGATTTTTCAGTGTCTTGATATAGCTGAATATATAATCCCAACGACCACAATTGAGGCCAACAATGTGATGGCGCAGGTGATAGAGGATTTCATCCATTTGGAACACGGCAGGTAATGTTTCAATTAATACCGTGGCTTTAATGGTGCCTTGCGGTAAGTCGAAGCGCTGCTCGGTAAAGGTGAAAACATCACTCCACCAAGCGGCTTCCTGATAAGACTGCATCTTCGGCAAATAAAAATAAGGGCCGCTGCCATTGGCAAGTAATTGCTTATAGTTATGATAGAAATACAAAGCGAAATCGAACAGTCCACCAGGAATATCCTCCCCCTGCCATTTCACATGTTTCTCCGGCAAGTGCAGGCCGCGAACTCGCGCAATCAGTACCGCAGGGTTGGGTTTGAGTTGATAAATCTTGCCGGATTCATTTACATAGGAAATAGTGCCTTTTACCGCATCATGCAGGTTAATTTGACCATCGATCACTTTGTCCCAGCTTGGTGCCAACGAGTCTTCGAAATCAGCCATAAAGACTTTTACATTGGCATTGAGAGCATTAATCACCATTTTTCGCTCAACCGGCCCGGTAATTTCCACCCGACGATCACGTAAGTCAGCAGGAATCCCCTGAATCCTCCAGTCACCTTCACGAATGGAATTAGTTTCCGAAATAAAATCTGGCAAGGCACCTTGATCGATATTTTTTTGCCAGGATACCCGTGCGGCAAGGAGTTCACGACGTGACTGTGCGAATTTCACCACCAATTCGGTCAAGAATTCGATCGCTTCTTCCGGTAAAACCTGTCTTTCAGCAGCATTAAAATGCTGTGTAAAAACTAACTCCGTGCCGACTAACTGTTGTGTCATTTCCCTTCCCCTTTCCAATCTCACGGCTTTCACATCAACGCTAATGCAGCGTCACTCTTGGATTCGTATCGGATAATGTGTTCCAACCGGAAATTGAAGGTTAGATTATATGGTCACTTTTCACCCCGACAGAACTAAGAATAATCAATTAATTAAGAAAATCAAAAACGATTTCCATTTTTATTTAAAATAATTTTTTAATCTTTATTTATCATACTGTTAACATAATATCGAGTATTGGACGGATAGGAACTAGCTTCCATTAATGACTTTACCTCATGGTAACTCGTTGTTTGATAAAGAGATCAGACCAGTTTAAGTCGAGATGAATGGAGTATATTCGAGCAAAAAATAGAAAGGCGGCTCGATTCAGCCGCCTTTATTAACATTCAGGGAGAGGGAAAGTTAGTCGAGAGTAGGATTCATATGACGTAAATCAAATGGTGTGATTTGGTAAACGTAGTAGTTCAACCAGTTAGCAAATAACAGATGTCCGTGGCTACGCCAGGATGCTTTTGGGGGTAATGAAGCATCATCATTGGGGAAATAATTGAGTGGGATTTGTGGATTCAGACCGGCAGCCAGATCACGTTGATATTCTCCCGCTAAGGTATCGACATCATATTCAGGATGACCGGTGACGAAAGCGACTCGCTTATCTTTACTGGCAAACAAATATGCACCGGCCTCTTCCGAGGAAACCAGAATATCCAGATCAGTGTATTGCTGAAGTAGCTCAACGGGGAAATCGGCATAACGAGAGTGTGGGGCCAGGAATGTCTCATCAAAACCACGTGTGAGTAGTGCCAGTGGTTTATCTGTTTGATGCTGGTAAATGCCTGAGAGCTTAGTCTCACGCGTCATTTTAGGAATACCGTATAAGATATTTAAGGCTGCCTGTACCGCCCAACACACGAATAAAGTTGAGGTTACATGATCTTTTGCCCAGGCAATAATACGCTCAATTTGCGGCCAATAAGCAACATCACAGAAATCGACCAAGCCCAGAGGAGCCCCTGTCACAATCAACCCGTCAAAATTTTGCTCCTGAATATCTTCAAAATCACAATAAAAGTTGTTCAGGTGCTCAGCTGGCGTATTTTTTGATTCGCGACTATCAATTCGCAACAATTGAATATCGATCTGTAGGGGTGAGTTGGAGAGTAAACGCAGGAATTGATTTTCCGTCTCAATTTTTTTAGGCATCAGATTTAAAACCAACACCTTCAGGGGACGAATTTCCTGAGTTTTTGCACGCGATGAGGTCATGACAAACACATTCTCATTACGTAAAAAACTCACTGCTGGTAATTCATCAGGAACCCGAATTGGCATGCCTATATCCTCAATATATCCGTTTATACGTTTAGACTTCTAGATGCCTGAAGATAGCGGATTTTTGGAGGAAAGTCGAGCAATCTGCTGCAACCTGAAAATGTTTCATTGCTGAAATTTCAGTCTATAAAATTTAATGAGCAGCCGTAATCATTTTATATACTGCAAAACCTCTACAGATATAGATAGTTAGGTGTCATCTGGCGGTATAATTTCAGATATATTATATGGAGAATGGTGGCGATTGAGGCAACCTATTATCGGTTACTAGCTGTTTATTGGTATGTAGATATTTATCGGATAGCAGAAAAGCAAAAACCCCACGCTTTTGGCATGGGGTCTTTACTTGATTTTATACCTGGCAGTGTCCTACTCTCGCATGGGGAGACCCCACACTACCATCGGCGCTACGGCGTTTCACTTCTGAGTTCGGCATGGGGTCAGGTGGGACCACCGCGCTATTGCCGCCAGGTAAATTCTTTTCTACAACTACCGAACTTTAACCCGTGTAACTGGTGCTGATACCCAGAGTCGAACTGGGGACCTCACCCTTACCAAGGGTGCGCTCTACCAACTGAGCCATATCAGCACGCTAAATTTGATGCCTGGCAGTGTCCTACTCTCGCATGGGGAGACCCCACACTACCATCGGCGCTACGGCGTTTCACTTCTGAGTTCGGCATGGGTTCAGGTGGGTCCACCGCGCTATGGCCGCCAGGCAAATTCTGTCTAAACTAACCCGCTATGCAATCATTCACACAGCCAGCCAGCCCAATCTCGGAACTTCGCTGAAAATCAATATCTATCTCTCAAATACAAAACACCTTTGGCGTTGTAAGGTTAAGCCTCACGGATCATTAGTACTGGTTAGCTCAATGCATCGCTGCACTTACACACCCAGCCTATCAACGTCATAGTCTTTAACGTTCCTTCAGGGGGCTTAAAGCCCCAGGGAAGACTCATCTCGAGGCAAGTTTCCCGCTTAGATGCTTTCAGCGGTTATCTCTTCCGAATTTAGCTACCGGGCAATGCCATTGGCATGACAACCCGAACACCAGTGATTCGTCCACTCCGGTCCTCTCGTACTAGGAGCAGCCCCTCTCAATCTTCCAACGCCCACGGCAGATAGGGACCGAACTGTCTCACGACGTTCTAAACCCAGCTCGCGTACCACTTTAAATGGCGAACAGCCATACCCTTGGGACCTACTTCAGCCCCAGGATGTGATGAGCCGACATCGAGGTGCCAAACACCGCCGTCGATATGAACTCTTGGGCGGTATCAGCCTGTTATCCCCGGAGTACCTTTTATCCGTTGAGCGATGGCCCTTCCATTCAGAACCACCGGATCACTAAGACCTACTTTCGTACCTGCTCGAGCCGTCACTCTCGCAGTCAAGCTAGCTTATGCCTTTGCACTAACCTCACGATGTCCGACCGTGATTAGCTAACCTTCGTGCTCCTCCGTTACTCTTTGGGAGGAGACCGCCCCAGTCAAACTACCCACCAGACACTGTCCTCACCCCAGATTATGGGGCCGAGTTAGAACATCAAACATTAAAGGGTGGTATTTCAAGGTTGGCTCCATGCAGACTGGCGTCCACACTTCAATGCCTCCCACCTATCCTACACATCAAGGCTCAATGTTCAGTGTCAAGCTATAGTAAAGGTTCACGGGGTCTTTCCGTCTTGCCGCGGGTACACTGCATCTTCACAGCGAGTTCAATTTCACTGAGTCTCGGGTGGAGACAGCCTGGCCATCATTACGCCATTCGTGCAGGTCGGAACTTACCCGACAAGGAATTTCGCTACCTTAGGACCGTTATAGTTACGGCCGCCGTTTACTGGGGCTTCGATCAAGAGCTTCGCCTTGCGGCTGACCCCATCAATTAACCTTCCAGCACCGGGCAGGCGTCACACCGTATACGTCCACTTTCGTGTTTGCACAGTGCTGTGTTTTTATTAAACAGTTGCAGCCAGCTGGTATCTGCGACTGGCTTCGGCGCCGGGAGCAAGTCCCTTTACCTAATGCCAGCGTGCCTTCTCCCGAAGTTACGGCACCATTTTGCCTAGTTCCTTCACCCGAGTTCTCTCAAGCGCCTGAGTATTCTCTACCTGACCACCTGTGTCGGTTTGGGGTACGATTTAATGTTACCTGATGCTTAGAGGCTTTTCCTGGAAGCTTGGCATCAACTACTTCACCACCGTAGTGGCTCGTCATCACACCTCAGCGTTGATAAGCAACCGGATTTACCAAGTCGCTCCGCCTACATGCTTAAACCGGGACAACCGTCGCCCGGCTAGCCTAGCCTTCTCCGTCCCCCCTTCGCAGTAACACCAAGTACAGGAATATTAACCTGTTTCCCATCGACTACGCTTTTCAGCCTCGCCTTAGGGGTCGACTCACCCTGCCCCGATTAACGTTGGACAGGAACCCTTGGTCTTCCGGCGTGCGGGTTTTTCACCCGCATTATCGTTACTTATGTCAGCATTCGCACTTCTGATACCTCCAGCAACCCTCACAGGTCACCTTCAACGGCTTACAGAACGCTCCCCTACCCAACGAACGTATCCCTAAGCCAACTCGACTTTATTGGACGCATTGACGTCGCTGCGCTCCGTCAATCATTATCCACTGCCGTGAATTGTCTTGGGTGATACGTTCGCTGCCGCAGCTTCGGTGCATGGTTTAGCCCCGTTACATCTTCCGCGCAGGCCGACTCGACCAGTGAGCTATTACGCTTTCTTTAAATGATGGCTGCTTCTAAGCCAACATCCTGGCTGTCTGTGCCTTCCCACATCGTTTCCCACTTAACCATGACTTTGGGACCTTAGCTGGCGGTCTGGGTTGTTTCCCTCTTCACGACGGACGTTAGCACCCGCCGTGTGTCTCCCGTGATAACATTCTTCGGTATTCGGAGTTTGCATCGGTTTGGTAAGTCGGGATGACCCCCTAGCCGAAACAGTGCTCTACCCCCGAAGATGAGTTCACGAGGCGCTACCTAAATAGCTTTCGGGGAGAACCAGCTATCTCCCGGTTTGATTGGCCTTTCACCCCCAGCCACAAGTCATCCGCTAATTTTTCAACATTAGTCGGTTCGGTCCTCCAGTTAGTGTTACCCAACCTTCAACCTGCCCATGGCTAGATCACCGGGTTTCGGGTCTATACCTTGCAACTATTCGCCCAGTTAAGACTCGGTTTCCCTACGGCTCCCCTATTCGGTTAACCTTGCTACAAAATATAAGTCGCTGACCCATTATACAAAAGGTACGCAGTCACACCACGAAGGTGCTCCCACTGCTTGTACGTACACGGTTTCAGGTTCTATTTCACTCCCCTCGCCGGGGTTCTTTTCGCCTTTCCCTCACGGTACTGGTTCACTATCGGTCAGTCAGGAGTATTTAGCCTTGGAGGATGGTCCCCCCATATTCAGACAGGATGTCACGTGTCCCGCCCTACTCATCGAACTCACAACGTATGCATTTTTGTGTACGGGACTATCACCCTGTACCGTGCGACTTTCCAGACGCTTCCACTAACACATATGCTGATTCAGGTTCTGGGCTCCTCCCCGTTCGCTCGCCGCTACTGGGGGAATCTCGGTTGATTTCTTTTCCTCGGGGTACTTAGATGTTTCAGTTCCCCCGGTTCGCCTTGCATGGCTATGTATTCACCATGCAATAGTGCAACGAATTGCACTGGGTTTCCCCATTCGGGTATCGTCGGTTATAACGGTTCATATCACCTTACCGACGCTTTTCGCAGATTAGCACGCCCTTCATCGCCTCTGACTGCCTAGGCATCCACCGTGTACGCTTAGTCGCTTAACCTCACAACCCAAAGATGTTTCTTCTTTATTGGTGTGGCTACGAACACACTCTGCGTCGTTGTGCAGTGCGCGCAATCCTCATGAACGTAGCGTTCACTCCGGTTGCTGTGCGCTGTACGCCTTGCTGAGTATCTTCTCGCTCACACTGCAACAATGACAAACACATTGGCATTGCAATTATTTGAGAGACTCTAATACAGGTTAATCCTTATCTCAGTACTTCTACGGAGAGATAAGTTTCAGCTGTATTGTTTCAATTTTCAGCTTGTTCCAGATTGTTAAAGAGCAATATTTCACAACACACTGTGTCTTGCGACCGCAGTACGTTTTGAAATAGTTTTTTATATGGTGGAGCTAAGCGGGATCGAACCGCTGACCTCCTGCGTGCAAGGCAGGCGCTCTCCCAGCTGAGCTATAGCCCCATATAAAAAGCAAAATACCTTATCGGCATAACTCATTCTCAGACCAGGCGTAGTCACGCAGTATGAGGATGAGTTGGTGGGTCTGAGTGGACTTGAACCACCGACCTCACCCTTATCAGGGGTGCGCTCTAACCACCTGAGCTACAGACCCAACAAGGTACTAAAGCCCGACTAATCTCTCAGCCCGGCCTTATTTGCTCGTTACTTTCTATCAGACAATCTGTGTGGACACTACGCAATGCGTATCTGAGGTAAGGAGGTGATCCAACCGCAGGTTCCCCTACGGTTACCTTGTTACGACTTCACCCCAGTCATGAATCACAAAGTGGTAAGCGCCCTCCCGAAGGTTAAGCTACCTACTTCTTTTGCAACCCACTCCCATGGTGTGACGGGCGGTGTGTACAAGGCCCGGGAACGTATTCACCGTAGCATTCTGATCTACGATTACTAGCGATTCCGACTTCATGGAGTCGAGTTGCAGACTCCAATCCGGACTACGACAGACTTTATGTGGTCCGCTTGCTCTCGCGAGTTCGCTTCACTTTGTATCTGCCATTGTAGCACGTGTGTAGCCCTACTCGTAAGGGCCATGATGACTTGACGTCATCCCCACCTTCCTCCGGTTTATCACCGGCAGTCTCCTTTGAGTTCCCACCATTACGTGCTGGCAACAAAGGATAAGGGTTGCGCTCGTTGCGGGACTTAACCCAACATTTCACAACACGAGCTGACGACAGCCATGCAGCACCTGTCTCACGGTTCCCGAAGGCACTAAAGCATCTCTGCTAAATTCCGTGGATGTCAAGAGTAGGTAAGGTTCTTCGCGTTGCATCGAATTAAACCACATGCTCCACCGCTTGTGCGGGCCCCCGTCAATTCATTTGAGTTTTAACCTTGCGGCCGTACTCCCCAGGCGGTCGACTTAACGCGTTAGCTCCGGAAGCCACGCCTCAAGGGCACAACCTCCAAGTCGACATCGTTTACAGCGTGGACTACCAGGGTATCTAATCCTGTTTGCTCCCCACGCTTTCGCACCTGAGCGTCAGTCTTTGTCCAGGGGGCCGCCTTCGCCACCGGTATTCCTCCAGATCTCTACGCATTTCACCGCTACACCTGGAATTCTACCCCCCTCTACAAGACTCTAGCTTGCCAGTTTCAAATGCAGTTCCCACGTTAAGCGCGGGGATTTCACATCTGACTTAACAAACCGCCTGCGTGCGCTTTACGCCCAGTAATTCCGATTAACGCTTGCACCCTCCGTATTACCGCGGCTGCTGGCACGGAGTTAGCCGGTGCTTCTTCTGCGAGTAACGTCAATCCAACAACGTATTAAGTTATTGGCCTTCCTCCTCGCTGAAAGTGCTTTACAACCCGAAGGCCTTCTTCACACACGCGGCATGGCTGCATCAGGCTTGCGCCCATTGTGCAATATTCCCCACTGCTGCCTCCCGTAGGAGTCTGGACCGTGTCTCAGTTCCAGTGTGGCTGGTCATCCTCTCAGACCAGCTAGGGATCGTCGCCTAGGTGAGCCATTACCCCACCTACTAGCTAATCCCATCTGGGCACATCCGATGGCGTGAGGCCCTAAGGTCCCCCACTTTGGTCCGAAGACGTTATGCGGTATTAGCTACCGTTTCCAGTAGTTATCCCCCTCCATCAGGCAGTTTCCCAGACATTACTCACCCGTCCGCCGCTCGCCGGCAAAGTAGTAAACTACTTCCCGCTGCCGCTCGACTTGCATGTGTTAGGCCTGCCGCCAGCGTTCAATCTGAGCCATGATCAAACTCTTCAATTTAAGATTTGTTTGATTTGCTATGAGTTAACATAGCGATGCTCAAAGATTACTTTCTGCAAATATGCATTCGAACCGAAGTTCAAATGTGTACTGCTTTGGTCACTCTTCAAGACTTTGATATTGCTTCTGCCTGCCGAAACAGGCTTCGATATCGTCTTGCGAGTGCCCACACAGATTGTCTGATAAATTGTTAAAGAGCAGTGCGTTAGCAACACTTGGTTGGTAACGCGAGGTGCGCATGTTACGCTTTCCTCATTCAGAGTCAACATTTAATTTCGTTGAATTTCTCTGTTCTCTTTGCCGGTCACTTAACTACTTGATTCGTTGTGTGCCGTCTCGATGGATGCGCATTATAGGGAGTCGATTTTTTTGCACAACTCTTTTTTCGTGTTTTTTGCCTGTTTGAATACTTTTCAATCCTTACGTGCAGATCTTGGTCGATCTGCTGTATTTTCACGGCGATCCCCGTGCTCAATTGGTTGTAATTCCATCAGCAAAGGCTAGTATTGCCGGTAAAGTAATTTCTTACAAAGAGGCTATTATTATGTCCGATGCTATTCGCCCCTATCTTCATTACTTACCTACGCTAGGTGCACGCGTCATGATCGATAGATCCAGTGTGATCATTGGTAATGTTGTTTTGGGTGATGATGTCAGTGTCTGGCCGTTAGTCGCCATTCGGGGTGATGTCAATCAGGTGAGTATTGGTGCACGTTCTAATATTCAAGATGGTAGCGTGTTACATGTTACTCATCACTCAGAGCATAATCCCGAGGGAAACCCGCTGATTATTGGCGAAGATGTGACTGTCGGGCATAAAGCTATGCTTCACGGTTGCACTATTGGCAATCGGGTATTAGTGGGGATGGGTTCTATTGTGCTAGATGGTGCGGTCATAGAAGATGATGTAATGATTGGAGCAGGTAGTTTAGTTTCCCCTGGCAAGCGATTGGCTAGTGGCCACCTTTATATGGGTAGCCCAGCCAGGCAAGTTCGCCCTTTAACACCTGCTGAATTAGAAGGCCTGCTTTATTCTGCCGGTAACTATGTGCGCTGGAAAGATGACTATTTGGCAGAGACCAAATAGAAGCTAATTTCTGATGCAGGGAATAAGCCATATCTCTCCCTGCATTGTTCCATATTTTTCTATTTAGCTAGCTCATCGCGCAACTGATTTAATACAGGGGTAATTTCAGGCATGACACCATGCCACAACTGAAAAGCATGCGCTGCCTGCCCCACCAGCATACCCAAACCATCGGCATAGCTTGTCACCCCCAAACGCGTGCTCCACGCTAGAAATGGCGTACTATCCGCTTGATAGAACATATCGTAACAGCGAGTTTGTGGGCTAATAATATCCATAGGTAAGTTTGGTACTTCGCCATGGATACCCGAAGCTGTCGCATTGATGATTAAATCAAAGGGCTGCCCACTCAGATCTTGCATCTCGACAGCATCTATATCCCCTAAATGGTGGAATACTTCTGCAAGTTGCTGCGCGCGGGCATAAGTCCGGTTAGTGATAACGACTTTGCAGCCATATGAAAGTAAAGGAAGGATCACACCTCGAGCCGCCCCACCAGCACCTACCAATAAGATATGATCTGTCGTCTGGATCAAATGTTGTCGTTCGAGATCACTGAGTAAGCCAATACCATCAGTGTTGTCACCTAACAAACGTCCGTCTTTTAATTGCTTAATCGTATTCACGGCTCCCGCTAGGGACGCACGATCGGTCAATTCGTCACACTTCGCGTGAGCACGTTCTTTAAACGGTGTCGTTATGTTTGCACCTATCGCCCCACCAGCAAAAAAAGACGTTAATGTCTCTTCAAAGGTTTCATTCGGGGCCAAAACCATACCGTAGCAATGTTCAATACCGGTTTGCTCAGCAAAGAGCGCATGGATCCTTGGCGACTTACTGTGCCCAATAGGGTTACCAAACACTGCGAACTTCTGATCCATGCTATTTCCTATCCTTGACGAAATTGTTTACCGGTTAGTGCATCTCTAATTTCAGATGGATTCAAACGCCCACCAACCAAACCAGCCAGCACTGGCAGAGAAGAGCCAAATTGTATTCTGACTTCTTCTATCGTACGGCAGGGTTCTTGGCCACTTAAATTAGCGCTGGTTGAAACCAAAGGTTTGCCATATTGGGAACAAAGTTGCTGTACGAGTGGATGATCGCTCACTCTCACAGCCAATGAATCAAAACTGCCCGTCAGCCAGCGCGGTGTCTCAGGGTGAGTAGGGATGACCCAAGTTACCGGCCCAGGCCAAACGGAAAAAATAGTCTCTCGCTGTGAATCAGTGAGTGCCGAGTCATCTACATACGGTTTTAGCTGTTCATAATTGGCAGCAATCAGAATCAGCCCCTTCTGCCATGGTCGCTGTTTTAATGCTAATAAAGCATTTACTGCTTTTTCACTATCAGGGTCACAACCTAAACCAAAAACAGCTTCTGTCGGATAGGCAATAACCTCTTCTTGCTGCAAGGCCTGCAACACATCCGACAAAGCGGCTCTATTCTCATTTCTACTCACGTTGTTATTACTCACTGACGACTGCCTTCCCGCATAACTTACTGGCGCAAAAACGTTTTACGCCTTGTGCTGTTCTCTTTTCCATTAACAATGGGTAGTGGCAATAAGCACACTCTCCCGCAATGGGTTGCTGATTAATTGTAAATTGGCAATCGGGATAACGATTGCAGGCATGGAAGACTTTTCCAAACCGAGATTTACGCTGTAGCAATTTTCCTTGCCCACACTGTGGGCAGCCGATCGATGTTTCATCCGGTTTATCAATGACTTCAGTATGATCACATTGCGGATATTGGCTACAACCAATAAACATACCAAAACGCCCTTGCCGTAATACCATATCCGAACCGCATTCAGGGCAGTGCTGCCCTTCCAGAACTTTCACGATATGACCATCGGATTGCGCTTTCAATGGGCGCATGTACTGGCAATCTGGATAATGTGAGCAACCAAGGAATGGGCCATGACCGCCGCTGCGAATGACTAACGCCGATCCGCACTCTGGACACGACCCATTATCCTTGGCAGTAACTGTTTTTGTCATAACACCTTCTATATAAAGTTATTTGCCCGTGATATTACCACTTAGTGCAAATAACCTTCATTGACTTCAAAAAGTAACTCTTCCATCTGCTGATAAGCGCTTTCATAACCCGGAATGTTAAATAGCACCATCAGCACAACCCACTTGAGATCCTCCAGATCAATCTCATTCGAGTCCAATGCCATAATACGGTCGATAACCATCTCACGAGTATCAAGGTGTAATACCTGAATTTGTTCAAGAAACAGGATAAAACCACGGCAAGTAACATCCAGACGTTGGGACTCTTCTGCTGTATAAATACGCAATGCTTGCGGATCAGCAGCATAGAGATAAGGTGCTTTCTGCCCATCTTGTAGGTCAGCCAGAGCCTCTAACCAGTTCAGGGCGTTGTTGATATCCTCACGATAGAAACCTGCTTGTGCAAGATCGTCAGTAATCTTGTCTTGATCAACAAGCATTTCCGACTCGTTATGCATATAAGTTTCAAATAAGTAAATTAGAACGTCGAACATGGCCTGCCCTCCTTAATCGGACATAGCCGCCGGGTACAGCTGCGATCCACCCTGCTAACTCCAGCTCGAGCAATTTGCTGACGATATCTGGCACAGGTTGGCCGGCGCGTTCGGCGACGACATCAACGGGTGTCACCTCATCTCCTACGTTAGCCAACACATCGGCAAATGGCAATTCAACTTGCTCTTCGGATGAAGAAATAATTACTTTCTCGGGTAATGATATCCATTGTAGCGAGCCACCGACCTGTTCGGCGACCTCACGGGCAGACCTGGCCAGATAGGCTCCCTGCTGAATCAACCAATGAACGCCCTCACTGGTTGCACTTCCCAGTGGCCCAGGTAAGGCAAAAACATCTCTCCCTTGCTCCATAGCATAGCGGGCAGTAATTAAAGAGCCACTTTTCAGTGTAGCTTCGACCACCAATACTGCGGAGCTTAACCCACTGATAATGCGATTTCTTCTGGGGAAATGAGTAGCAACAGGTAATGCTGTTGTCAGAAACTCCGAGACTAAAACCCCACCGTGATGCTCAATTTCTCGCGCTAATTGGCTGTGACGACGTGGGTATATGTTTTCCAGCCCGCTACCTAATACCGCAATGGTTTTTCCTCTAGTATTCAAGGCCGCCTTGTGACATATCCCGTCAATCCCCATAGCTAAACCACTGGTGATAGCTAACCCAGTAAGAGCCAGCTCTGAAGCAAAATGTCGCCCCCAATGTTCGCCATAATGGCTAAAATGACGGCTCCCCACCATGGCAACTTGTGGCCGATAAAGAACATCAAGTTCACCAGCGGCAAAAATGATCAATGGAGGGGAGGAAATATGAGTCAAACGCGGCGGATAGCCAGGTTCACCATAAGCCAGTAAGTGATGAGCAGGGTTAGTCAGCCAGCCTAGGGTGGTATCAATATAACGGGGGTCTACCTGAGTAAATTGCTGACATTGCTGCGGTTCTAACCCGTAGGCAGCTAATCTCCCGAGGTGAACATCACCACTGGCAAGTAACCTTCTGACCAAGGCACTGCTTTTTATTGTTCCAAGCCCTTTGACCTGGCTCATCCTGAGCCACAATTCCGCCGCTAACATATCGCCTCCCTGGCTAGCTTCCTAAACTGACACCGATTTGTTCAATTGGTAGACGATGCTGTCAATCAAGGCCGGAAATGTCTAGAATAGAGATTGAATATCATTCACTACTCGGACGCAGATCTAGATATTTATGTCAGTATTACAAGTATTACATTACCCAGACGAGCGGCTGCGCAAAATTGCAGCGCCAGTAAAAGAAGTCAATGGTGAAATCCAGCGTATCGTGGACGACATGTTCGAAACGATGTACGCAGAGGAAGGTATTGGCCTTGCTGCAACACAAGTGGATGTTCACCTGCAAATTATTGTCATTGATGTTTCGGAAAATCGTGACCAGCGTTTAGTGTTGATTAACCCTGAACTGTTGGAAAAAAGCGGTGAAACCGGCATTGAAGAAGGTTGCTTATCCATTCCTGAGCAACGTGCATTGGTTCCTCGAGCTGAAAAAGTCAAAATCAGGGCATTAGATCGTGACGGAAAACCGTTCGAGCTAGAAGCTGATGATTTGTTGGCAATTTGCATTCAGCATGAAATGGACCACTTGGTTGGTAAACTGTTTGTGGACTATTTATCACCACTGAAACGTCAACGCATCCGCCAAAAGCTGGAGAAAATGGCCAAGCTGAATGCTCGTGCCAACTAACCCCTTTTAATTCAGGAAACCAATGTGTCTGATTCTTTACGGATTATTTTTGCCGGAACTCCTGACTTTGCAGCGCGCCATTTAGGCGCGTTGTTGTCTTCCCAACATCAAATTGTGGGTGTTTTCACTCAACCAGACCGCCCGGCGGGTCGAGGTAACAAACTCACGCCAAGCCCGGTGAAGGTCTTAGCCGAACAACACGACATTCCCATTTTTCAGCCAAAATCATTGCGGCCAGAAGAGAATCAGCACCTGGTTGCCGATCTTAATGCAGATATTATGGTGGTGGTCGCCTACGGCTTAATTCTCCCTGCATCTGTTTTGGCCATGCCACGATTAGGTTGTATTAATGTCCACGGTTCTCTGCTGCCGCGCTGGCGCGGTGCTGCGCCAATCCAACGTTCATTGTGGGCTGGCGATGCAAAAACTGGTGTGACAATCATGCAAATGGATGTCGGGCTAGATACCGGTGATATGTTGCATAAAATTGAGTGTGATATTCAGCCAGAAGACACCAGTGCAACGCTCTACGATAAGTTGGCGCAGCTTGGCCCTCAGGGCTTATTGGTAACATTGCAACAGTTGGCCGAAGGCTCTGCACAGCCCGAAGTACAAGATGAAGCGCAAGTTACCTATGCAGAAAAACTCAGCAAAGAGGAAGCCAAATTAGATTGGTCGCTTTCTGCTGTCCAGTTAGAGCGTTGTATTCGTGCTTTCAATCCTTGGCCAGTCAGCTATTTCGTTGTTGATGAGCAACCCATCAAAGTTTGGCAAGCACAAGTGCTCGCAACTGTTGATAATGCAGCACCTGGTACAATCATCCATGCCGATAAGCATGGCATTCAAGTCGCAACCGCAGATGGTGTTTTGAATATCACACAACTGCAACCGGCCGGGAAGAAAGCTATGTCCGCTGCTGACTTGCTAAATTCACGACGCGAATGGTTTACACTCGGTAACCAGCTAGCATAAAAGATCTATTAAATCATATACCCAATGTATTTCATGGTGCAGGAAGGCGGCAAACAAGAGAATCCCGATGAGCTTACACAAGTAAGTGATTCGGGTGACAAATCTGCCCGGAGCAGATTTGGACGTTGCTTGCAGCGGCCTCACAGAGGCGAGGCCCATGGACGGGCCGAGTAGCGAGAGCAGCCAACGCATCTGCAACTTGAAAGATGACGGGTATAAGTTTCATCGCCCGGTATATCATCATCGGGCCACTTTCCCTTTATTTGCTGACGTTTGTCGGCTTTTTTGGTTATGAAAAACACATATAATCTCCGCAGCATCGCTGCCAAAGCAATTAGCCAGGTATTGGATCAGGGGCAATCGCTCAGTACCGTTTTACCTGGGCTACAAAAAAGTATTTCTGATAAAGATCGCGCATTGCTGCAGGAGTTGTGTTTTGGCACTTTGCGTGTCCTCCCACAGCTAGAGTGGTGTATCCAGCAGTTAATGGCACGCCCAATGACCGGTAAGCAGCGTGTTTTTCATTATCTGATTATGGTTGGGCTTTATCAGCTGATATACACGCGTATTCCGCCTCATGCGGCACTGGCGGAGACAGTAGAAGGCGCAACCGCACTCAAACGCCCGCAGTTAAAAGGGCTAATCAATGGCGTACTGCGTCAATTCCAGCGTCAACAAGTGGAATTACTGGAACGGGCGGCAAATAACGATAGCCACTATCTTCATCCGAGCTGGTTATTGGCACGAATTAAGCTAGCCTATCCTGATCAATGGCAACAGGTCCTGGATGCAAATAACCAGAAACCACCAATGTGGCTGCGCGTAAACCGACTACACCATTCACGCATTGAATACCTTGAGCTATTGAAGCAAGCCAATATTGAAGCTCTGCCTCATGACTTTTACCCTGACGCAGTTCGCCTTATTACACCTTGCGCCGTCAGTGACCTCCCCGGTTTTGAACTTGGCTGGGTAACGGTGCAAGATGCATCGGCACAAGGCTGTGTTGATCTGCTTGATCCACAAGATGGTGAGCAGATCCTTGATTTGTGTGCCGCTCCGGGGGGCAAAACAACCCATATTCTGGAAGCTGCGCCGAAAGTCCATGTATTAGCTGTCGATATAGATGAACAGCGCCTCAGCCGGGTTAAAGAAAACTTACAACGCCTGAGATTACATGCAGACGTGCGAGTCGGCGATGGTCGAACGCCAGATGAATGGTGCGGTGATCAACAATTCGATCGAATCCTGTTAGATGCCCCTTGCTCAGCAACCGGTGTTATTCGCCGGCACCCAGATATCAAATGGTTGCGTCGAGACAGTGATATCGCCGAGTTGGCCCAACTTCAATCTGAGATAATTGAAGCTATCTGGCCTAAACTGAAAAAAGGTGGCGTAATGGTTTATGCTACCTGTTCTATATTGCCTGAAGAGAATCAGCAGCAGATCGCCACTTTCCTGCAACGCCACAGTGAAGCAGACTTGGTCGAAACCGGCACAGTTTCAGCACCTGGCAGGCAAAATTTGCCACATCCTGAGGACGGTGATGGTTTTTATTATGCAAAGTTGATCAAAAGATAGTCGTGGCCTTTGCTGCCTCAAACCTAATTTCAGTGTGAAACAGAGAACGCTATGAAAATAATTATTCTTGGGGCGGGGCAAGTTGGCGGTACCCTGGCTGAAAATCTGGTGGGTGAGAACAACGATATTACCGTGGTGGATGTCGATTCCGGTCGGTTGCGCCAGTTACAAGATAAATTTGATTTGCGAGTCGTGCAAGGGCATGGTTCGCACCCGCGAATTTTACGAGAAGCTGGGGCAGAAGATGCCGATATGTTGGTTGCAGTAACGAATTCTGATGAAACCAATATGGTTGCCTGCCAAATAGCTTATTCGCTATTTAACACGCCAAATCGTATCGCTCGCATTCGTTCAGCTGAATATATTCGTGAAGCAGATAAACTGTTTCTACCGGAAGCGGTCCCTATTGACCATTTAATATCACCCGAACAGCTAGTTATAGATTACATCTATAAACTAATCGAATATCCAGGCGCGTTGCAGGTAGTCAATTTTGCTGAAGGTAAAGTCAGTATTGCTGCGGTCAAGGCCTATTACGGCGGGCCATTAGTCGGAAATGCATTATCATCTTTACGCGAACATATGCCGCATATTGATACACGAGTCGCGGCTATATTTCGTCAAGACCGACCAATCCGCCCGCAGGGTTCTACAATTATTGAAGCTGGTGATGAAGTTTTCTTTGTTGCCGCCTCGCAACATATCCGGGCCGTAATGAGTGAACTGCAACGGTTGGAAAAACCCTATAAACGCATCATGATTGTCGGCGGTGGGAACGTTGGGGCAGGCTTGGCGCTGCGCTTAGAAAAAGACTATAGCGTAAAATTAATCGAGCGGGATCAGCAACGTGCTGCTGAATTAGCAGAAATGCTACACGATACAATCGTATTTTATGGCGATGCATCAGATCAGGAATTATTAGCAGAAGAGCATATTGAACAGGTTGATGTCTTTATTGCCATTACTAATGATGATGAAGCTAATATTATGTCCGCTATGCTCGCAAAACGCATGGGCGCTAAAAAGGCAATGGTATTAATCCAGCGAAGTGCGTATGTCGATCTGGTTCAGGGAAGTGTTATTGATATTGTTATATCTCCACAACAAGCCACTATTTCCGCACTATTAGGTCACGTCCGTAAAGCCGATATCGTTAGCGTGTCATCATTAAGACGCGGTGTTGCAGAAGCAATAGAAGCCATTGCACATGGTGATGAAACCACATCAAAAGTAGTAGGCCGAATGGTCGAAGATATAAAACTGCCACCGGGGACAACTATTGGGGCAATTGTCCGTGGTGACGAAGTTATCATTGCCAACGGGAATTCTGTTATTAAACAGGGGGACCATGTCGTAATGTTTATTACCCACAAGAAATTTGTCCCTGATGTGGAACGGTTGTTCCAACCTAGTCCATTCTTCTTATAATCAAAGATGATTAAATTAAAACTATTCCGATAGAGAATAAAAAAGTTTCCTATAATTATGGCTGTATTCCGTTTTATTTAGCTAAAATTAAGTAGTTCATTTTAAAGGGGGTGTTGGTTATGAGTTTTATGAAGGAATTTCGTGAATTTGCCATGCGTGGCAATGTGGTCGACTTGGCTGTCGGGGTAATTATTGGTGCTGCATTTGGCAGAATTGTTTCTTCACTTGTTGCCGATATCATAATGCCACCATTAGGTTTATTACTCGGCGGGGTTGATTTCAAACAATTCCATTTCGTATTACGTGCAGCCGAAGGAAATATCCCTGCAGTTGTAATGAATTACGGTAGCTTTATTCAAAGTGTTTTTGATTTTGTCATCGTCGCGCTGGCTATTTTCTCTGCCGTAAAACTGATGAATAAATTACGCCGCGAAAAAGCGGAAGAACCTGCAGCACCGCCAGCACCAACAACAGAAGAAAAACTGCTCGCAGAGATTCGTGATTTATTGAAAGCACAACAGCAAAAATAACTACAGCCTTATTTAACGCCAAAAGCCATCAAATGATGGCTTTTTTATTAGTTTCAAATCGAGAAGGCCAGTGGTAATAAATCTATTGATTGCTTACCACTGGCCTCCCAGTTACCACCTTTTGCGTGTTTTTCTTTACGCTGATAGCTTCCTTTGCCTTTAACATTCTTTTCAATACGTTGCCTGAAAAGAGGATCATGGAGTAGAGCTTCCAGCGCATTGACCTTAATTTTTCCTTTGGTATGCCGATATGTCGTCATAGAAGTGCCTCACTAATAAAAATATTGATTAAAAATCCCACGAATAATACTGTTTGTTTGAACTGATTAAAACTATCCATCTAAAAAATTTAATTTCTGGTTAACTCTTCAGCAGCCCCCTGCTCCAATGCCTCCAAAATTGAGCAATAAGTCGTCGCATGCGTACTACCACAACATGCATCACTAAGCCGTTTTAGTGATTCGCGCATCCTTTTTAGTTCTGTAATTTTACTTTCTACATCGAGTAACCGAGAATCCACAATAGCCTTAGATTCCTGGCAGGTATGATGTTCAGGATCGACGCGGATCGACAATAATTCAGCAATAGTTTCTAACGTAAAACCAAGCTGCTTTGCATAACGGATAAACCGCAAACGTTGCAAATCTTGTTCAGTATAAAGTCTATAGCCACCTTCAGTCCGTTCACCATGATCCATCATGCCTTGTTTTTCATAATAGCGAATAGTGTCTGGCGTTACGTCAGCAAGTTTGGCGATTTGCCCAATCTTTAACATCCGTTATTCCCCTTTAGACAGTTTATATGTCACTTTATGCTGATATTCTTGATGCAGAAAGTCCGTGCTAAGGCCTGCCTGCTTTAATCTTAACGCTAATAAAGCCAATCGGTTATGCAAATTCGCATAATCATCATGCTGTTTGTCGAGATGTGACAACAAATCAGTGATGGTGAGTGCTTCCTGCCTATCCTGTAATTCAGGGGGAAGGTATCCCGCATTCTTCAGTAATCTGTATCCAGCCCTTAACTCCGCAGGAACGAAGGTATCATCATTCAGTATTAATGGCTGACCGTGCCCAGATAAATCTTTGAATTCACCTTTTTCTTGAGCATTGATAATGTGTCTTTCAGTCCATTCGTCAATCAATCCCATATTCCCTCCTAGAGATCAGACTTCATAAAGTGGGATAGCAGTTAAGATTAATAGATTGGCAGATAAATAATAAGAGGAGAGAGGACAGATACAAAGGGCAGATGCTTATCTTGCTGAATTATGGGCGTAAAAAAACCGGGCAAGCCCGGTTTTTTTACGCGTTTACAGATTACTCTGCAGCAACTACTTCTGCTTGCGATGCAGCACGATCAACTAACTCGATGTAAGCCATCGGTGCGTTGTCGCCTGCACGGAAGCCACACTTCAGAATGCGAGTGTAACCACCGGCGCGGCTCGCGAAACGCGGGCCTAGCTCGTTAAACAGTTTTGCCACGATCTCGTTATCACGAGTACGGGCGAATGCCAGACGACGATTAGCTACGCTGTCGGTCTTGGCAAGAGTAATCAGCGGCTCAACAACGCGACGCAGCTCTTTCGCTTTCGGCAGGGTCGTCTTGATTATCTCATGACGAACCAAAGAGCCGGCCATGTTACGGAACATAGCCTGGCGATGGCTGCTGTTACGGTTCAGTTGACGACCACTCTTACGATGGCGCATGACCTTATCCTTCTCAGTAAAACCTTAACCTGTGATCCGGTTACTCGTTATCAGCAATGCTAGCCGGTGGCCAATTTTCTAGGCGCATGCCTAAAGAAAGACCACGTGATGCGAGCACGTCTTTAATCTCAGTAAGAGATTTTTTACCCAGGTTAGGCGTTTTCAGCAACTCAACCTCGGTACGCTGTACCAGATCACCGATGTAGTGGATAGCTTCTGCCTTGAGGCAGTTAGCAGAGCGGACAGTCAATTCCAGATCGTCAACAGGGCGCAGCAGGATCGGATCAAACTCTGGCTTCTCTTCTTTAACTTCCGGCTGACGTACATCACGTAGGTCAACGAAAGCTTCAAGCTGTTCAGCCAAGATAGTTGCCGCACGGCGGATCGCCTCTTCAGGATCGATCGTGCCATTGGTTTCCATCTCGATAACCAACTTGTCCAGGTCGGTACGCTGTTCTACACGCGCTGCTTCAACATTGTAGGCAATACGCTCTACAGGGCTATAGCATGCGTCTACTAACAAACGACCAATCGGGCGCTCATCTTCTTCCGAATGAATTCGGGCAGAAGCCGGCACATAACCCCGACCACGTTGAACTTTGATACGCATACTAATAGATGCGTTCTCATCGGTCAGGTGGCAGATAACGTGCTGCGGCTTGACGATTTCGACATCACCATCATGGGTGATATCGGCTGCAGTCACAGGGCCAATGCCAGACTTATTCAGGGTAAGAATAACTTCATCTTTACCCTGAACTCTCACCGCCAGCCCTTTCAGGTTGAGCAGGATCTCCAGGATATCTTCCTGTACGCCTTCTTTGGTGCTGTACTCATGCAGTACACCATCAATCTCAACCTCGGTCACCGCGCAACCCGGCATAGATGAAAGCAGAATACGGCGCAGTGCGTTGCCGAGAGTATGGCCAAAGCCACGCTCTAACGGCTCAAGGGTCACCTTGGCGTGCGTCGAACTGACTTGCTCGATATCTACCAGGCGCGGTTTTAGAAACTCTGTCACAGAACCCTGCATTGTGTCCTCTCTTTGGTACTAAGCTTTACTTAGAGTAAAGCTCGACGATCAGGTGTTCGTTAATGTCCGCAGACAGATCAGTACGTTCAGGAATACGTTTGAACACACCTTCCATCTTGACAGCATCAACTTCCAGCCAAGTCGGCTTTTCACGCTGCTCAGCCAGCTCCAAAGCTGCCTTAACACGAGACTGCTTTTTAGCTTTCTCACGGATGCTGACTACGTCATTCGGAGATACCTGATAAGAAGCGATGTTAACAACGCGACCATTTACCATGATAGCTTTATGACTAACCAGCTGACGTGATTCAGCACGAGTTGCGCCAAAGCCCATACGGTAAACTACGTTATCCAGACGGCCTTCCAGCAATTGCAACAGGTTTGCACCTGTGTTGCCTTTCAGACGTGCTGCTTCTTTATAGTAGTTACGGAATTGACGTTCTAGAACACCATAGATACGGCGAACTTTTTGTTTCTCACGTAACTGCACACCGTAGTCAGACAGACGCGGTTTACGCGCACCGTGCTGGCCAGGTGGTTGTTCAATCTTACACTTGGTGTCAATCGCGCGAACGCCAGACTTAAGGAACAGGTCTGTGCCCTCACGACGGCTCAGCTTGAGCTTAGGACCCAAATATCTTGCCATTTTCTCTCTCCAACAAACCTAAAAGCAGCGTTATACGCGGCGCTTTTTCGGCGGACGACAACCGTTATGAGGGATCGGAGTCACATCAGTAATATTAGTGATGCGGAAACCAGCCGCGTTTAACGCACGGATAGTAGACTCACGGCCCGGACCAGGTCCTTTAACCATAACTTCCAGATTCTTGATACCGTATTCTTTCACTGCGTCAGCGCAGCGCTCTGCTGCAACTTGCGCTGCAAACGGAGTAGACTTACGAGATCCACGGAAACCGGAACCACCTGCTGTTGCCCAACCCAATGCGTTACCTTGACGATCTGTAATAGTAACGATGGTGTTGTTGAAAGAAGCATGGATATGAGCCACACCGTCAGAGACTGTCTTTCTTACACGCTTGCGTGCACGAATAGGTGCCTTTGCCATTATTCAATCACCCCGATTATTTCTTGATCGGTTTACGCGGACCCTTACGGGTACGTGCGTTGGTCTTAGTACGCTGACCGCGAACTGGTAGACCACGACGATGACGCAAACCACGATAAGTCCCAAGGTCCATCAGACGCTTGATGCTCAGGGTCACCTCACGACGCAGATCACCTTCTACAACGTACTTGGCAACTTCGTCACGCAGCTTCTCGATTTGCTCTTCAGACAGCTCACTGATCTTAACATTTTCAGCAATACCCGCAGCAACACAGATAGCCTGTGAACGGGTCTTACCGATGCCGTAGATCGCAGTTAACGCGATAACGGTATGTTTCTGATCAGGAATGTTAATGCCTGCTATACGGGCCACTATGCACTCCTACTATTTTATACAGCAATACCATTCTGAAAAGCCCGTTTTCAGGATACTCAAATAGCATTGCAGTCACATACAAAAGATTGGCTGGCTAATCTAGCCAGCTCAACCCAACTTTGCAAGAAAAATATGCAAGATAAATCAGCCTTGACGCTGTTTATGCTTTGGTTCGGCACTGCAGATTACGCGAACGACACCGTTACGCTTAACAATTTTGCAGTTACGACATAATTTCTTGACGGAAGCACGAACTTTCATTTTTACTCTCCGTAACTTCTCAAGCATCTCTGAATTAGCGGTTATAGCCTTTCAGGTTTGCTTTCTTCAATGCAGACTCGTACTGACTAGACATCATCAGAGTTTGCACTTGAGCCATAAAGTCCATGATGACCACCACTACGATAAGTAGGGAGGTACCACCAAAGTAAAATGGTACTTTCATCGCGTCACGCATGAACTCCGGGATCAGGCAGATGAAAGTAATATACATCGCACCAATTAAGGTTAGACGCGTCATTACTTTATCGATGTACTTCGCCGTTTGCTCTCCCGGACGAATTCCTGGCACGAATGCACCGGACTTCTTCAGGTTATCTGCTGTTTCACGCGGGTTAAACACCAACGCCGTGTAGAAGAAACAGAAGAAGATGATTGCAGACGCATAGAGTAACACATAAAGCGGCTGTCCCGGCTGCAAATACATCGAAATAGTCGTCAGCCAGTTCCAACCTGTCCCGCCCCCAAACCATGATGCAATCGTGGCAGGGAACAGAATTATGCTGGAAGCAAAGATTGCAGGGATAACCCCAGCCATATTTACTTTCAACGGTAAGTGTGTGCTCTGTGCTGCATAAACACGACGACCTTGTTGACGTTTAGCATAGTTAACGACGATACGACGCTGACCACGTTCAATGAAAACAACGAAGAAGGTTACTGCAAACACTAATACTGCAACCAACAGCAACAGGAGGAAGTGCAGGTCGCCTTGCCGAGCTTGCTCGATGGTATGGGCTATTGCAGGTGGAAGACCGGCAACAATACCAGCAAAGATTATGATTGAAATACCGTTACCGATACCACGCTCAGTAATCTGTTCGCCCAGCCACATTAGGAACATAGTCCCTGTAACCAAGCTAACAACAGCGGTAAAATAGAAGGCAAAGCCTGGATTGATTACCAGACCTTGCATCCCAGGCATATTCGGTAGACCGGTAGCAATACCGATCGATTGGAATATAGCCAATACCAACGTGCCATAGCGGGTGTACTGACTAATCTTACGACGGCCAGCCTCCCCTTCTTTCTTTATCTCTGCTAACGCTGGATGAACCACCGTCAGCAGTTGGATAATAATCGACGCCGAAATATACGGCATGATACCCAAGGCAAAGATAGAAGCACGACTGAGAGCACCACCAGAGAACATGTTAAACATTTCAATGATGGTCCCTCTCTGCTGCTCGAGCAATTTAGCAAGCACAGTGGCATCGATACCAGGAATCGGAATGAAAGAGCCGATACGGAAAACAATAAGCGCACCGATAACAAACAAAAGTCTGCGCTTCAGTTCGCCTAATCCGCCTTTAGCACTTTGAAAATCTAATCCTGGTTGCTTAGCCATCTGCTACTTATTCCTCAATTTTACCGCCAGCAGCTTCGATAGCAGCACGAGCGCCTTTGGTGACACGCAGACCACGAAGAGTTACCGCACGAGTGATTTCGCCTGAAAGCATAACTTTCGCGAACTCAATCTGGGTACCAACAACGTTAGCGGCTTTCAGCGTGTTCAGGTCGATTACGTCGCCTTCCACTAAAGCCAGTTCAGACAGACGAACTTCTGCCGTGATCATAGCTTTGCGAGAGGTGAAGCCGAATTTCGGCAAACGACGATATAAAGGCATCTGACCACCTTCAAAACCACGACGTACGCCACCACCAGAACGTGAGTTCTGACCTTTGTGACCACGACCAGCAGTTTTACCCAGGCCAGAACCGATACCACGACCTACACGCTTCGGCGCATGCTTGGCACCTTCAGCCGGAGACAGAGTATTTAAACGCATCTGTTACTCCTCAACTTTAACCATGTAGGAAACCAAGTTGACCATACCACGTACAGCAGGAGTATCCTCACGCTCTACAGTATGACCAATACGACGCAGACCTAAACCGATCAGAGTTGCCTTGTGTTTCGGCAAACGACCGATACTGCTTTTTGTTTGAGTTACTTTAATAGTCTTTGCCATGGTTATTTCCCTAGAATTTCTTCGACGGACTTACCACGCTTAGCAGCGACCATTTCTGGGGATTTCATATCTTCTAAAGCAGCGATAGTTGCACGAACCACGTTAATCGGGTTAGTAGAACCATATGCTTTAGCTAAAACGTTATGAACCCCTGCAACTTCTAAGACGGCGCGCATTGCACCACCGGCGATGATACCGGTACCTTCAGAAGCTGGTTGCATGAATACACGGGAACCTGTGTGAGCACCTTTAACAGGGTGCTGCAGAGTACCGTTATCCAAAGCAACATTAATCATAGCGCGACGGGCTTTTTCCATCGCTTTCTGGATCGCTGCCGGAACTTCGCGTGCTTTGCCGTAGCCAAAACCAACGCGACCGTTACCATCACCAACTACTGTCAGTGCGGTAAAGCTGAAAATACGGCCACCTTTTACGGTTTTAGATACGCGGTTTACCGCGATCAGCTTTTCCTGCAGTTCGCCAGCTTGTTTTTCGATGTGAGACATCTTACACCTCTACCTTAGAACTGAAGGCCAGCTTCACGGGCAGCATCTGCCAGTGCCTGGACTCGACCATGATATTGGAAACCGGAACGGTCAAAGGATACTTTCGTGATCCCTTTTTCCAATGCGCGCTCTGCAACAGCTTTACCTACAGCTGCGGCGGCATCTTTGTTGCCGGCGTACTTCAATTGCTCATTGATAGCTTTTTCTACAGTAGAAGCTGCTACCAAAATTTCAGAACCGTTTGGTGCGATAACCTGCGCGTAAATATGGCGTGGGGTACGATGTACCACCAGGCGAGTCGCACCCAGTTCTTTGAGCTTGCGGCGTGCGCGGGTCGCACGACGGATACGAGCTGCTTTCTTATCCATAGTGTTACCTTACTTCTTCTTAGCCTCTTTGGTACGCACGACTTCGTCGGCGTAACGGACACCCTTGCCTTTATAAGGCTCAGGACGACGGTAGGCACGTAAATCTGCTGCAACCTGACCAATCACCTGCTTATCAGCGCCTTTCAGCACGATTTCAGTTTGGGTCGGACATTCAGCAGTGATGCCAGCCGGCAATTCATGGTCAACTGGATGAGAGAAGCCTAAAGCTAAATTCACCACGTTGCCTTTAACTGCGGCACGGTAACCTACACCTACCAATTGAAGCTTCTTAGTGAAGCCTTCGGTAACACCAATGACCATTGCATTAAGCAGTGCACGAGTGGTACCCGCTTGGGCCCAACCGTCTACAGCGCCTTCGCGTGGAGCGAAAGTCAGTGTATTTTCTTCTTGCTTAACTTCAACAGCACTATGGACGGTACGAGTCAGCTCGCCGTTCTTACCCTTAA
Source organism: Yersinia enterocolitica subsp. enterocolitica (assembly GCF_901472495.1). NCBI lineage: Bacteria > Pseudomonadati > Pseudomonadota > Gammaproteobacteria > Enterobacterales > Yersiniaceae > Yersinia > Yersinia enterocolitica. Next base: position 2,973,968 of record NZ_LR590469.1, read on the forward strand.
TCGAAATAACCTGACCGTTGAGTTTTACCTCTACGCCGGCAGGAATGACGACGGGTGCTTTTGCAACACGAGACATTCTTTCCTCCCGAATTAAGCTACGTAGCAGATAATCTCGCCACCAAGACCAGCTTGGCGAGCTGCACGATCGGTCATAACACCTTTAGAGGTAGAAATAACAGCGATACCCAAACCGGCCATAACTTTTGGCAGCTCATCTTTTTTCTTATAGATGCGCAGACCTGGACGGCTGATACGTTGAATGCTTTCTACCACTGCCTTACCCTGGAAATACTTAAGAGCTAATTCCAGAACAGGCTTGGCGTCGCCTTCGACTTTAAAATCTTCAATAAAACCTTCTTCCTTCAGAACGTTGGCAATTGCCACTTTCAGCTTGGAGGAAGGCATGGTGACCGCGACTTTGTTTGCGGATTGACCGTTACGGATACGGGTCAGCATATCCGCGATCGGATCTTGCATGCTCATCTGTCTTTACTCCCGTGATTCAATTGGTGACAATTACCAGCTAGCCTTTTTAAGGCCCGGGATTTCACCGCGCATTGCGGTTTCACGGACTTTAATACGGCTCAACCCGAACTTCCGCAAGAAACCATGCGGACGACCAGTTTGGTTGCAGCGATTACGCTGACGGGACGGGCTGGAATCACGCGGCAGAGACTGCAGCTTCAGAACAGCATTCCAACGATCTTCGTCGGATGAGTTCACACCAGAGATAATAGCTTTTAATTCCTCGCGTTGAGCGCGGTATTTGTTAGCTAGTTTCACGCGAACGACTTCGCGTGCTTTCATTGATTGCTTAGCCATCAGTAACCCTACCTTACTTGCGGAATGGGAATTTAAAAGCAGCCAATAATGCACGGCCTTCATCATCGGATTTCGCAGTAGTGGTAATGGTAATATCCAAACCACGCACACGATCGACTTTATCGTAGTCGATTTCCGGGAAGATGATCTGCTCGCGCACACCCATGCTGTAGTTACCACGACCATCGAATGACTTAGCGGACAAGCCACGGAAGTCACGGATACGAGGTACAGCAATGGTAATCAGACGCTCAAGGAATTCCCACATGCGTTCGCCACGCAGGGTTACTTTACAGCCGATCGGATAGCCCTGACGGATTTTGAAGCCTGCAACAGATTTGCGTGCTTTGGTGATAAACGGCTTTTGGCCGGAGATTGCTGCCAAGTCAGCTGCTGCATTATCCAGCAGTTTCTTGTCAGCGATCGCTTCACCAACACCCATGTTCAGGGTGATCTTCTCGACCCGAGGGACTTGCATGACAGAGTTGTAGTCAAACTGAGACATCAGTTGTTTGACTACCTCGTCTTTGTAGTAATCATGCAGTTTCGCCATCGTATTACTCCAAATTACTTGATAGTTTCGCTATTAGATTTAAAGAAACGGACTTTTTTCCCGTCTTCAAATCTAAAGCCTACACGGTCAGCCTTACCAGTTGCCGCGTTGAACAGCGCAATGTTGGAAACTTGAATTGCAGCTTCTTTTTCAACAATGCCACCTGGTTGATTCAGGGCCGGAACCGGCTTCTGATGTTTTTTAACCAGGTTGATACCTTCAACAATGACCTTACTAGCAGACAGGACATTCTTTACTTTACCGCGCTTACCTTTGTCTTTCCCGGTTAGCACGATAACTTCGTCATCACGACGGATTTTCGCTGCCATGGTTCGCTCCTTAGAGTACTTCTGGTGCCAGAGAGATAATTTTCATGAACTTCTCATTACGCAGTTCACGAGTTACCGGCCCAAAAATACGCGTGCCGATTGGCTGCTCGCTGTTATTATTTAAAATAACACAAGCGTTGCCATCGAAGCGAATGACAGAACCGTCCGGGCGACGTACACCCTTCTTGGTGCGCACCACTACCGCCTTCAGAACATCGCCTTTCTTCACCTTGCCACGAGGAATTGCTTCCTTGATGGTGATCTTGATGATGTCGCCGATGCCTGCGTAGCGACGGTGCGAGCCACCTAGAACCTTGATACACATTACGCGACGTGCACCGGAGTTGTCGGCCACGTTCAGCATAGTCTGTTCTTGGATCATGTTAGTGCTCCGCTAATGTCAACTACTACTTTAGGACCCAGAATAGGTCGTTTAAAAGCCCCATGAATGAGGGCGCAGCATTATAACACCGCTTCCAAATTATGGGTAGAAAAAATAAACGGCCCACTTTCTGAGCCGTTTATTATGTTCGAGTTGGCTACTCTATTACAGAATCGCTTTCTCTACAACGCGAACAAGTGTCCAAGACTTAGTCTTTGACAATGGACGGCATTCGCGGATTTCTACCACGTCACCGATTCCACATTCATTGTTCTCGTCATGTACATGCAATTTCGTCGTACGACGGATGAATTTCCCATAAATTGGGTGCTTCACCACACGTTCGATAGCAACAACCATGGATTTCTCCATTTTGTCACTAACTACGCGACCTTGCAGAGTACGGATTTGGTCAGTCATTACGCACCCGCCTTTTCAGTCAGTAAAGTCTTAACACGTGCGATATTACGGCGCACTTGTTTCGACAGGTGAGTTTGTTGCAGCTGGCCACTAGCCGCCTGCATGCGCAAATTAAATTGCTCACGCAGCAGGTTGAGCAGCTCAGTGTTCAGCTCTTCAACGCTTTTTTCACGCAGCTCTTGTGCTTTCATTACATCACCGTCTTAGTTACAAAGGTGGTTCCTACAGGCAGTTTCGCTGCAGCGAGCTTAAATGCTTCGCGAGCAGTTTCTTCCGGCACACCAGCCATTTCAAATAAAACTTTTCCTGGCTGGATCAGGGCAACCCAATACTCTACGTTACCCTTACCTTTACCCATACGCACTTCGAGCGGCTTCTCGGTGATCGGTTTGTCCGGGAATACACGGATCCAGACCTTACCTTGACGCTTAATTGCACGTGTCATCGCACGACGGGCTGCTTCGATTTGACGAGCCGTCAGGCGGCAACGGCCACAAGCTTTCAGGCCGAACTCACCGAAGCTAACATCCGTACCTTGCGCAAGGCCACGGTTACGGCCTTTGTGCATCTTACGGAATTTTGTACGCTTTGGTTGTAACATCAGCGATTCTCCTTACTTGCGGCCTTTACGCTGCTGCTTTTTAGGTTGAGCAGCCGGTTCCGGTTGTTCAACAGCAGCCATACCACCCAAGATCTCACCTTTGAAGATCCATACCTTAACGCCGATTACACCATAAGTGGTGTGCGCTTCAGATGTGTTGTAATCGATATCCGCACGCAGTGTATGCAACGGAACACGACCTTCACGGTACCATTCGGTACGCGCGATTTCAGCACCGCCAAGACGGCCGCTTACTTCAACTTTGATACCTTTAGCGCCAAGACGCATTGCGTTCTGTACAGCACGCTTCATAGCACGACGGAACATAACACGACGTTCCAGCTGTGAAGTGATGCTATCAGCAACCAATTTTGCGTCCAGTTCCGGTTTACGGACTTCGGCGATGTTAATCTGTGCAGGAACGCCAGCGATATCCGCTACGACCTTACGCAGTTTTTCGACATCTTCACCTTTCTTGCCGATAACGATGCCAGGGCGAGCGGTGTGAATAGTCACACGGATGCTCTTCGCTGGACGCTCGATAACGATGCGAGAAACGGAAGCTTTCGCTAATTCCTTAGTCAGGAATTGGCGAACTTTAAAGTCGCTGTCCAGGTTGTCAGCGAATTCTTTGGTATTTGCGTACCAGGTAGAGTTCCAAGCTTTGACAATACCTAGTCGAATACCATTAGGATGTACTTTCTGACCCATTGCTAGTCTCCAGAGTCTCAGCGATCGGACACAACCACAGTAATGTGGCTGGTGCGCTTCAGGATGCGATCTGCACGACCTTTTGCACGCGGCATAATGCGCTTCATGCTAGGGCCTTCGTCTACGAAAATCTTCGTGACTTTCAGATCATCGATGTCAGCGCCATCGTTGTGTTCTGCGTTAGCAATGGCAGACTCTAGTACCTTCTTAACCAAACCAGCAGCTTTCTTGTTGGTATAGGCCAGAGTTTCCAGAGCTTGCGACACTTTCTTACCGCGAATCAGGTCCGCTACCAAGCGAACCTTCTGAGCAGAAGAACGAGCGTGGCGATGTTTAGCGATAGTTTCCATCTCTTCCTCCTACCTTAGCGCTTTTTAGCCTTTTTATCGGCCGCATGGCCGCGATAAGTACGGGTCGGCGCGAATTCGCCCAGTTTGTGACCGACCATTTCATCGGAAACAAAAACGGGAACGTGCTGACGACCATTATGGACAGCGATGGTCAAACCGATCATATTTGGAAAGACCGTTGAACGACGGGACCAAGTCCGAATTGGCTTCTTGTCTCCGCTTTCCACCGCTTTCTCTACCTTCTTCAGCAAGTGCAGGTCAATGAAGGGACCTTTCTTGAGAGAACGTGGCATGGCTTATCCTCTAATTATTTTTTACTACGGCGACGTACGATGAACTTATCAGTACGCTTGTTGCTACGGGTCTTCTTACCTTTGGTTTGAACGCCCCACGGGGTTACCGGGTGCTTACCAAAGTTACGACCTTCACCACCACCGTGTGGGTGATCTACCGGGTTCATCGCCGTACCGCGAACGGTAGGACGAATACCACGCCAACGACTAGCACCTGCTTTACCCAGGACACGCAGCATGTGTTCAGCGTTACCGACTTCACCTAAGGTGGCGCGGCAATCAGCTAGAACTTTGCGCATTTCGCCGGAGCGCAGACGCAGAGTAACGTAGGAACCGTCACGAGCAACGATCTGAACGTATGCACCAGCAGAACGAGCCAATTGGCCGCCTTTACCTGGTTTCATTTCTACGTTATGAACCGTTGAACCAACTGGGATGTTACGCATAGGCAGGGTGTTACCTGCTTTAATTGCAGCATCTACGCCAGATTGAATCTGGTCACCAGCTTTCAGGCCTTTCGGCGCCAGGATGTAACGGCGTTCGCCGTCTTTGTACAGAACCAGCGCGATATTCGCGGAACGGTTCGGATCGTACTCCAGACGCTCTACCACAGCAGGGATACCATCTTTGTTGCGTTTGAAGTCAACCAGACGATAATGTTGCTTGTGGCCACCACCGATATGACGGGTAGTGATACGGCCATTGTTGTTACGGCCACCGCTTTTGCTTAATTTCTCAAGCAACGGGGCATAAGGCTTACCCTTGTGCAGCTCAGGGTTAACCACTTTAACAACGTGGCGACGACCCGGAGACGTAGGTTTACATTTAACAATTGCCATTGTTTACTCCTCCGACTTACTCTGCGCCGCCGATGAAGTCCAGATTCTGGCCTTCTTTCAGGGTGACGTAAGCTTTTTTCCAGTCGCTACGACGACCAACACGCTGACCGTGACGCTTACTCTTGCCTTTAACCAGCAAGGTGTTAACGTCTTCGACTTCGACTTCAAACAGTTTCTGCACTGCAGCTTTAATTTCTGCTTTGGTCGCGTCTTTGGCAACTTTGAGAACGATGGTGTTATTCTTTTCCATCGCAGCGGACGCTTTTTCAGATACATGCGGCGCGCGCAGTACTTTCAGCAGACGTTCTTCACGAATCATGCCAGCATCTCCTCAACTTGCTTCACAGCATCAGCAGTCATAACCACTTTGTCGAAGGCGATCAAGCTAACTGGGTCAATACCAGCAACATCACGGACATCAACCTTATACAGGTTGCGAGCTGCCAAGAACAAGTTCTCGTCCAGTTCACCAGTGATGATCAGTACATCTTCCAGAGCCATATCTTTCAGTTTCTGTGCCAGCAACTTAGTTTTAGGTGCTTCAACAGAGAACTTTTCGACAATGATCAGACGATCTTGACGTACCAATTCGGACAGAATGCTTTTCAGCGCGCCGCGGTACATCTTTTTATTTACTTTCTGACTGTGGTCCTGAGGCTTCGCAGCAAAGGTCACACCACCTGAACGCCAGATTGGGCTCTTTACAGAACCTGCACGCGCACGGCCGGTACCTTTCTGGCGCCACGGTTTTTTACCGGAACCTGTTACTTCGGCGCGGGTCTTCTGAGCACGAGTACCTTGACGGGCACCTGCTGCATAAGCAACAACAACCTGATGTACCAGCGCTTCGTTGAAATCACGACCGAAGGTAGTTTCGGAAACAGTCAGCGCGCTTTGCGCGTCTTTCACTATTAATTCCATTGCTATCCCCTTACGCCTTCACAGCTGGTTTAACGATCAGGTTGCCACCGGTTGCGCCCGGTACAGCACCCTTAACCAGCAGCAGGTTGCGCTCAGCGTCAACACGTACTACGTCCAGGCTTTGAACGGTTACACGCTCGTCACCCAGGTGGCCTGCCATTTTCTTGCCTTTAAACACTTTGCCCGGAGTCTGGTTTTGACCGATAGAACCCGGAACACGGTGAGACAAGGAGTTACCATGGGTAGCATCTTGGGTACGGAAGTTCCAGCGCTTAACAGTACCGGCAAAACCTTTACCTTTAGACGTACCTGTAACGTCAACTTTCTTAACGTCTGCGAAAATCTCGACGCTAATTTCTTGGCCAGCAGTGAACTCTTGACCTTCTGGAAGGCGGAATTCCCACAGACCACGGCCAGCTTCTACGCCAGCTTTAGCGAAATGACCCGCTTCTGGTTTAGTAACGCGGTTAGCTTTTTTAGCACCGGTAGTTACTTGCACAGCACGGTATCCGTCGTTCTCCAGGCTTTTGACCTGAGTTACGCGGTTCGCTTCAATTTCGATAACAGTTACTGGGATTGAAACGCCATCTTCTGTGAAGATACGAGTCATGCCCACTTTCTTACCGACTAAACCAATCATTGTTTCAACCTCTCAATCGCTCAATGACCTGATTAACCCAGGCTGATCTGCACGTCTACACCGGCAGCCAGATCCAGACGCATCAGAGCATCAACGGTTTTCTCGGTTGGCTCAACGATGTCAACCAGACGCTTGTGAGTGCGAATCTCGTACTGATCGCGCGCATCTTTATTGACGTGCGGAGAGATCAGAACGGTAAAGCGCTCTTTGCGAGTTGGCAGCGGGATCGGACCACGAACCTGCGCACCAGTGCGCTTGGCAGTCTCGACGATTTCCGCAGTTGATTGATCGATCAAACGATGATCAAACGCTTTCAGGCGGATACGGATTCTTTGGTTCTGCATGAGACCAGAGCTCCAATTATTTATAAACGTAAATGATTACTCCTCGCACCCATTTCGATTGATGGGGGAGTGTAATCGTTCAACATATAACCCCCATATCCGGGAGTATTGTTCGGTTCTAGCACTAGGCTATAACCGACAGATTAGTTTCAATCTGACCTATCAAGATTAGGTAGGCCCGCGCATTATACGTAAATACCAGCAGGAAGCAAGCCAGTGTTGAAAATCTATGCGAAAACTTACCAGATAATTTAATTAGGAGGAAATATGGCTATGTTTGGAGGTTTGCAGATAAGAAAGAGTGAGGCCGATACGGCTCCCACTCTTTTAACTCAATATATTGTGGCGGGTAAGCGAGCGACTGCACGCCAGGTGAAGGAGTTAATCTTTTGCCAATTGAGCCTGTGAGTAGTTCTGTATTCCCAGACGTTCGATAAGGCTAAGTTCTGTTTCGAGCCAGTCAATATGGCCTTCTTCGTCAGCAAGAATTTCTTTCAATAAATCGCGACTAACATAATCATGAATAGAATCAGCGTAAGCGATGCCTTCACGCAGATCCTTTGCTCCTGCCAACTCAAGGGCTAAATCGGATTTAAGTATTTCCTCAACATCTTCACCAATGTTCAACTTACCCAAATCCTGTAAGTTAGGAATACCTTCGAGGAATAAGATGCGCTCAATGTATTTATCCGCATGCTTCATTTCGTCAATGGATTCGTGATACTCCTTATCATTAAGGCGCATCAGTCCCCAGTTTTTAAACATTCGGGCGTGGAGAAAGTATTGATTGATAGCAACTAACTCGTTTCCGAGCAGTTTGTTGAGATGTGCAATTATTTTTTTATCGCCTTTCATAGATAAACCCTCCGCTTCCAGTACTAAAAGTGTAGTACCAGATGGCAAAGTATGGGGTAAAACTTCTCCCGGCTAACTATTAGGCAACATCATTCATTTCTGGAATGTTCGCGCGTTCCTCGATCAATATTTCCCTCGCCTGTCGAATGCATTTTCCACAGTCGGTACCAATCGGTACTAATTGACGCAGTTGTTGAATGGTATGTGGGTGGTGCTGACGGACAGCGTTACGGATAACTTTGTCAGATACCGCATTACACAGGCAAACATACATAAAATGACTCACTTCTTAACCAGTAACTACAGTGTAAATAAGAATGCGAGTTATTTCAATTAAGATTATTTTCTATGGGCAATAAAAAAGGGCGCCGAAGCGCCCTCTACTTGATCAATAAAATAATTAATCAATAAAACAATTAAGCGATAACTTTAGCAACAACACCAGCGCCTACAGTACGGCCGCCTTCACGGATTGCGAAACGCAGACCGTCGTCCATTGCGATTGGGTGAATCAGAGTAACAACCATGTTGATGTTGTCACCTGGCATCACCATTTCAACGCCTTCTGGCAGTTCGATGGTACCGGTTACGTCAGTTGTACGGAAGTAGAACTGAGGACGGTAGCCTTTGAAGAACGGAGTATGACGGCCGCCTTCATCTTTGCTCAGAATATAAACTTCTGATTCAAAGGTAGTGTGTGGCTTGATAGAACCTGGTTTAGCAAGAACTTGACCACGTTCGATATCTTCACGTTTGATACCACGCAGCAGAACACCAACGTTCTCACCAGCACGGCCTTCGTCCAGCAATTTGCGGAACATTTCAACGCCAGTACAAGTAGATTTAACAGTATCTTTGATACCAACGATTTCTACTTCTTCACCAACTTTAACGATACCGCGCTCTACACGACCCGTTACAACAGTACCACGGCCAGAGATAGAGAATACGTCTTCGATTGGCAGCAGGAATGGCTTATCAACCGCACGTTCTGGTTCTGGGATGTAAGTATCCAGGTAGCCAGCCAGTTCGATGATTTTATCTTCCCACTCTTTAACGCCTTCCAGCGCTTTCAGAGCTGAACCTTTAACTACTGGGATGTCATCGCCTGGGAAATCGTAAGCAGAAAGAAGTTCACGAACTTCCATTTCTACCAGTTCCAGCAGCTCTTCATCGTCAACCATGTCGCATTTGTTCATGAATACGATCATGTAAGGAACGCCAACCTGACGACCCAACAGGATGTGCTCACGAGTCTGTGGCATTGGGCCATCAGTTGCAGCAACAACCAAGATAGCGCCGTCCATCTGAGCAGCACCGGTGATCATGTTTTTAACGTAGTCGGCGTGCCCTGGGCAGTCAACGTGCGCATAGTGACGTGACGGGGTGTCATATTCAACATGAGAAGTGTTGATGGTGATACCACGTGCTTTTTCTTCTGGTGCGTTATCGATCTGATCGAAAGCACGAGCGCTACCGCCGTAGGTTTTAGCCAGAACGGTGGTGATTGCTGCAGTCAGGGTAGTTTTACCATGGTCAACGTGGCCGATAGTACCGACGTTTACATGGGGTTTGGTACGTTCAAATTTTTCTTTAGACACGACTATATTCCTTACTCTGGTGCTCTACCACTTATGAGAGAGCACTGGATCATTGTTTTAAACCCGAAAGCTTATTTGCCACGGGCTTCGATAACGGCTTGAGCGACGTTACTCGGCGCTTCAGCATACTTCAGGAACTCCATAGAGTATGAAGCACGGCCCTGGGTCTGAGAGCGCAGGTCAGTAGCATAACCGAACATTTCAGACAACGGAACCTGGGCACGAATAGTCTTACCAGTTAACGTATCTTCCATACCTTCGATCATGCCACGACGACGACTCAGGTCACCCATTACGTCACCCGCATAATCTTCAGGGGTTTCGATTTCAACCTTCATTATTGGCTCAAGCAGAACTGGTTTAGCTCGTTTGAAACCTTCTTTAAAGGCGATAGAACCGGCTAATTTAAACGCCAATTCTGAGGAGTCAACATCATGGTAAGAACCGTAGTGCAGACGCACTTTAACGTCCACAACCGGATAACCAGCCAGAGGACCGGACTTCAGTTGTTCCTGGATACCTTTATCAACAGCAGGGATGAACTCTTTAGGAATAGAACCACCAACGATTTCGTTGACGAATTCATACCCAGCGCCACCCGGTGGTAACGGAGACATATCGATAACAACATGACCGTACTGACCACGACCGCCTGACTGCTTAGCGTGCTTACCTTCCACGTCCTTGACGGTATCGCGGATAGTTTCACGGTAAGCAACCTGAGGTTTACCGATGTTTGCTTCCACGCTAAATTCGCGGCGCATACGGTCAACCAGGATATCCAAGTGCAACTCACCCATACCAGCGATGATAGTCTGACCTGATTCTTCGTCAGTCCACACACGGAATGATGGATCTTCTTTTGCCAGACGCCCCAGAGCCATACCCATTTTTTCTTGGTCGGCTTTGGTTTTTGGTTCAACGGCAACAGAGATCACTGGCTCAGGGAACTCCATACGTTCCAGAATGATCACATGCTTTGGATCACATAAAGTGTCACCCGTCGTCACGTCTTTCAGGCCGATCGCTGCTGCGATGTCGCCTGCGCGAACTTCTTTGATCTCTTCACGTTTGTTGGCGTGCATCTGTACGATACGACCCAAACGCTCTTCACGCGAACGTACTGAGTTCAGCACAGTGTCACCGGAGTTAACAATGCCAGAGTACACACGGAAGAATGTCAAGTTACCGACAAACGGGTCGGTAGCAATTTTGAACGCCAGTGCAGAGAACGGCTCTTTGTCGTCAGAATGACGAACAGCTGGGGTATCTTTACCATCGTCCAGAATACCGTTGATTGCTTCAACGTCAGTTGGTGCTGGCAGATAGTCGATAACTGCATCCAGCATTGCCTGTACGCCTTTGTTTTTAAACGCAGAACCACAGGTAACCAGGATAATTTCGTTGCGCAGAACACGTTGACGCAGAGCTTTCTTGATTTCTTCTTCGGTCAGCTCTTCGCCGCCCAAATACTTGTCCATCAACTCTTCAGACGCTTCTGCAGCCGATTCAACCAGATTCTGGTGCCATTCAGCAGCCAGCTCAGCCATATCAGCAGGGATCTCTTCGTATTCGAAGGTCACACCCAGATCGGCTTCATTCCAGTTGATCGCTTTCATTTTCACTAGATCGATAACACCAGTGAATTTCTCTTCCGCGCCGATTGCCAGTTGCAATGGAACTGGATTCGCGCCCAGACGAGATTTAATCTGACCAACAACTTTCAGGAAGTTAGCACCCATGCGGTCCATTTTATTAACGAACGCAATGCGTGGAACTTTATATTTGTTCGCCTGACGCCATACGGTTTCAGACTGTGGCTGAACACCACCAACTGCACAATAAACCATTACCGCACCGTCAAGAACACGCATAGAACGTTCAACTTCAATGGTGAAGTCAACGTGCCCAGGGGTGTCAATGATATTGATGTGATGTGGTTCATACTGTTTAGCCATACCAGACCAGAAGCAGGTAGTAGCCGCAGAAGTAATGGTAATACCACGTTCCTGCTCTTGTTCCATCCAGTCCATGGTGGCTGCGCCGTTATGAACTTCACCGATCTTATGGTTTACACCGGTGTAAAACAGGATACGTTCGGTAGTGGTTGTCTTACCGGCGTCGATGTGAGCGCTGATACCGATATTACGATAGCGCTCAATGGGTGTTTTACGAGCCATTTGATTCCTCTATTCCTAGGACGTTCATTCGGTTAACTCATGCGGGCTAACTATCTAAAGCGCCCGCATGGTTAGCATAACTACTGCGTGGTGATTACCAGCGGTAGTGCGCGAACGCCTTGTTAGCTTCGGCCATACGGTGAACGTCTTCACGTTTCTTAACAGCAGAACCTTTGTTCTCTGCTGCGTCAGACAGTTCATTCGCCAAGCGCAAAGCCATGGATTTATCACCGCGTTTACGAGCAGCATCAACGATCCAACGCATTGCCAAGGCATTACGACGAACCGGACGAACTTCAACTGGTACCTGATAAGTAGAACCACCAACGCGGCGAGACTTAACTTCGACAGTCGGGCGCACATTGTCCAGAGCTACTTCGAAAGCTTCCAGAAAATCTTTACCAGAACGCTGAGCCAGGGTCTCCAGCGCGGTATAGACGATTGCTTCTGCAGTAGATTTTTTACCATCTACCATCAGGATATTTACAAATTTAGCCAGCAATTCAGATCCGAACTTAGGATCCGGTAAAATTTTACGCTGGCCAATTACACGACGACGTGGCATGGAAATACTCCGTTGTTAATTCAGGGTTGTCCAAAACTCTAAGAGTTTATTTTGACATTAATGTGAAAATGTTTGGCCTTACTTAACGGAGAACCATTAAGCCTTTGGCTTCTTCACGCCGTACTTAGAACGTGATTGCTTACGGTCTTTAACACCTGAGCAGTCAAGCGCGCCGCGAACGGTGTGGTAACGCACACCTGGCAAGTCTTTAACACGACCGCCACGGATCAGGATCACGGAGTGTTCCTGAAGGTTATGACCTTCACCGCCGATGTACGAGGTGACTTCAAAACCGTTAGTTAAACGCACACGGCAAACTTTACGCAGTGCGGAGTTAGGTTTTTTCGGAGTGGTTGTATATACGCGGGTACATACACCACGTTTCTGCGGGCATGCTTCCAGCGCAGGAACGTTGCTTTTAGCAACCTTCATGCTGCGTGGCTTGCGAACCAGCTGGTTAATCGTTGCCATTATTAAAAAAGCTCCTGGTTTTTTGCTTCGTAAACACGTGATAAATCCCCCTCGTTTGCACTACTGGCAGAGAACGAGGACGCAGAATTTTATGGCTGACTATCTAAGGTGTCAAGAAATATACAGCATTGACTGCATTACCATGCCAGTTGTTGCTGATGTTTTAGGGTCAAATCCACGAAGTGAGTATAGCCGATTAGCATCGCGCTGTCTGAAATTTGACCACATAAACCGCGCGCAATCACATCATCTTCCAACACAAATAGCGAAGCCTGGTTATTTAACAATAAGTTAAGACTTTCACTGTTTTTCAAAACTGCCATCACGCCATCTTGCAGAAATAGAATCGCATCTTCAGATGTGACCAATCTCAGCAATGCAGATAAATCGCAGTGATAAGGGGAATGACTGACGGTAAACAGCATTATGGCTACCCAAACCTCATTAAAAAGTCAGCACAACATCATAATTTGCCAATTGGCGGCGCAAATTTACCGGAGATAATACCTCGACATCAAGTATCCAATCCGTCACTTCACTCAATCCGCGCTGCTGTAATGAGTCTTCACAAATATAAAAATTCTCGACATCGTACAACGGTAAGACACCGAAAGTAGCGATATAGTTTCTGGCGAGAATTTTTTCTGGCTGCTGCTGTGGAAGTAATTGCAATACACCATCGGAAAGGAAGAATACGCCCAGGTTTTCACTCAGTGCAGATGTTGCCAGCAAAGCATCCAGCCCCTCGCGCCCAGCTGCATTACCATGCGGGCCTTGGGTGAAAACAAAAGCGACACATTTCATTGCCATTAAAATTGCACCATACGGTCACAGGTTAATGCTGCTTCTGCCAACGCACCCAACCCACTCAAGGTAAAACCGGGTTGCAGATTTGCCGCCGCCAAATTGAGTTGCTCGGCTTCATGTTGGTCAGTAATACCACGGCGCAATGCCGCCGCCACACACACATTCAATATGACAGCATGCTCGTTCGCTAATTGTTGCCATGCGCGAACCAAGTCAAATTCATCATTGGCAGGGGTGGTTAATTGGTTAGCATTCAAAACGCCTTCGCGATAGAAAAAAACACTAACCAAATGGTGACCTGAGTTTATCAGCGCTTGTGCAAACTGATAGGCACTGCTGGCCTGCTGGGTGCCATAGGCTGGCCCCGTGACCATCAGGCCGTATTTCAAACCAGACATTAGCGATCATGCCCCACAAGATCACCGCTTTTGAACTGGCGAATGTAGAGATAAACCGTGTGCTTAGAGATATTTAGCCGTTCAGCAACCTGGTTGATGGCATCTTTGATATCAAAAATACCTTTTTCGTAAAGATTTAGCACAACCTGACGGTTTTTCGCATTGTTTGAAACATTGCGATCGGCATTCACTTCCTCGATGGTGAACTCCAGTGTCTGTGCCACCAAGTCATCAACCGATGAAGCAAAGTTGACTGAGGAAGGAACTTCTTGTGTTTCCGGCGGCATAAACGTCTGAATAATTTGCGAGAAAGGCACATCCAGATTCATGTTGATACATAGCAGCCCGATAACACGCTGGTCGCGGTTTCGGATTGCGATAGTAACAGATTTCATCAACACACCACTTTTGGCGCGCGTGAAATAAGCTCTTGAAACACTGCTGTCGGCACCGGCCATATCATGCAGCATCCGCAGCGCAAGGTCTGTTATAGGAGAACCAATCTGCCGGCCTGTGTGTTCACCATTCGCAATTCTTACCGCAGAGCTTTTCAGGTCTTCCAGTGAATGCAGGACAATTTCACAGTGGCTGCCAATAAGCATCGCCAAGCCATCAACGATAGCTTCGTATGATTTGAGTATTTCATGGTCCGTCTGACTGAACGGACGTTCATCCAGTAAATCCAGTTCACTGGTTTCGCTACTGAGAAGCGAATTAGACATCGAAGACACCATCCTCTACGTAAAGCCTGTCTCAATACCGTTGGCAGACTCATAACTCAATATCCTGAATTTTAAGTCTAGCAAATATGCCGAGATAAAATCCTTGCGTTCGCGCGTGATATTGACGTTAAGCCCACAAGCCATAAATCGTCAAGTTATCAACGAGCAGAAGTGCAAATTGATATACCGAAAAAAAAACCGCCACGACAATTATCGCGGCGGTTATCAGTATAACCGGTACTCAGCTACGACAGCGAATGAGCTAAATTACTTCTTAGCTTTTGCATCCGCAGCAGCAGGTTGTTCTGCTTCAGCGTCAGCTTTTGGCGCTGCTTTAATATCCAACAGCTCTACATCAAATACCAGAGTAGAGTTAGCAGGGATGCCTGGGACACCAGATTCTCCGTAAGCCAGCTCTGGTGGGATAACCAGAGTTATCTTGCCGCCTTTCTTGATCTGCTTCAGGCCTTCGGTCCAGCCGGGGATAACGCCATCAAGACGGAAAGATAGTGGCTCGCCACGTTTGTAAGAGTTATCAAACTCAGTGCCATCGGTCAGTGTCCCTTTGTAGTTAACTACCACGGTGTCACTGTCTTTTGGTGCTTCACCGGTACCGGCTTTCTCTACTTTGTACAGCAGGCCAGATGCGGTTTTCTTCACATCTTTTTCTTTAGCGAAGGTTTCGCGGTACTTAGCGCCTTTATCGGCGTTTTCTTTAGCATCCTGCTTCATTTTAGCTTCAGCAGAAGCTTTTACTCGCGTTTCAAAACCTTGTAAGGTTTTTTCGATTTGTTCGTCGGTCAGTTTGCTTTTGCTGGCAAACGCGTCCTGAACACCGGCAATTAACTGGTCTTTATCCAGTTTGATGCCTAGTTTTTCTTGTTCTTTCAGGGAGTTATCCATATAACGCCCTAATGATGCACCTAATGCATATGCAGATTGCTGGTCATCATTCTTAAATGCGCTGTTTGTCGTTGCAGCCGCATCTGCAGCTTTAGCTGTTTCAGCAGCGAAAGCTGCAGAGGTATTCAGGGTCAGCGCCATGGTCGTGGCCAGTAGCGTTACTTTAAACAGTGATTTCATCCATTTCTCCATTGGCTTAAGGACTCTTACCCAAGCAACGATTTTAAGAGTAACTTGTACTATAACTGTCTGTGCGAACACAAAACAATCTCTATTGCTGATGCTATTAAGTGATATTAAGACTTTTTTTACTACAAGAAGTTTCGTTTTATCGATATCTTGACCCTTGCGGGGTAATCATGGAGTTTTACAGGTAGAATCAACCCTCCCTATCTTTTTCCATATTATCACCGGATGGAAAGTGGCCAAAGGGTATGGTTTGCAGTCATGAGAGGAAATTAAGATGGAACAATCCCTGTTTGAACAACGGCTGGAAATGCTGGAAAGCCGTCTGGCATTTCAGGAAGTGACAATTGAGGAACTCAATTTGATCGTGACGGAGCATCAGATGGAAATGACCAAACTGCGGGAGCATCTACGTTTATTGACCGATAAACTAAGAGAATCTCAGTCTTCCATGATGGCTTCGCCAGCAGAAGAGCCGCCGCCGCCCCACTATTAAGCAAAAAGCCAGCCGCAAGGCTGGCTTCAGACTGCTGACAAACCTCGATAACTCGATCTTGCAAGGTGAAAGCAGGTAGAAGAGTAAAGCGTCCGCGCCAAGGATGGCGCGGGTCGAGCCATCAGGGACGATTTTACGGCGTCTTTATGATCTACCTGTTTTCACCGCTGCGGGCACTTTGTCAATAACCTCAAAGCCAGCCGCAAGGCTGGCTTTTGACTGACCATGTCAAATTTTAGTAACAGGTCAGATTTTAGTGACAGCCACAGCCGCCTTTACCACAACCACCTTTGCCATGTTCATGACCGTGGTCACTTTCATCATGGCCGTGGCCGCCGCAGCAACCATCACCGTGTTCATGGTGATGATCATGTTCACCATGTACGTGACCATGTTGCAGCTCTTCTTCTGTTGCTTCACGGATAGCAACCACTTCAACGTGGAAGTTCAAATCCTGACCCGCCAGCATGTGGTTACCATCAACCACAACATGCTCGTCTTCAACAGCAGTGATTTCGACCGGTACTGGACCTTGATCGGTATCAGCCAGAAAACGCATGCCAACTTCCAACTCATCAACGCCCATAAAGACGTCTTTTGGTACGCGCTGCACCAGATTTTCATCATAGCTGCCGTAACCTTCGTCAGCATTCACACGCACATCAAAGCTGTCGCCAGCTTCGTGGCCTTCGAGCGCTTTTTCCAAACCAGCGATCAGGGAACCGTGTCCGTGCAGGTAGTCCAACGGCGCGCTCACCGGAGACTCATCAACTAAAACACCGTCTTCTGTACGTACCTGGTAAGCCAGGCTGACCACCAAGTCTTTTGCTACTTTCATGATATCTCCTACCCTTGGAACAAAAATTGGCACAGATTGTAGCGGAAATCTGCACCGCTGTACTCACCAGCATAAAAAATCGCGAAGGATAACGCTACTCCGGATGGAAAATACCGATCACTTGTTCATGTGGCCGGACGTGTTTCTTAACCTGCTCATCCGTTTGACGCTGATGGTGACCGCACTTAACACACTCCACCACTTCAACCTGATCTTCACGCCACAAAGCCAGTGTATCCAATGCCTTACACTGTGGACAAACAGCACCAGCAATGAATCTTTTACGGGTTTTTGTTTTATTAAGAGCGTTTATCATCGTTTTCTCCGGCATTATTCGTATTCATCCCAGCCATCTAACTGCCGACTTTCATGCAGCATTTCTCGTTGGAAAATATCTTCCAGTTCACGGCGGGCTTCTTTAACTCTGGAAATTTGCGCCACATCGCCATGATGCTGCGGCACCAGTTCACGCAACATTCGCATATCGAGCCGCCGAAAATGTTGCTGCGCGCGATAGGCCTGATGGGGGTGCATGCCTAATCCCAGCAATGTTTTACGCCCCAGTTCCAGCGCACTGGAGAAGGTTTCGCGCGTAAAGTCTTTGACCCCATTTTGCAGCAATTCATGGGCTTCAACACGCCCTCTGGCTCGGGCCAGAATATGCAAATTAGGGAAATGTTGCTGGCACAAATGTACGAGCGTCATGGTATCTTCCGGCTCATTACAGGTGATAACAATGGCTTTGGCCTTTTCTGCCCCCGCAGCGCGCAGCAGTTCCAACTCAGTAGCATCGCCATAGTAAACTTTATAGCCGTATTTGCGCATCACACTGACCGCACTGACATCGCGCTCCAACACGGTAATGCGCATTTTGTTCGCCATCAGTAAGCGGCCAATCACCTGACCAAAGCGCCCAAAGCCCACAATAATCACCTGTGGATCATTGTCTTCAACAAAGGGTTTCTCGTCGCTCTCCTCTTGCGCGTTGTAACGTCGCACCAAAATACGGTCGATACCCTGCATCAATAACGGCGTGGTCATCATTGACAGAGTGACCACCACCAGCAACAACGCCAGTTGTTCGGCATTTAAAACATGTTGAGAAAATGCCGCAGAGAATAAGACGAAAGCGAATTCACCGCCCTGACTCAGCACCCCGGCAAATTGCAGCCGTACTGATCGGCGCAAACCAAATGTCCGCGCCAGGCCATACAGCACCGTGCCTTTGATAAAGACCAGCGCCAAAACGCCTAACAGAACATCGAGCAGGTGAGTAAACAGAACACCAAGATTCAAGGCCATCCCGACTGAGATGAAAAATAGCCCGAGCAGCAAGCCCTTAAAGGGTTCGATAGCGATTTCCAGTTCATGCTGGAATTCACTTTCCGCTAATAAGATACCCGCGATAAATGTCCCCAACGCCATAGATAAGCCCAAAGCATCCATAAACAGTGCCGAACCTAATACCACCAGCAAGGCCGCAGCAGTGAAAACCTCGCGCACGCCTGAGGCCACAATGTAACGAAACAACGGGCGCAGCAAATATCGGCCACCAATCAACATTCCGGCAAAAGCCGCAACTTTAATACCAATTTTGACCCAATCATTAGCAGCTCCACCGCCACCAGCCAAAATAGGAATCAGTGCCAAAGCCGGAATAACCGCCATATCCTGGAATAGTAAGACCGAGAAGCCGAGCTGACCGCCTTCATTGCGGTTCATCCCTTTTTCGCGCATCAGCTGCAATGCCATTGCCGTTGACGACATGGCCAAACCGATACCACCAATCACTGCGGCTTGCCAGGCAAATTGGGTGAAATAGAGCAGTGCCCCTAATACTGTCGCGGTTATTACCACCTGACCTGCACCGACACCAAAAATAGAGCGCCGCAACTGCCAAAGTTTGGCCGGATTCAACTCCAGGCCAATGATAAACATCAGGAAGACAACACCTAATTCGGAGAAGTGGAGGATTTCGTCGACATCACGAATAAACCCTAACCCCCACGGGCCGATGGCGATACCGGCTATCAGATAACCCAATACCGCACCGATCCCCAGGCGCTGCGCAATAGGAACCGCCACCACAGCGGCAAATAGAAATAATAAAATCGCGGTCAGTAGCGCCGAGCCTTCCATATTCAGTGCCCTCCTGTAGCTAGCGGTGACTGCAACCACTGCGCATAAGCTTGTGCATGGCTGGCCAGAACTTCCGGCTTTTGTCGCCGCGCCCAGTAAATAATCATTGGGTTCATCCAATGCATATGACACATAGCTGCCGTCAATTCAAAAGGCCGCAAAATATCTTCCATTGGATAGCGGTTATACCCTCCCGCCCGATAAGCGCCCTCCGGCTCGCCAGTGGTAATCACCGAACGCCAGTATTTACCGGTCAGTGCATGCCCCCCCCACCCCATTGGCAAAGCCACGCGCCAGCACGCGATCCAACCATTCTTTCAGCAAAGCCGGGCAACTGTAGGTATAGAGAGGATGTTGAAAGACGATAATTTGATGTTCACGCAGCAACTGCTGCTCATAGTGAATATCAATAAAAAAATCCGGATAATGTGCATATAGGTCGTGCACAGTGACATGTTCTAATTGCTGCACCGGTTGCAGCAAAACCCGATTAGCCACTGAGTCTTGTGACTCAGGATGGGCATACAACAGCAAAACCTTCGGTGGCTGCGACATCATTCCCCTCCAAAGCGTCGTCAGGGTCCGGTTTTTCCGTTACCATGCTTCGCAAAGACCAAAAAAGACTAAGATTTGTACCCAAAGTCATTGGCGTTGTCAGTTGGCAACCTCAAGAACCCTGGGAGATAAATACCCTAAATAATTCGAGTTGCAGGAAGGCGGCAAGCGAAAGACAAATTGGTTGTAAACCATTTTGAACAGCGCTTGCGCTGGCCCGTAGGGTGAGCTGAGGCTCATAATCCCGATGAGCTTACAGTGTTGTAAGTGATTCGGGTTATTGGGCGTAGCCAACGCACATGCGACTTGAAGTATGACGGGATAATTTAACATACTCTAAACATACGGCACTCTATGATTGTTTTTTCCTCGCTACAAATTCGACGTGGTACTCGCGTCTTGCTGGATAATGCAACAGCAACGATTAACCCTGGGCAAAAGGTCGGGCTGGTCGGTAAAAACGGCTGTGGTAAATCTACGCTGCTGGCGTTGCTCAAAGGCGAACTGAGCGCCGATGGCGGTAATGCTACTTTTCCCAGTAACTGGGCACTGGCTTGGGTCAACCAAGAAACCCCTGCACTGGATGTGCCGGCGATAGAGTATGTTATCGACGGTGACCGTGAATATCGCCAATTGGAGGCCGAACTTCAGGCCGCCAATGAAAAAAATGATGGTCATGCCATTGCAACCGTGCACGGCAAGCTCGATGCCATCCACGCCTGGACCATTCAATCCCGTGCTGCCAGTTTGCTACACGGATTGGGGTTTTCTCAAGAAAGTTTACAGCAGCCTGTGCGCTCATTTTCAGGTGGTTGGCGAATGCGCCTTAACCTGGCACAAGCACTGATTTGTCGCTCCGATTTATTGTTACTGGATGAACCGACCAACCACTTGGATTTGGACGCCGTGATCTGGCTGGAAAAATGGTTGAAAAACTACTCCGGCACACTGGTGTTGATTTCCCATGACCGCGATTTCCTTGATCCTATTATCGATAAAATTCTGCATATTGAACAGCAGACGCTGAATGAATACACAGGTAACTATTCATCCTTTGAACGTCAGCGCGCCACCAAACTGTCACAGCAACAATCGATGTATCAGCATCAACAAGAGAAAGTTGCGCATCTGCAAAGTTACATTGACCGCTTCCGTGCCCAGGCGACCAAAGCCAAGCAGGCCCAAAGTCGCATTAAAATGTTGGAACGGATGGAACTGATTGCTCCGGCACATGTAGATAACCCATTTCATTTCAGTTTCCGCACGCCAGAGAGCTTGCCTGACCCACTGTTACGCATGGACAAAGTCAGTGCTGGTTATGGCGATCGTACGATTTTAGAGTCCATTAAGCTCAATCTGGTGCCTGGCTCACGCATTGGTTTGTTAGGCCGCAACGGAGCGGGTAAATCCACCCTGATCAAGCTGCTAGCCGGAACATTGGAACCACAAAGTGGTGAAATCGGCCTGTCCAAAGGGATTAAATTGGGTTACTTCGCCCAGCATCAGCTTGAATTCTTACGAGCAGATGAATCTCCGCTACAACATATGAGCCGCCTGGCCCCCAAAGAACCGGAGCAACAGCTACGTGATTATCTGGGGGGTTACGGTTTTCAGGGCGATCAGGTTACCGACCCAACTGCCCGCTTCTCCGGTGGTGAAAAGGCGCGTCTGGTGTTGGCTCTGATCATCTGGCAGCGCCCTAACCTGCTGCTGCTGGATGAACCGACCAACCATCTGGATCTTGATATGCGCCAGGCATTGACCGAAGCCTTAATTGATTTCGAAGGTGCATTGGTGGTGGTGTCCCATGATCGTCACTTATTACGTTCTACTACTGATGACCTTTATCTGGTACACGATGGTAAAGTAGAGCAGTTCGACGGTGATCTGGAAGATTATCAACAGTTTCTGGTGGATCTACAGCGCCAGCAAAGCCAACAGGATAATCCAGCCAAAGAGTTGTCCGGCAACAGTGCGCAGCAGCGCAAAGACCAAAAACGCCGTGATGCTGAGTTCCGCAGCCAAACCCAGCCATTGCGTAAGCAAATCATGACGCTGGAAAAACAGATGGATAAGCTCGGCAGCGAGCTGGCAACAATCGAAGAGCGATTGGCAGATTCAGCCCTCTACGATATTTCCCGCAAGGCTGATTTAACCCAGTGTCTGCAACAGCAAACACAAGTGAAATCCAAGCTGGAAGAGACTGAAATGCAGTGGCTAGATGCGCAAGAGCAGTTGGAGAATCTCACCAAGCTGTTTGAAGCGGGGTAACCCGCTTTTCAAAAAAACACCTCATTAAGGATAATAAGGTTATGAGTAATAAGGATATTAGCGTGATAGTGCCGGTATTTAATTGCGGCGCTTATCTCGCACTACTCTTAGATTCACTGTACCAGCAGTCTGGTGTGTCATTGGAAATCATCGCCGTTAATGATGGCTCAACCGATAATAGCCTGGCGATTTTAGAAGCCGCGGCACACCGTGACCCACGGCTGGTCATTATTAATCAACCCAATCAAGGGCTTTCTGCTGCTCGTAATGCTGGTATAAGCCGGGCCACCGCGCGCTGGGTTGCTTTTGCAGACGGTGATGATTGGCTTGCGCCCAATGCATTATTGACTTGGTTGCGGCAGGCTGAGCAACAACAACTAGATTTACTGGTAGGAAATGGTTTTAGCTTTACCACTGACCCTTGTTTATCCCCAGAGAGCCCTTTGTTACATAAACAGTTGTGGGGTCAAGCACTTAGCGGCCAACAATGGATTATCCGCAGTGTTGAGCATAATGAATGGCCACATTACGCATGGCTGCAATTAATTCGCCGCGAACTAATTAATACCCATCGGTTGGTATTCATCCCCAAAATGCTTCATGAAGATATTCTGTGGACAACTAATCTGGCTCTTGTCACCCGGCGTATCGGTTTCTGTGAAACGCCATTCTATGGTTATCGTACTAATCCGCAATCAATCACCCACTCTCCATCAACTCAAGCCTTATTAGCTCGCGCCAATAGCTATCTCCATATTATTAAAGCGTTAGTTAGCCTTGCCAGAGCGCAAGAACTCCCTTTACGCACAGCGTTGTTACGCCACGCCAATCAAGAGAGCGGCCATTTTTTAGGGCTAATGCGTAAGAGATTACCCTCTTCACCGGAGCGTACAGCGTTAGCCATTGAATTTCGGGAGCTAGGTTTACCCTCGGCCTTGTATCGGGGGCGAGTAATATCCATGAATTTTGGCGGGCATTACGTTGTTCCGTAATTTTGGCACGTTTAGCACAACAAAATCATAACCCATAGAAATAGATAGACAACTCATACTTATTTCTGTGAATGCTTAGATGGTTTTAGTGTCTAATAGACAATAAATTTTCGGTAGGAATAGATGTAAATGCAGCGCATTTTGGTTATCCGGATAGATTTCCTTGGTGATATGGTCTGTACCACAGCGTTGTTGCATGCACTCAAGCAACGTTGGCCTGCAGCAGAAATTCATGTATTAGCGAACAAATACAATCAGGCAGTCTTGGCTCATAACCCTGATATTACTGCGGTTCACACCTATATTTACAGTAAACAATGTGAAAGGAATCAGCAGTCTGGCAGAATTAAGGCGCTCGTTAACCGTCTGGCACTGATTCGGCGATTACGGCGATTGCACTTTGATCTGCTGATTATTCCAAATGGCGGCATCAACAAAAACAGCATTCAGTTCGCCAAACTACTGGGTGCTACGGATTGTCGCTGGCATACCACTGAAAGTGAGTTCGACGATCGCAATCCTGACCATGTTACCAACCGGCCAATACGCCATGAGGCACTCTCAGGTTTCGCGCTGGTACCTGAATTAGGGCCAGTTGATATCGACGCATTGCAACTGCACATCTATCCAGATCCACAATTGCAGGCTAAATGGCAGATAGCATTAGGTGAGAAAAAGCGGCCACGGGTTGGCTTGTTCATTTCCAACAAAGCGCCACAACGCCGCTGGAGTTTGGAGAAATGGCAACAATTGGCGCAAAAACTCAGTGATCAGGTTGATATCGTCGTGTTGTATGACCCAACAGACCCACCAAGCAAAGAACAGTTGGCCGCTTTTCAGGGCCGTTGCCTATTCACCCCCGGCGTCGATGAGTTTGTTGCAGCCATAAGTCTGCTGGATATGGTTATTTCAGCCGATAGTTCACCAGTACATGTCAGCTCTGCATTGCAGATACCGGTGGTCGCGCTGTTTGAATCACGGCCAGAAAAGTACTTGCGCTGGTACCCTTTGGTTCACCATGTCTTGTTGCATGCCGGGCCGCAAGTTGAAGACATCACGGTCGATGCCGTCGAAAATGCAGCCCGTTCATTGTTGAGCGAAAAATAAATTGTTGGGCGAAAAATAAGATAGCCCATCAAGGCCGAAATACTGGCTTATCGCCGAGAATCGTCGCGCGGTGCATCACTCGCCGCTGCGGCAGATAATCGGCATTGGCATAGTGTTGGGTGACGCGGTTATCCCAGATAGCCACGTCATCCGGTTGCCAGCGCCAGCGCACCTGAAACTCCGGTTTGGTGGCATGTGCAAACAGAAAACGCAGTAGCGCATCGCTCTCTTTCTCACTCAGATCCACTATTCTGGTGGTGAATCCTTCATTAACAAATAATGCCTGACGCCCACTCACCGGATGAGTACGCACTACCGGATGGAGCAATGGCGGATTCTTCTCTTTTGCCAGCAACCAGCGCTGATGCTCTTCTGGCGTTGCACGGTGCTTATGCTCGGGGAAAGAATGGGTGAAATCGTGCTCGGCCTGTAGCCCAGCTAAAAGCTGTTTAAACGGCGCTGAAAGGGCTTCATAAGCGGCAATCCCGCTGCTCCATAAGGTATCACCGCCAGTGCTCGGCAATTGCTTCGCAGCCAGAATCGCACCTAAAGGAGGCGTCTCGATAAAAGTGACGTCAGTGTGCCAATTATCATTATCCGGCGGATTATTATCGTGCGTATCTAAAACAATAATCTCTTCACACTCTTTCGCGTGAGGATAAACCGGATGAATATGTAAATCACCAAAGCGCCCGGCTAAATCGCGTTGCTGTAACGGGGTAATCGGTTGATTGCGGAAAAACAGGACTTGATGCTTGAGCAAGGCATGATAAAGCTGCTCAAACTGGCTATCCCCCAACGGGCGGGCGATATTCACATTCTCAATCAGAGCGCCAATATGCGGTCCCAATGGCGTCACTACCAAACGTTCATTCATTGCTGTGCTCCATACCAAGGTGTTAACCGGCGTTGAATTGCCCGCAAACTTAATTCCATGCCAAAAGCGATAATGGCAATCACACTGATGCCCGCAATCACTACGTCGGTGGCGAGAAATTCTCCAGCCGATTGCACCATAAAGCCCAATCCACGAGTCGCAGCGATTAACTCAGCCGCCACCAATGTTGACCAACCGACACCCAGCCCAATGCGAATGCCGGTTAAAATCTCCGGTAATGCGCTGGGCAAAATAACAAACCATAAAACCTGCCAGCGGCTGGCACCCAATGCGCGTGCCGCTCTCACTCGTACCTGTGCCACACTGCGCACTCCGGCCACAGCGGCCAAAGTGATCGGCGCGAATATGGCCAGATAAATCAGCAAGATTTTTGACGTTTCGCCAATACCAAACCAAATCACCATCAGCGGCAGATAGGCCAGCGGTGGCACCGGGCGATAAATCTCAATAAGCGGATCCAGCACGCCACGCACTGTGCTGCTCAGCCCCATAGCAATTCCGGTGGGGACACCGAGAGCTACGGCGGCTAACAGTGCAATTAAAATACGCCCCAAACTGGCGGCCAAATGTTGCCATAACGTGGCATCCATAAAGCCCTGTGGGCTGGCAATCACCAGTAACTGATGCAGAACCTGTTGCGGCGCGGGTAGAAATAACGGGCTGATAAGCCCAAGCGCAGTGACTACCCACCACAGCACCACCACACTCACCAAAGTGGCGATACTGAGCCACAATCCTTTCGTCGCCGGTAAACGGCGTACAGGCCTCTTAGCGTTCAAGGGCGCTGGGCTCACGGCCTCAGGCGCAGGTGACGAGGTGGTTTGCGGGCGTAAACTGGCGTCGCGCAATGTGCTGTGCAGGCTCATATCAGGGCCTCCCGCTGTTGGAAGACTTTACCCAGCACATATTCGCGGCGGGCGATAAATTCAGGATCAGACTTAATGCTGCGGCAAGCTTCGCCATCGGCATAGCGCTGACCAAAGTTTAGCGATAATCGCTCGACCACCTGCCCCGGCCCCGGCGACAGCAATAGCAGCTCGCTGGCCAGAAATACCGCTTCTTCGATATCGTGGGTAATCAGTAAAATTTGTTTGCCGGTGTCACGCCAAATAGACAGCAGCAACTCTTGCATCTGTTCACGAGTAAAAGCATCGAGCGCACCAAACGGTTCATCTAGCAGTAATAAGCGCGGATCCACCGCCAGCGCTCGGGCAATCCCCACTCGCTGGCGCATCCCTCCAGAAAGCTGCCAAATGTAGTGATGTTCAAAACCGGCTAACCCGACCCGATTAAGCATTTTCAGTGCGATTGTCCGCCGCTGTTGCTTGCTCAAACCAGCCAGTTGTAAGCCAAACTCGACATTGCTGACCACATCGCGCCACGGCAGTAAACCCTCATGCTGGAACACCACTCCCCGTTCGGCACTCGGGCCATGAACCGGAATATCATCCAGAGTGATGTTGCCAGCTGAAGGCTCCATAAATCCGGCAATCAAATTCAACAATGTAGTTTTGCCACAGCCTGATGGCCCCAATACCACGACCAACTGTCCGGATGCGATTTGTAGTGACACATCCTGTAAGGCAGGTTTGCCCTGATATTCAGCCCACAGGCCACTGACATTTAACATGATGGCTCCTAGGACTGTGGGGTCGCCTGAACATCTTTCACAAAGCGGTCAGTGACGAAATCACGATAATCACTGGCAACCTGCGGGATCTTACCCTGCTGTTTGAGGAACGCAGCGGTATCACGGATAGCTTGATCCACCGGCTGGCCCAATTGGGTTATCTGATCGGCTACTGACAAGTAGGTGTTGCCTTTCACCAGTTCTGGCACTTGCTCTGGCGGAACACCGCTTAAGCGCGAAAGCTGGCTCAGATGCTCTGGGTTTTTAAGCCATTGATCCGGTTGCGCCAAATAAGCCCCTTGAGCGGCCAATGCACTGCGGGCAAAGGCGGTCACCACTTCAGGATGGGCCTGAGCGAAGTCCTTGCGTACCACCCAAACATCCAGGGTTGGCGCGCCCCATTGCCCCACTTGCGCGGAGTCAGTCAGGACAGTACCGGTTTTGGCTAATTCGTTGACAGCAGGAGCCCAAACATACGCGCCATCAATATCACCACGTTGCCAGGCGGCAGCGATAGCGGGTGGCTGTAAGTTCAGAATAGTGACCTGATCCGGCTTGATACCCCAATGCTTCAGAGCGGCCAGTAGGCTGTAATGGGTGGTAGAGATAAACGGCACGGCAATGCGTTTACCAATTAAATCCTGCGGAGTTTTGATCTCTTTTTTGACCACTAATGCTTCAGAGCTGCCCAGTTGCGAGGCCAACAAGAAAACCTCAATCGGGACATTCTGACTGGCCGCAACAGCCAGTGGGCTGGAGCCGATATTACCAATCTGCACATCACCCGAAGCAAGCGCTCTGACCACACTGGAGCCGCTATCAAATTTGCGCCAATCCACCTTGGCACCGGAAAGCTTGGCAAAGCTGTTATCCGCTTGCGCGACCTTGGCCGGTTCCGCAGAGGTTTGATAGGCCACGGTCACATCAACAGCATGTGCGCAGGTCGCCACCAATGACAGAGCCAACAGCGCCCCACCCGATCGCCAGATGCCGCGTGCTGCGTTGGCAAGACTTACAGAAGAAAAGGTTATCGTCATGGGTTCACTCCGCTCGGTTAACAGTGTCA
Organism: Yersinia enterocolitica subsp. enterocolitica; assembly: GCF_901472495.1. Lineage (NCBI taxonomy): Bacteria > Pseudomonadati > Pseudomonadota > Gammaproteobacteria > Enterobacterales > Yersiniaceae > Yersinia > Yersinia enterocolitica. Next base: position 3,001,853 of record NZ_LR590469.1, read on the forward strand.
TTCGTTATGGTTACGACCCTAAACGAACTTGGGGCGCTGAGATGACAGTGATACCTGAAGGAGTGACATCGCTAAAGGAATAAAAAATTATTCTTTATTCCTTTATGCGATAAGTGGTATGAAGGTTGTCTGTATGACTAGCCTAACGTTATCCCAAAGTCATTGGCTTTGCAGCCAGGCAGCAATGGAACAAATCCCGATGAGCTGACTCAAGTCAGTGATTCGGGTGAGTGAGAGCAGCTAACAACGCTGCAATGTCAAGTAAGAAGGGATAATTCGCCTTTAAGGAAAATGCGGGATGCGCCTGAAATAAAAGTGCGCTCCCCGGCTAAGGTGCAGAATAACTCACCACCGCGCGCGGATATCTGGCGGGCATGCAACGATGTTTTACCCAACCGCGCCACCCAATATGGCATTAAGGTGCAATGAGCTGAGCCGGTAACCGGATCTTCATTGCTGCTCAGGGTAAAGTAGCGCGAAACAAAATCGACCTCATCACCCAGCGCGGTCACAATCACACCTCGGCCGGTATAAGCAATCAGCGCTACCAGATCCGGCTGTAATTGACGTACTTGTTGCTCACTCTCCAGCACCACCAGCAGGGATTTTGCCTGCCATACCTGCTGAATATCGATGCCAAGCAGTGCCTTTAGTTCAGCCGCAATCGCAATCTTCTCTGGGGGCAATGCAGGGAAATCCAGTGATAGTCGGCTAAAGTTATCAGTGTCGCGCTTGACATGTAAATCGCCACTGGCGCTACGAAAACAGATATCGTGCAAACCGGGGTTAACCACGTTGAACATCACATGTGCCGCCGCCAGGGTGCCGTGGCCGCATAAATCCACTTCACGCTCTGGGGTAAACCAACGGATTGCCGATTTATCCCCTTCGTCCCAGACAAAGCTGGTTTCCGGCAAATTGATTTCCGCAGCGATACTTTGCATCTGTGCTGTCGACAGCGGTTTTTTCAGTAAATACACTCCAGCAGGGTTACCGGATAACCCTGTGCCGATAAACGCATCCACATGAAAATAGTTATAAGCCATTGATTAACCCCATGGTTAATACTCTAAATAATTCGAGTTGCAGGAAGGCGGCAACTGAGTAAGTCCCCAGGAGCTTACTCAGGTAAGTGACTGGGGTAAGCGAAAGCAGCCAACGCACATGCAGCTTGAAGTATGACGAGTATGATCAATGCCAAATAAGCAGCACACAGGCCGCCGTCAGCAAGCCCATTGCAATATTAAAGGTAAACCATGCCCGGCGACTGCGTAACAGACGGCCGATCAATGCTCCAAAACCCAGCCAAATGATACCGGCCACCAGATTCACCATAAACATGCCAAGACTGATCATTAAGATCGAATGATTATAGGCCGCCCCTGCCATGCTGAAGCTGGCAACTGACCCTAATCCCATCAACCAGGCTTTTGGGTTAAGGAACTGCAATAACCACCCTTGATACAAACGCAGCGGTTTTGGTGGAACAACATTGGTTTCTAATTTTTCATAGGCCGAAGTGGCAATTTTCCATGCCAGCCATAGCAGATAAAGACTACCCAGGATTTTCAGAACTAAGTGCAAGGAGGGGTAAATCAGAATCAGGCCACCGACACCAAACGCCACCAGCAATAGCATGCTTTGCATGCCTAACATAATGCCTAACATCAACCAGATAGATCGCATAAAACCAAAATTGGCCCCAGCTGAAGTTAACAGCATATTGTTTGGGCCGGGGGTGATAGCGGCAACCCAGAGAAAACCTACCATTGAAAGAAATAAACTCAGTTCCATGAGACGGGTGCCTCTCACCCAAAATGATGCGCGATATACCCATGAAGCTAACAGTGTGCTATTGATCACACAAGAGCAACGACATGATTTCCATTCACAATATGCATGAAATATTTCGCCCGCTGGCCGGTGCCAGCAATCCACATCTGCAAACGCTGCTGCCACGGCTGGTCAGGCGGAGGGTGCAACTGCAACCTTTTTGGCAACGGCTGGAATTGCCCGATGGGGATTTTGTCGATCTGGCCTGGAGTGAAAACCCCGAGCTGGCACGGGATAAACCCAGAGTGGTGCTATTCCACGGGCTGGAAGGGAATTTTTACAGCCCCTATGCCCACGGTTTGCTGCGCGCCTGGCAAGACAAAGGGTGGCTGGGTGTGGTGATGCATTTTCGCGGATGCAGTGGCGAGCCAAATCGTAAGTCACGCATTTATCACTCCGGTGAAACAGAAGATGCGCGCTTTTTTCTGCGTTGGTTGCGGGAATGCTATGGTCAGGTGCCCACTGCAGCGGTTGGTGTCTCTTTGGGCGGCAATATGCTGGCGCTCTATTTGGCTGAGCAAGGGCAAGAGAGCTTATTAGAGGCAGCCGTGGTGGTTTCTGCACCACTGATGCTGGAGCCTTGCGCCAACCGCATGGAACAAGGTTTCTCGCGTGTCTATCAGCGCTATTTGTTAAATCAACTCAAATTGAATGCCACCCGCAAGCTATTGTATTACCCCGATAGCCTGCCTTTAGATCTGCCTCAACTGAAAGGCCTGCGGCGAATCAAAGAGTTTGATGATGTCATCACGGCGAGAATACATGGCTTCAATGATGCACTGGATTACTATCGCCGTTGCAGCGCTTTACCGCTATTGCCGCAAATTACAACGCCACTGCTTATCATTCATGCCAAAGATGACCCGTTTATGACCGCTGAAGTTATCCCGAATCTACACCAGTTACCGGACAATATTGATTATCAGCTCACTGAGCACGGCGGCCACGTCGGTTTTGTCAGTGGCTCGTTAAAACATCCACAAATGTGGTTGGAACAACGTATTCCAGCCTGGCTTTCCCCTTATTTGGAGCAACAATCATGATAATCCCCTGGCAGCAAGTCGACAGCGAAACGCTGGATAATCTGCTGGAGGCCTTTGTATTACGTGAAGGCACGGATTACGGCGAACATGAGCGCTCATTGGAGCAAAAAGTCGAAGACGTACGCCGTCAATTAGTCAGTGGTGAGGCGGTATTAGTTTGGTCAGAGCTACACGAAACCATCAATATCATGCCACGCGGCGCCTTTCGGGCCGGAGCAGAAGAGCTGCCATAACCCATGCGTTGTTACCCTATCCTCTAAGTAAAATCAGGGTGACAAGCTGGGCACTTTGCCCTAAAAATAACCATTAACAAGAAAAAACAGACCGTTTAAGCCCGCCCACTGAGGATCTAACCCCATGGAGTTACAGCTAATATGTCAATTAAACATCCGGTTATAGCCGTCACCGGCTCAAGTGGCGCAGGGACAACCACCACCAGTCTGGCGTTTCGCAAAATTTTTCAGCAATTGAATATCCGTGCAGCGCAAATTGAAGGTGACAGCTTCCATCGCTATACCCGTCCTGAAATGGATACCGTCATCCGTAAGGCACGGGATCAAGGCCGACATATTAGCTATTTTGGCCCAGAAGCCAATGACTTTGGTCAGTTAGAAGAGAGTGTGTCGCAATACGGCGAGCATGGAACTGGGCGCTCACGTAAGTATCTCCATACCTATGATGAAGCCGTGCCCTATAACCAGATCCCAGGCACATTCACCCCTTGGGAGGCGCTGCCGGAACCCACTGATGTGCTGTTTTATGAAGGGCTGCACGGCGGGGTCGTGACCGAACATCATGATGTCGCAAAACATGTCGACTTGCTGGTCGGCGTGGTACCGATAGTCAACCTGGAGTGGATTCAGAAATTAGTCCGCGATACCGGGGAGCGCGGCCATTCCCGTGAAGCGGTGATGGATTCCGTGGTGCGGTCCATGGATGACTACATTAACTACATTACGCCACAGTTCTCACGCACCCATATTAACTTCCAACGCGTTCCGACGGTTGATACCTCTAATCCATTTGCCGCCAAAGCCATTCCGTCACTGGATGAAAGTTTTGTCGTCATTCACTTCAGAGGTTTGGATCAAATCGATTTCCCTTACTTGCTCGCAATGTTGCAAGGGTCGTTTATTTCCAATATCAATACATTGGTGGTACCCGGCGGGAAGATGGGGCTGGCAATGGAGCTGATTATGGCGCCGTTGGTGCAGCAACTACTGGAAGGCAAAAAAATAGGCTAATCTCCTTCGTCCTTGGCGTTGCAGTAAAGCAATTGTTGGAAAGAAAAAATAATTTGATGCTATCCCAACCCAAAGTAGTTGGGGCTGCAGGTAGGCGGCAAGCGAACTCATCCCGATGAGCTTACATAAGTAAGTGATTCGGGTGAGCGAGCGCAGCTAACAACCCTGCAGCTTCAAGTACGAAGGGTTTGCTTAGGCGATGTCACGGATTTCAAAACTGTGGGTAATAGTCGCCGCTTTCCCCAACATTAAAGAAACCGAGCAATACTTCTCAGCCGAAAGCTCAACCGCACGCTCAACGATTTTATCCGTCAAACCTTTGCCGCTGACAATAAAATGCAGGTTAATTTGCGTAAACAGGCGCGGTGCTTCTTCCCGGCGCTGCGAGGTTAATGTCACTTCGCAATCGCGCACATCGTTACGCCCTTTCTGTAAGATAGAAACGACATCAATTGCACTACAGCCACCGGCCGACATTAACAACATTTCCATCGGACTGGGGGCTTTGTCTCCAGCATTCCCATCCATTAAAACTTGATGACCTGAAGCGGACTCACCTAAAAATGTTAGCCCTTCAACCCACTTTACACGTGCCTGCATAACTCTTGCTCCCGGTTAAATTTTCCGATTCAGACTACCCTTTCATTTACAAACTGGCAATGTAACCCGATGTTCATCATGCTGAAGCGATACAACACAAGACACTAGCCTCATCCTGTGCTACAAACAGAACCGAAAGTATTGTTTTTAGAATTAAATAGGGTAGCTTCTCAATACTCAGTGAAGGGTTTCTATCCGGTACCTATCTTGGCTATACCTTTCGGCAGTTGAGCAAATTAATATGCTAAGAGAAAGTGTATTTTATAAGCACGCCGTACAGGGAACTCTGAGCCCTGTTAAGTTAGGCAGCGATAACAACAGAGGATAACAGCGAATGGTTCTCGGCAAGCCACAAACAGACCCGACTCTCGAATGGTTCCTGTCTCATTGCCATATCCACAAATATCCATCGAAGAGTACGCTAATTCACCAAGGTGAAAAGGCCGAAACACTTTACTACATCGTGAAAGGCTCCGTTGCGGTGCTGATCAAAGATGAAGAAGGTAAAGAGATGATTCTCTCCTATCTCAACCAGGGAGATTTCATCGGCGAACTTGGATTATTTGAAGAAGGCCAAGAACGTAGTGCCTGGGTCAGAGCAAAAACTGCCTGTGAAGTGGCTGAAATTTCTTACAAAAAATTCCGCCAGTTAATTCAGGTCAATCCAGATATCTTGATGCGCCTGTCTTCACAAATGGCGAATCGCTTACAGATAACATCTGAGAAAGTGGGTAACCTTGCTTTCCTTGATGTGACTGGACGCATTGCACAAACGCTGCTTAATCTGGCAAAACAACCTGATGCCATGACCCACCCAGATGGGATGCAGATAAAGATTACCCGCCAGGAAATTGGTCAAATAGTTGGCTGCTCCCGCGAAACTGTGGGGCGGATACTAAAAATGCTGGAAGATCAAAATCTGATCTCCGCACACGGTAAAACGATTGTCGTTTACGGCACCCGTTAATTCCCTATAAACCGGTGCTGCTACTTCGGCACCGGTTTTCTTTTGTGTGATTAATAAATTTCTGGGGCCTACATGAAATGGCAACGGCTTATTTATCATCCTGAAGTTAATTATGCGCTCCGCCAAACACTGGTTCTCTGCTTACCGGCGGCATTGGGGTTTGCCGTGGGGGAATTGCGGCTGGGGTTGATGTTCTCCCTGATACCCGCCTGCTGTAATATTGCTTCGCTCGATACTCCCCATCAACATTTCTTCCGGCGGCTGATTGTCGGCGGGACACTCTTTACCTTCAGTAGTTTTCTGACTCAACAATTACTGCTGTGGGATATCCCATTACCGGTGGTGATGCTTGGTCTCGCATTAACGTTGGGGGTAAGTGGTGCTATCAGCCAGCTCAACGGCCGGTTGCTCCCGGCAGCGTTGATCGCCGCTATTTTTAGTCTCAGCATGGTAGGCCGTGCGCCTATTTGGCAAGCGCCATTGATGTGTGCCGTGGGGACTCTCTGGTACGGGGTATTTACCTGGCTATGGTTTCGGTTATGTAAAGACCAGCCCATCCGTGAGCCACTGAGCCAGCTTTATCATCTGTTGGCCGATTATTGCGATGCTGCCTACTCTTTGCTTGGTCAGCACCAGGATGCGGAAAAAGCGATGCCAGCCCTGCTGGATAGGCAGCAAGGTATTATGGATAAAATTAACCAACTTTATCAACAGTTTAATCTACTACCCAATGCCACCAAAAAAGAGCAAAAGCGGCTACTGATACTCTTTCAGATGGCGCTTGATTTGCAGGAACATATCACTGCGGCGATGAATCAGTCAGAAAAGGCGCAAGAGCTGATAGAGCAGAGTTCAATAGAAGCCATCCTTGAACGTAATGTGCAGATTATCTCAACACAAATGCGCACCATCGCCGATAATATTCTCTATCACCACCGCGCGAAGACCCATTTCAGTGCCGGTGATGCGCTGGTCGAGCTGGAAGAGGTTGCCCAGCAACATCCTGATAATCCGGTGGCACAATTCTGCTATTACCATATCAGCCACATTACCCAGATCCTGAGCGATCAGCGCCCGCAATATGACCGCGATTTGATGTCAAGCCAACTATCTCAACCATTCTGGCCAGCGCTTGTTGGCTATCTATCATTTAAATCCAGCGCATTACGTGATGCAGGCCGCATGGGCGTAACGCTGGCAGCGGGCAGTTATATTGGTAGCCTGATCCATCTGCCTAAACCTTATTGGATTTTACTCACCATCATGTTGGTGACGCAAAACGGCTATAACGCCACTAAAATTCGGATTCACCACCGAGCCTTGGGCACTCTGATTGGGCTGTTACTCGCCGCGGCCCTGCTGCATTTTCAAATGCCGGAAGGGACTACGCTGAGCATTATGTTGCTCATCACATTGATAGCCTATCTGGTTCAGCGCAAAAACTATGGCTGGTCAGTCATCTTTAGAACCATCACTACAGTGTATATCTTGCAATTATTGACCGGAGAGGGCGCCGACTTTTTAGTTCCACGATTGCTGGATACCTTAATCGGCTGTGCATTGGCCTTCGCCAGCGCACTATGGCTGTGGCCACAGTGGCAAAGCGGTTTGCTGCGAAAGAATGCGCATCAAGCATTGGAGAGTTATCAGAAGATCCTGCGCATCCTACTGAAACCTAATCCAGATATCGGGCAACTCTCCTATGAACGCATTCAGGTGAACAAAGCCAGCAATGCGGTCCTGAGCTCACTGAATCAGGCCATGCAAGAACCCGGATTTAACTCAAAATATTTGGCCGACATGCGCCTATGGGCTACTCATAGCGAGCTTATTGTTGGGCATATCAATGAGATGACCATCCTGACTCGCGCTTACCCATTGGAAGAATCACCGCTAGAATCAGATAAACGCCACATTCAGCTGACTGTTAAATTGGCGGAAGAATATTTACAGCTTTGTGAGATGGCGATTCAGCAATGCCAGCAACGATTGGAATCGGATAACAGTGAGGGGAATAACGATTTTGTGCAAATGCCAGACATCGATCCTGATACACAAATATCTGAATCGGAACGCAATTTACGGCGTATCTTGTCACATCTCAGTGTAATGCATACCGTTTCATCTCTGGCATGGCAACAACAGCCGCACCACGGTATTTGGCGTCGGCGCAAGTTGCACAGCAAAGCGTAAAAATAAAGAGGCCAAAAAGCCTCAGACTGCTGACAAACTCCAACGACTCGATCTTGCAAGGTGAGGACAGGTAGAAGAGTAAAGCGTCCGCGCCACGGATGGCGCGGGTCGAGCCATCAGGGACGATTTTACGGCGTCTTTACGATCTGCCTGTTTTCACCGATACGGGCACTTTGTCATTAACCTCAGGCCAAAAAGCCTCTTCATAATGCAAAGTTACCCTTGCACCAGGCTGGCAATAACATGTTCCAAACGCGCCATACCTTGCTGGATATCTTCTTGCTCAATCACCAGCGAAGGCGCTAAGCGCAATACATCTGGCCCGGCATTGAGGATCATCAAACCATTCGCTGCCGCGGCAGTCAGGAACTCCCGTGCACGACCATGATATTGCGGTGCTAATTCAGCGCCAATCAATAACCCCATGCCGCGAATATCACTGAACACATGATACTTGTTATTGATATCTTGCAGAGCTTGCACAAATAGGCCGTGGCGCTGTTCAATACCATTAAGTACCTCAGGGGTATTAATGACATCCAACGCGGCTTCTGCCACCGCACAGGCGAGAGGATTGCCGCCATAGGTGGTACCATGTGTCCCTACCGCCATCACCGATGCAATTTCTTCTGTGGTCAGCATCGCGCTGACAGGGAACCCGCCCCCCAGAGCTTTAGCTGTCGTGAGGATATCTGGCGTCACACCATAATGCATATAGGTAAACAGCTTACCGCTGCGCCCCATGCCGCTTTGCACTTCATCAAATACCAACAGCGCTTTATGTTGGTCACAAAGTGCACGTACCCCTTGCAGAAACTCAGGCGTGGCAGCAGTAATCCCACCTTCACCCTGAATAGGCTCCAGCACGACTGCACAAGTATGGTCATCCATGACAGCTTTTACCGCAGCCAAGTCATTAAACGGCACGTGGATAATATCCGCCGGTTTCGGGCCAAACCCATCGGAATACTTTGGCTGCCCGCCAACGGATACAGTAAACAGGGTGCGACCATGAAATGCATTATGGAACGCAATGATTTTAGTTTTATAAGGACTATGGCGTTCAATGGCGTAATGGCGAGCTAACTTAAACGCCGCCTCATTTGCCTCACCACCAGAGTTGGCGAAAAACACCCGATCGGCAAAGGTTGCTGCAATCAGTTTCTGGGCCAAACGCAGTGCTGGCTCATTGGTAAATACGTTACTGGTATGCCATAACATTTCACCTTGTTGATGCAATGCTGCCACCAGTGCCGGATGGCAATGACCCAAGGCAGTAACAGCAATTCCACCTGCAAAATCAATGTATTCAGTACCTTGTTGATCCCACACGCGGCTTCCTTTCCCTTTTACCGGGATAAACTGCGCGGGTGCATAAACAGGCAAAATAACCTGATCGAATGTACTGCGAGTTACTGCTAATTTATCTGCCATTACGCTATCCACCCTGGTAAACCATTGAGCTGCCAATTTCTGACATGTGAAAATATAATCACAAAATATGCATAAAAAATCACAATCAGGCAAACAAAAAATCAACCAATTGGTAAAGTAGATCTCAACAGATTAATTTTTAAGGAAATTATCTAATAATTGATGGCCTTGCTCGCTAAGAATACTCTCCGGATGAAACTGCACCCCCTCCAGTGGCAAGGTGCGATGACGGATACCCATAATCTCATCCATTACTCCGTCTTGTTCTGTCCATGCGGTCAATTCAAAACAATCAGGCAGTGAATCGGCGGCAATCACTAAAGAGTGATAACGAGTCACCGTTAGCGGCTGATTAAGCCCACGGAAAACACCCTGCCCACTGTGGCGAATTGCCGTGGTTTTACCGTGCATCACTTGTCGCGCCCGCACGATACGCGCCCCAAAAGCCTGCCCTAGCGCCTGATGACCCAGACAAACCCCCAGTATGGGTAATTTACCGGCAAAATGACGAATAGCATCCAGGGAGATCCCGGCCTCATTGGGGGTACAAGGGCCGGGGGAAATCACCAAATGAGAAGGTGATAGTTTTTCAATATCAGCCAGTTGCACTTCATCATTACGTTTAACCACCACCTCTGCGCCCAGCTCGCAAAAATACTGGTACAGGTTGTAGGTAAACGAATCGTAATTATCGATCAATAACAGCATTTCATATCCAAAAAATCAGGTTAGCGCTTGCGCCCACCAGTAATTGACCCCAGAACACCGCGCAAAATTTGTCGCCCCAGATCGCGCGCCATACTTTTAGCCGCAGTCTGAACGATACCATCTCGTTTGCCACCGCGTGGGCCTGTAGAACCAAATAGCAAATCATTCAGTCCATCCATCAATCCGCCACCCTGATTACTCGGCTGCTGCGAAGCTGTCGTACCATCTGGAGCCGCATCTCCCAAGGTGGAGGAACCGCCGGCGGATAACTTTTCATAAGCCGACTCGCGATCCACCATCTCTTCATAGCGGCCATACAGTGGTGAATGATTGATGGCGTGATTACGTGCTGCGGTGTCCAGTGCGCCCATTTTAGATTGTGGGGCAATCACCATAGCGCGCTCAACGATATTGGGCCGCCCTTTCTCATCAAGGAAGGAAATAAGTGCCTCACCGACACCCAGCTCGGTAATCACCTGTTCGGCGCTGAATGCCGGGTTCGCGCGCATGGTTTGCGCCGCAGATTTAACCGCCTTTTGATCCCGTGGAGTAAAAGCACGTAGAGCATGCTGCACGCGATTGCCCAATTGGCCGAGAATTTTATCAGGAATATCCAATGGATTTTGTGTCACGAAATAGATGCCAACCCCTTTTGAGCGAATCAGCCGTACCACTTGCTCAACTTTATCCACCAGCGCAGTCGGGGCATCGGTAAACAACAAATGGGCCTCATCAAAGAAAAAGACTAATTTAGGTTTATCGACATCACCAACTTCAGGTAATTGCTCAAAAAGTTCAGCTAGCAACCACAGCAGAAAAATTGCATACAGTTTGGGTTGATTAATCAGACGGTCAGCGGCCAGTAGATTGATAACCCCTTGCCCATTGCTGTCAGTTCGCATCAAGTCGTGAATGTCCAACATCGGCTCGCCAAAAAATTGGTTAGCGCCCTGCTCTTCTAAAGTCAGTAAACCGCGCTGGATAGCGCCAATCGAGGCGGGTGTAATATTGCCGTATTGAGTGCGGAACTGTTTTGCATTATCACCAACAAATTGCACGATAGCGCGTAAGTCTTTCATGTCCAGCAGCAGTAGGTTGTTGTCATCAGCAATTTTAAATACCAATTGCAGCACACCACTTTGCACTTCATTGAGATCAAGCAAACGTCCCAGCAGCAACGGGCCAAGATCGGAAATGGTGGCTCGGATTGGGTGGCCTTTTTCAGCGAAAATATCCCAAGGCACAATCGGGCAAGCTTGTGGTTGCCAGTCTGTCACCCCAATTGCCGCCAGTCGTGCTTGCAACTTTTCTGACTCAACACCTTCAACACCAATACCGGATAAATCGCCCTTCACATCAGCCAGAAACACCGGCACGCCAATGCGGGAAAATTGCTCGGCCATTTTTTGTAACGTGACGGTTTTACCCGTACCTGTCGCGCCAGTAATCAAGCCATGACGGTTTGCCAATGCCGATAAAATCACTAAATCCTGTGCCGGCTGTGCCTTCGCGATAAGCAATGCTTCACTCATAAACCGTTACCCCCAACTGAGACAGATAATTGATTATATGCAACCTGGTTAGGCAAAAGGATTAATTTCTGGTGAGGATGGGATGTTAGCAGGGTATATCAGCCTTCGGGGAAGAAGGCTGACAACTAAATCATTAAGGTAAAACTTTTGCCGACAGAATAGTGATCGGTTTCACCGGCACATTTTGGTATGGCCCGACGTTTTCTGTCTGAACCTGAGAAATTTTCTCTACCACATCCATCCCCTTAACCACTTTACCGAACACGGCATAGCCAAAGTCACGTTGGCCATGATCGAGGAAAGCATTATCTGCCACGTTGAGGAAGAATTGGCTGGTGGCGCTGTCTTTATCTGCGGTACGGGCCATAGAAATGGTGCCACGCAGGTTACGCAAGCCGTTATCTGCTTCATTTTTGATCGGCGTTTTAGCCGTCTTTTGTTTGAAATCGGCAGTAAAGCCCCCGCCCTGAATCATAAAACCGGGGATAACGCGGTGGAAGATAGTGTTGTTGTAATAGCCGTTGTTGACGTAATCAACGAAATTCTGTGTTGAAACCGGTGCCTTCTGGCTATTGAGTTCCAACTCAATATTCCCAACCGACGTTGTTAACAACACATGAGGTTCACCGGCAGCTAAAGCTGCGGGCACCACGGCGCTTAGGGAGCAAAGTGCAATGAAGGTCACTAAAGTACGTTTGAACATTAACGGTTCCTTTCTGTGGGATGCGAACAACGGAAAAGCGCTTTGATTCTAGAGAGCTGACCCGCTCAATGCCACCCATTTACGGTTATTTACGTAACAGAATACGCATTTTTGCGGGAAACTCACCACTTCGGCCGTTAAACCGCGTCATAGAGATTAATTAGCTAAACTAAACCATCCCCCCAATCTCAGGCAATGCCGAAATTCTGCAACCGGGATCACGTCTTGCTTATTTCCTTGCTCTCAGGCTGCCATTTTTGCGAGCAATATCCCATTTTGTTTTTGGTTAATCGTTAGTCTTCTCCCAAATGAGAGCGCTCTCATTTATAATTTACTCATTTGGAGGCCAAATATGAAAACCTTTAAAATTGCTATTATTGGCGGCGGCAGTAGTTATACCCCTGAGCTAGTTGATGGATTAATTCAGCGAATTGACCAACTGCCGGTTACCGAACTGGCACTGGCTGATGTCGAGTTAGGTCGTCAAAAAGTGGAGATTATTGCCGCGCTGACCCGCAGAATGCTGGATCGTCACGGGTTGGAACAGGTGAAAGTTAGTGTTCACTTCTCACTGGATACCGCCATTGAAGGTGCCAGTTTCGTTCTGACACAATTCCGTGTCGGCCAACTCCCGGCACGGGCAGCGGATGAGCGTTTGGGTTTGAAATATAACTTACTCGGGCAGGAGACCACAGGTGTCGGCGGTTTTGCCAAAGCGCTCCGTACCATTCCGGTTATGCTAGATATTGCTGCGAAAGTTGAAAAGCTGGCACCGGATGCCTGGATAATCAACTTTACCAACCCAGCCGGTATCGTCACCGAAGCAGTAACCCGCTATAGCAAAGCGAAGATTATTGGCCTGTGTAATGTCCCGATCAGTATGCACCATATGATTGCGAAGTTACTGGATGCGCCTTATGAAGATATCCAGCTGCGTTTCGCCGGGCTAAATCATATGGTATGGGTGCATGAAGTGCTCCAGCAGGGTAAAAACGTCACCGCAGATGTGCTAAATATGTTGTGTGACGGAGCCTCATTGACCATGAACAACATCAAAGAAGCACCATGGCCACCGGAGTTTCTGCGAGCAATGGGTGCTATCCCTTGCCCTTATCATCGCTATTTCTACCAGACACAAGATATGCTGGCAGAAGAAATAGTCGCAGCGGCTGAACGCGGCACCCGTGCAGAGCAAGTGATGCAGGTAGAAAAAGAGTTGTTTGATCTGTACGCTGACCCACATCTGGATAGCAAACCGGAGCAACTCAGTTTCCGTGGCGGATCATTTTATTCTGAAGTCGCACTGGAACTTATTCGTGCAATTCATAATAATTTAGGTACGCAACTAGTTGTGAATACGACAAACCGTGGCGCGATTCGTGGTTTGTCTGATGGTTCCGTGGTAGAAACCAACTGTATTGTTGATGCGCAAGGTGCACACCCACTGACTTTTGGCCCTTTACCGGTTGCCATGCATGGGCTAACCCAGCAAGTCAAAGCCTATGAGCGCCTGACAATTGAAGCTGCAGTGCACGGCGATCGCCGTAGTGCTTTGTTGGCATTGGTGACCAACCCACTGATTGGCAACGCCAGTATTGCTCAGCCACTATTGGACAATGTTCTACAAGTAAATAAACTTTACTTGCCGCAGTTCGCAGATTTGTAACATTCATTCATTTTATACTCTACGTAATTGGAGTTGCAGTTCCCCCTGCAACTTCAAGTATGAAGGGGATTGGAGTCAGCAATGGTCACACTGGAAGACGTCGCGGTATTAGCTGGGGTATCCCGCGCTACGGTATCCCGCGTGGTCAATGGTGATACCAATGTTAAAGCGCAAACGCGTGAAAAAGTAGAACAAGCGGTCGCAGTTTTGGGCTACACCCCGAACCCTGCCGCACGGGCACTGGCCTCCAGCCAAAGCAATACGCTGGGGTTAGTGACCACATCCTACCGTGGTGGCTTTTTTGGGGCGTTGATGGATTTCGTCCAAACTGAAGCCGAATCGCAGGGTAAACAGCTGTTAGTCACTCAGGGGCGGGATAACGCAGATAAGGAATGGCAGGCTATTCAGCGCCTGTATAACCTACGTTGCGATGGATTAATCCTGCATGTGCGTTTTCTCAGTGATGAAAGGCTACATCAGTTAGCGGCAGCAGGCCGTTCGTTTGTCTTATTGGATAGACTGGTTCCCGGCCTGGAAGCTCGCTGTGTCACTTTTGATCATCGCCGTGCCAGCCAAATGGCAACACAGGTACTTATTGATGCCGGCCATCGCCACATTGCTTGTATCAGTGGTTCAGCGCAGCGCCATTCCAGTGAATTGCGGCGTCAGGGCTTTATCGATGCGATGCAATTAGCCGGTTTAGAGCCGGTAGCTTGTGTGGAAGGGGTTTATGACCTGGAAAGCGGCTATCAACGTGCAGATGAGATCCTCAAGCGCCCACAGCACCCCACCGCTATCTATTGTTGTAACGAAGAAATGGCTATTGGTGCCCTGCTGGCTATCAATAAGCATCACTTGCAAGTCCCACAGGATATTTCATTGCTTTGCTATGACAGTGGCGAACGTGCTCCATTTGTCAGCCCGGCATTAACCAGCTTACATTTCCCCATTGTAGAAATGGCGCGACATGCCACTCAACTGCTCATTAACCCATTGATTCCCAATGCTAGTTTCCCACCTGCGATTATCATGCGCGAATCAGTTATGCCGCCTAAAAAATAGCATTTATGTAAATTCAGCGCTGATTAACATGCATCTGCCTGCCACTCTTTCCTGGTGTGAAAACAGACTCAAAATATCCTCATCTCCTGTCATATTCAGAATATTTATCAATGTCTCGCCACTACAAATTGTGACACCTCACTATTTTTCGCAATAACGCCCCACTCATTGCATTAAAAATTGAATGTAAATCACAAAAACTCACTATGCCTATGCTAGGATCCGCCGCCTCAGTGCAGAAATGGTTTGAGCGCTTTTTATACATGCTCTTACTATTATTGACTTAACATTATGCTGACACAGGCCCCATCTATGAATAACAGCAATCGCCTTCGACTCACTTGGATCAGTTACTTTTCATACGCGCTGACCGGTGCGTTAGTTATTGTCACCGGGATGGTGATGGGAAATATCGCAGAGTATTTCAATCTGCCTATTGCCAGTATGAGTAACACATTCACTTTCCTTAATGCCGGTATTTTGATCTCTATCTTCCTGAATGCCTGGTTGATGGAAATCATTCCATTAAAACGTCAGTTAGTGTTTGGTTTTATTCTGATGTTAATTGCGATTGCCGGATTAATGGTTGGCCATAATCTGATGATCTTCTCCATCAGCATGTTTATTCTCGGCGTCGTCAGCGGGATAACCATGTCGATAGGTACCTTCCTAATTACCCACATGTATGAAGGACGTCAGCGCGGGTCACGCCTGCTGTTCACCGACTCATTCTTCAGCATGGCTGGGATGATTTTCCCAGTCGCCGCAGCGATGCTGCTGGCTCGCCATATCGAATGGTACTGGGTCTATGCCTGCATCGGCTTGTTGTATGTCGGTATTTTCGTGCTGACATTGTGCTCTGAATTCCCGGTTCTGGGCCATAAAGCCACCGATCAAAGCAAGCCTGTGGTGAAAGAAAAATGGGGTGTGGGCGTGCTGTTCCTGGCGATTGCCGCACTGTGTTATATCCTGGGCCAACTCGGTTTCATCCAGTGGGTACCGGAATACGCCACCAAAACCTTCAACATGGATATCAGTCAGGCTGGCCAATTGGTCAGTAACTTCTGGATTTCCTACATGATTGGGATGTGGGTATTCAGCTTTATCCTGCGCTTCTTTGATCTGCAACGTATCGTCACCGTGTTAGCGGCGCTGGCAACATTGGCGATGTACATGTTTGTCAGTACGGATAATCCAGAACACCTGAGCTACTACATTCTGGCGTTGGGCTTTGTCTCTAGTGCCATTTACACCACGCTGATTACGCTAGGTTCACTGCAAACCAAAGTGTCTTCACCAAAACTGGTGAACTTCATTCTGACCTGCGGTACTGTCGGCACCATGTTGACCTTCGTGGTAACTGGCCCGATTGTGGCTAATAGTGGTGTTCATGCCGCACTGGCAACCGCCAACGGCTTGTACCTGACGGTGTTTGTGATGTGTCTGATTTTGGGCTTCTTCACCAAACACCGCAGCCACGGCCACGTGACTCATTGATTTAGCTGTTTAATTGCCCTGCCACCACCTCGGTGCAGGGCAATCCCATTTATTTAAAATTCACGGTCTCTTCTTGCCCCAAATATATCCGGCTTTCAGCCAGTTGCGTCTTCGCTATCACCACGCCGTGGCGAATGGAATAATGCACCAAAACTTGCCGCCGCACCGCATCAAAACCGTTTTCTGCTGGCAGAATAATCAGATTGGCACTGTTACCCGGCTGCACACCATAATCTGATAAATTCAGGGTTCTGGCACTGTGGGTGGTTATCAAATTCAATCCATCATTGATTTGGCTGTATCCCATCAACTGGCAGATATGTAACCCCATATGTAATACCTGCAACATATTAGCGGTGCCCAGCGGGTACCACGGGTCGAACACATCATCATGACCGAAACAGACATTAATCTGTGCCGCCAGCATCTCTTTCACCCGCGTAATACCCCGCCGCTTGGGATAAGTGTCAAAGCGCCCTTGCAGATGAATATTCACCAGCGGATTGGCTACAAAGTTAATACCGGACATTTTCAGCAAGCGAAATAACCGAGAGGCATAAGCACCATTATAGGAATGCATTGCCGTGGTATGGCTGGCGGTCACCCGCGCGCCCATGTTCTCCCGGTGCGCCAATGCCGCCACTGTTTCGACAAATCGCGACTGCTCATCATCAATCTCATCACAATGAACATCCACCAGCCGCTGATATTTTTGCGCCAAGGCAAAGGCGATATGTAACGATTCGACGCCATATTCGCGAGTAAATTCAAAATGAGGAATAGCACCAACCACATCAGCCCCCAGTCGCAGCGCCTCTTCCAACAGCGCGGCACCATCAGGATAGGAGAGAATCCCCTCTTGCGGGAAAGCGACAATCTGCATCTCCACCCATGGGCTAACTTCTTCTTTTACCTCTAACATCGCACTGAGTGCCGTCAGACTAGGATCGGAAACATCCACATGGGTGCGGACATACTGAATGCCATTGGCTATTTGCCACTTCAATGTTTTCCAGGCGCGCTGCTTAACATCGTCTCGGGTCAGCAAGGCTTTACGCTCAGCCCAGCGCTCAATACCCTCAAACAAGGTGCCGGATTGGTTCCAGCTTGGCTGCCCGGCGGTTTGAGTGGTATCCAGATGAATATGCGGCTCCACAAATGGCGGCAATGCCAGCCCACCTTGGGCATCCAATACCCCATCACCGGTTACTGGCTGCTCCGGTTGCGGCACAATCGCGGTGATTTTTCCGTCCGCAATGGCTATCTGCCATAACCCCGCTTGCCCGCTAAGGCGGACATTATTGATGGTGGTTAATAAATGATTTGCTAAAGATTGGCCCGCCATAGATGACTCCATAATCGCGTTTGGTCATTACCCATTAGCTTACCCGACCCGCAACCCCTCGCCCGATTTTCTTTTACCAAAACAGCGTTTTATTTTATTAAATAAAAAAGCACAAACTGAAACCATTCAGCCAAACATGAATGAAATCCGCAACTTATAAAAAACGTTAAAAATCAGCCATCTACCACCTTAGAGGTATATGGCTGGCAAATTGATTTACATCAATAAGTGCGCCGTGCGGAAGATTAAGGTGAAGGTAGAAAATTAAAAATTGAGGCAAAAATGAGCAAAGTCAAACTTGCCATCATCGGCAACGGTATGGTCGGCCACCGCTTTATTGAAGACTTATTGGATAAAGCAGATAAAGATCAATTTGAGATAACCGTCTTTTGCGAAGAACCGCGCATCGCTTATGACCGGGTTCATCTTTCTTCTTACTTCTCCCACCACACTGCGGAAGAACTGTCATTAGTTCGTGAAGGTTTTTATGAAAAGCACGGCGTCAAAGTGCTGGTTGGCGAACGCGCCATTACCATTAACCGCAAAGAAAAAGTCATCCACTCCAACAGCGGCCGTACCCTGTATTACGACAAGCTGATTATGGCGACCGGCTCCTATCCGTGGATCCCGCCGATTAAAGGTAGCGAAGGGCAAGACTGCTTTGTTTACCGCACCATTGAAGATTTAAATGCCATTGAAGCTTGCACCCGTCGCAGCAAACGCGGGGCAGTCATTGGTGGCGGATTGTTAGGGTTGGAAGCCGCAGGCGCACTGAAAAGCCTCGGAGTGGAAACCCATGTCATTGAGTTTGCTCCGGTATTAATGGCAGAACAGCTTGACCCAATGGGCGGTGACCAACTGCGTCAAAAGATTGAGCGCATGGGCGTCAGAGTTCACACCGGCAAAAATACGCAAGAAATTGTCCATAGCGGGCAAAACAGCCGCAAAACCATGCTGTTTGCCGATGGCACCCAGTTGGAAGTCGATTTTATCGTCTTCTCCACCGGTATCCGCCCACAAGACAAACTGGCTCACCAATGCGGTTTAGCCACAGCGCGCCGTGGTGGTATTGCTATCAATGATTATTGCCAAACCTCCGACCCGGATGTGTACGCCATTGGCGAGTGTGCATCATGGCAAGAGCGGACTTTCGGGCTGGTCGCACCGGGTTACAAAATGGCCCAGGTGACGGCTGACCATTTACTGGGGCGCGAAAATGCCTTCCAAGGCGCGGACATGAGCGCCAAACTCAAGCTCCTCGGTGTAGACGTCGGCGGGATTGGTGATGCCCACGGTCGCACTGAAGGCGCACGGAGCTATGTTTATCTCGATGAAAGTAAAGAGATTTACAAACGTCTGGTGGTCAGCGCTGACAACAAAAAACTGCTCGGTGCGGTGTTGGTGGGTGATACCAGCGATTACGGTAACCTGCTGCAATTAGCGCTGAATAATATTGAGCTACCGGAAAACCCCGACAGCCTGATTTTGCCAGCTCATGCGGGCAGTAAACCAGCGATGGGGGTTGATTCCCTGCCGGATAGCGCACAAATCTGCTCCTGCTTTGATGTCACCAAAGGCGACATTATTCAAGCCATCGGCCAGGGTTGCCATACCGTAGCAGCGCTTAAATCGGCGACGAAAGCCGGTACCGGTTGCGGCGGCTGTATTCCCTTAGTGACCCAAGTGTTGAATGCCGAACTGAGCAAGCAAGGCATTGAATTTAATCATCATTTATGCGAACACTTTGCCTATTCGCGCCAAGAGCTATATCATCTGATTCGCGTGGAACAGATTAAAACTTTCGATGCTCTGCTGGAAAAATACGGCAAAGGTTATGGCTGTGAAGTGTGTAAACCGACGGTGGGTTCACTGCTGGCATCCTGCTGGAATGAATATATATTGGAGCCGCAACACACCCCGTTGCAGGATACCAACGACAATTTCCTCGGCAATATCCAAAAAGACGGCACTTACTCGGTTATCCCGCGCTCACCGGGCGGTGAAATCACACCTGACGGCCTGCTGGCCATTGGCCGCATTGCCAAACAATATAATCTCTACACCAAACTGACCGGCTCACAGCGCGTCGGGATGTTCGGCGCGCAAAAAGACGACCTACCGGCTATCTGGGCGCAGTTGATTGAAGCGGGCTTTGAGACCGGACACGCCTATGCCAAAGCACTGCGTATGGCAAAAACCTGTGTCGGTAGCACCTGGTGCCGCTTTGGCGTGGGTGACAGCGTCGGCTTCGGTGTCGCACTGGAACACCGCTACAAGGGCATCCGCACCCCACACAAAATGAAATTTGGTGTCTCCGGTTGTACCCGTGAATGTTCTGAAGCACAGGGCAAAGATGTCGGGATTATTGCCACCGAAAACGGCTGGAACCTGTATGTCTGCGGTAATGGCGGGATGAAACCTCGCCATGCAGATTTACTGGCAGCGGATCTGGATGAAGAAACCCTGATGCGCTACCTCGATCGCTTTATGATGTTCTACATCCGCACCGCCGATAAACTGCAACGCACCTCAGTATGGCTGGAAAGTTTGGAAGGCGGGATTAATTACCTGCGTGCCGTCATTCTCGACGACAAACTGGGCATTAATGATCAACTCGAAGCTGATATTGCCCGCCTGCGCGACAAAGTCACCTGCGAATGGAAAGTCACCGTCGAAAACCCGGCGGCGCAAGTCCGTTTCGCCCACTTTATCAACAGCCCACTACGTGACCCGAATGTACAAGTAGTGCCTGAACGTGAACAACATCGCCCGGCCCGTCCGGATGAACGCATCCCTGTTCGGGTGCTGGAACTGGAGGATAACTTATGAGTCAGTGGATTCCACTTTGTCCATTAGCCGATATTTTGCCCGGTAGCGGCGTATGTGGCCTGATTGGTGAGCATCAAGTCGCGGTATTCCGGCCTTATGCCGACGAACAGGTGTTTGCCATTAGCAACATTGATCCCTTCGCTCAGGCCAGTGTGCTGTCGCGCGGATTAATTGCAGAACATCAAGGTGATTTGTGGGTAGCTAGCCCACTGAAAAAACAACATTTTCGCCTGCATGATGGCTTCTGTCTGGAAGATGAAACGCGCTCGGTTGCCCATTTTGATGCGCGGGTTCGCGACGGCATAGTGCAAGTCAAAGCGTGATAGATAACTGGGGGATCCGGTCAATCTGGATTCTTAACAAAAATAACATCAACTATCCCCCAAAGATATTGGCGTTGCAGCAAGGCAGCCAACGAGCTAATCCCGATGAGCTGACATAAGTCAGTGATTCGGGTTGGTGAGTGCAGCGAACACCGCTGCGGCGTCAAGAGCAAGGGGACTGGGAAAGAGTATGTATACAGACACCATTAACAAATGCGCGGCCAACGCAGCCCGCATCGTCAAACTGGCAAAAGAAAGCCCGCTGGGCTTTTGGATTGGTTCGGCGATGGCCGGTGCTTATGTCGGCCTTGGCATTATTCTGATTTTTACCCTGGGAAATCTGATTGACCCCGCTTACCGTCCATTAGTCATGGGGGCCACCTTTGGTCTGGCGCTGACTTTAGTGATTATCGCTGGTTCTGAGCTGTTTACTGGCCACACCATGTTTCTGACCTTTGGGGTCAAGGCGGGCACTATTAAATCCAGCCAGATGTGGGCAGTATTACCACAAACCTGGTTGGGAAATCTGTTGGGTTCTGTTTTTGTCGCCCTACTTTATTACTACGGCGGCGGTAATCTGCTGTCTGTCGATACCAGTTTGGTGCACACCGCGGCGCTGGCAAAAACCTCTGCGCCCGCTATGACCTTATTCTTTAAGGGTGTACTATGTAACTGGCTGGTTTGTCTGGCGATCTGGATGGCAATTCGGGTAGAAGGTGCAGCTAAATTTATCGCTATTTGGTGGTGCTTGCTGGCCTTTATTGCCTCCGGTTACGAACACTCCGTAGCCAATATGACGCTGTTCGCCTTGTCCTGGTTCGGTCATCACAGCGAGGCTTACACCTTAAGCGGCATCGGTCATAACCTGCTGTGGGTGACATTGGGGAATACTTTGTCAGGCGCAGTATTTATGGGGTTGGGCTACTGGTATGCCACCCCACGGGAGCAACGCCCACAGCCAGCGGCCATCAACACGCCACAAGCCGTGAAAGAGTGAGTTATACGAGGTTAATGGCAAAACGATTGATAGCTCAGTGAGTGAAGGGTTTACCGCACCTAGGGGTGCTCCGGCGACTTACGTCGCTACGACCCCAACGGCACGATTCCCCTTCAATTGACTTAGCCAGCAGTCAGATACCCGAATTCACCAGCTCTTAGGGGCTGGTTTTACCCCTAGCGGCCTCAACCTAAAGGATTGCCCATGGACTACTTCCCGATTTTCTGCCAACTGCAAAACAAAGCCTGCCTGCTGGTCGGTGGGGGTGAAGTGGCCGAACGTAAAGCCCGCTTATTGCTGGATGCGGGTGCTGCCGTCACCGTCAATGCCTGTGAATTTACCGAGCAGTTTCATGATTGGGCGGAACAGGGGCTACTTTCATTAGTTAGCGGCGAATTCGCACCGGAACTGTTGGCAGAAAAATGGTTGGTGATTGCCGCAACTGATCAGGTGGTCGTCAATGCGTTGGTCTATCAAAGTGCCAACCAACAGCGGGTGTTCTGCAATGTGGTTGATGACCCGAAGCGCACCAGTTTCATTATGCCATCAATCATTGACCGCTCTCCTATCATGATAGCTATCTCTTCTGGCGGAAAAGCTCCGGTATTAGCGCGATTGCTGCGAGAAAAACTGGAAGCTATGTTGCCACAGCATTTGGGCCAATTGGCACAGTTGGCAGGCAATTTACGCCAGCGGGTAAAACAGCATTTTGCCGCCATGACTGACCGTCGCCGCTTCTGGGAAAAACTGCTCACCCACGACCGTCTGGCGCAATCACTGGCTAATGAGGATCAGGTACAAGTCGAGCAACACGTTGAGCAACTGTTCAATGCGCCACTGTCTGATCGCGGCGAAGTAGTATTAGTCGGAGCCGGGCCGGGGGATGCTGGTTTGCTGACATTGAAAGGTTTACAGCAGATTCAGCAAGCTGACGTGGTGGTATATGACCGCCTGGTGTCCGATGAAGTGATGAATTTAGTGCGACGCGACGCCGAGCGAATTTTTGTTGGTAAAGAGTCTGGCCGCCACACCGTACCGCAGGATCAAATCAATCAGATTTTGCTGCAACAGGCGCAACAAGGGAAACGCGTGGTGCGTTTGAAAGGCGGCGACCCGTTTATTTTTGGCCGTGGCGGCGAAGAACTGGAAACACTGGCAGACTACAATATTCCATTTTCTGTGGTACCGGGAATTACCGCTGCATCTGGCTGTTCAGCCTACAGTGGCATTCCACTGACCCATCGCGATCACGCCCAGAGTGTGCGGCTGATTACCGGCCACGCCAAGAAAGACAGTCAGTTGGATTGGGCAAATCTGGCGGCAGAAAAGCAAACTTTAGTGTTCTATATGGGCCTATCACAGGCCGGAGAGATTCAGCAGCAACTGATTCGACACGGCATGCCAGCGGCAACCCCTGTTGCTCTGGTCGAGAATGGCACCTCGCGGCATCAGCGGGTGGTCAGCGGCGAATTGAGTCAGTTGGCACTGCTTTCGCAGCAAGTCAGCAGCCCAAGCCTGATTATCGTCGGCAGTGTGGTCAGCTTACGTGAAAAACTGAATTGGTTTTCCAGCGCGGAACATGGCAAAACAGGGATGAAGGAACAAGTTGAAAGAGTGGGTTAAGCCAAATTTGAGTCAGAAGGGGGAAGGCTCCCCCTTCGAATGACTTATTGATTCACTTATGGATGTGCAACAAAACCAATAGCTTCATACACTTTCGCCAGCGTATCTTGTGCGCGAGCACGCGCCTTAGCCGCACCTTCACGCATCACTTCCTGCAAGAAAGCCTCATCTTCGCGATATTGATGATAACGCGCCTGAAGCTCGCTCAGCATGCCAGAAACTGCATCGGCAACCGCACCTTTCAAATGACCATACATTTGGCCTTCAAACTGGGTTTCCAGCTCAGAAATAGACTGGCCTGTCACACCTGACAAGATATCCAGCAGGTTAGACACACCGGCTTTCTTCTCGGTGTCATAACGGATAACCGCTGGCTCATCAGAATCGGTCATGGCGCGTTTAATCTTTTTCACCACAGATTTAGGATCTTCCAATAATTCGATGACGTTATTGCGGTTATCATCAGATTTGGACATTTTTTTGCTCGGATCCTGCAAGGACATCACCCGCGCACCGGCTTTTGGAATAAACGGCTCTGGGATTTTGAAAATATCACCATACAGATTATTGAATCGGCTGGCGATATCACGGCTCAGTTCCAGGTGTTGTTTCTGGTCTTCACCAACCGGTACCTGGTTAGTCTGATACAGCAAAATATCCGCCGCCATCAATACCGGATAATCGAACAAACCGGCGTTAATATTTTCAGCATAACGGGCTGATTTGTCTTTGAACTGAGTCATGCGGCTCAGTTCGCCGAAATAGGTGTAGCAGTTCAATGCCCAGCCCAGTTGAGAGTGCTCTGGCACATGGGATTGAACAAAAATGGTGCTTTTCTGCGGATCAATGCCGCAAGCCAGATACAACGCCAAGGTGTCTAAAGTTCTTTTGCGTAGCAACGCCGGGTCCTGACGTGCCGTGATGGCATGCAAATCAACAATGCAATAGATGCAATCATAGTCATCCTGCATCTGTACCCACTGACGCAGCGCACCCATGTAATTGCCAATCGTCAATTCGCCGGACGGCTGCGCGCCGCTAAATACGATAGGTTTTTGTTTATCGGATACAGCAGGTATTTCAGTGGGTTTACTCATTTTATACTTCCTGATCTTTTAAAGATGGTAGCCCGATGGCGGGCAACAGACAGGCAAAGTGCTCCAGCACACAGTCAGGATGACTGGTGGCAATAGCTTCACCGTAGTTATATCCATAGGTCAGCCCGACACAAGGGCAACCCGCCGCCTGCGCGGCCATTATGTCATTACGTGAATCACCAACAAACAGCATCTCATGGGCATGCAAGCCAAGTTTGGCTAACAATAAATACAATGGAGCTGGATGCGGTTTCTTCACCACTACATCATCACCGCCAATGATAACGGAGAAATAATCGGCAATCCCCAGTGACGTCAGCAAAGGTGCAACAAAAGGCGTGGGCTTATTGGTAATCAGACCCATCGGCAAACCACTGGCCGCCAGTTGTTCCAATGTCGCTTTCACTTGCGGGAATAGCTGACTTCCCTGCTCAACCGTCTGGGCGTAATAGTGGTCAAACAATTCACGGGTATGCGCCACAGATTGTGCATCTGGCTCGCAGCCAGCCCAGCGCAATGCACGCTCGACTAACACATCAGCGCCATTGCCAATCCAGGTTGATACCAAATCTTTACCGGCAACCGGCAAGTTTTGATGTGACAGCGCCATATCAATCGCGCTGGCAAGCCCCGGAGCGCTATCAACCAATGTGCCATCCAAATCGAAAGCCACACCGCGGATAGAGTCGAACTTAGTCATTGGCAGACATCGCCAGTTCACTGCGCATGGCATCAATGACTGCGGCGTAATCTGGCTGATTGAAAATAGCCGAACCGGCAACAAACATATCTGCACCTGCTGCCGCGATATCGCGGATATTATCCACTTTAACGCCACCATCCACTTCCAAACGAATGTCATAACCGCTGTCATCAATCAACTTACGCACCTGACGCAACTTGTTCAGCGTTTCAGGAATGAAGGATTGACCGCCGAAGCCGGGGTTCACCGACATCAACAAAATGACATCCAGCTTATCCATTACATAGTCAAGATAGCTAAGCGGAGTGGCTGGGTTGAACACCAAACCCGCCTTACAGCCACTCTCTTTGATGAGCTGCAAGGTGCGGTCAACATGTTCTGAGGCTTCAGGATGGAATGTGATATAGGTGGCACCTGCTTTGGCAAAATCCGGGACAATACGGTCGACCGGTTTTACCATCAGATGTACATCAATAGGGGCAGTAATACCGTAATCACGCAGAGCCTTGCACACCATCGGCCCGATAGTCAGATTAGGAACGTAATGATTGTCCATCACATCAAAATGCACAACATCAGCACCGGCGGCGAGTACCTTGGCGGTATCCTCACCCAGACGGGCAAAATCTGCTGACAGAATAGACGGGGCAATTAAAAACTTTTTCATCCGCTTCTCCAAACGTATCTCTTTGTTTTATGAGGCGTCAGCGTGGCAAGCTTTCTCTCTCACAAACCATGGGTTTGAATCTTTACTGAGCGGCAGTCCCCGCTCAGCTATACAGCGCCAAAAGCTCATTCACTTTACTACGGCCAAGGATATTCCGGCTGATAGTGCGGCGCGCTTTGACCACATGCAGTGACGCCTGATGATACCAATCGCGCGTCAGTTCTGTGTCGTGATTAGAAATCAGAACCGGGATCTTGTTTTCTGCTGACAGCTGGTAAGCCAGACGAGCCAGATTCTGTTGATCCGCCAGACCAAAGTTACTGGTGTGATATGCCGTAAAATTAGCCGTCGCTGATAATGGCGCATACGGAGGATCGCAGTAAACCACCGCCCCGTGCACCGCTTTTAGCAAAGTTTCCTGATAGTGCTCACAAACAAAAATGGCATTTTGCGATTTTTCAGCAAACCAATACAGTTCATTTTCCGGGAAATAAGGTCTTTTGTAACGACCAAAAGGCACATTGAATTCACCGCTCAAATTATAACGGCACAGACCGTTATAACAATGGCGATTCAAGTAGAGAAACAATAATGCACGGCGATAGGCATCGGTGCTGGCGTTAAACTCTTGACGCAGTTGGTAAAACTGTTCGGAATTATTGAAATCACCGGTGAATAAAACACGAGCATCCCGCACGAAGTCATCAGTGCGGTCCTTCACGATATTGTAGAGGTTGATCAGATCACTGTTGATATCGGCCAGTATGTAAGATTCATACTCGGTGTTAAGGAACACTGAACCCGCACCGACGAATGGCTCTATCAAGCAGTCTCCCGCTGGTAGATGGCGTCGAATGTCATCAACCAGCGGATATTTCCCACCAGCCCATTTTAAAAAAGCGCGGTTTTTCTTCATGCCGTCAGTTAGCTACTTAATAATTCAGAGCCGCAGATTGTACTCTGTTTCAGACAGCACATCAGCGCACAAATAAGAATGATTTATTTTCTAAGGTCTTGCTGTACTTGTTGTACAGGTTTAACCCACGGTTTTTTCGCCTGAACATCGGCAGGTAATGTGGCTATCGCCCTTTTTGCATCAGCAGAAGAGGCGTAATTACCACTCACCAGGATGTACCAAGGCTTACCATCACGTTTAGTTTCATACACATGATAGTCAGATAATTTTTGCTGTTTAGCATAAGCATTCAAGGTATCTGAACGCGATGCACTGCTCAATTGCAACGTAAAGTGGCTGCCAGGGGCATTTTTCAATGCGCTGCTGCCAGCTGAGCCTGACTTCACCCCTGCGGAAGCGGCTGGAGATACTGCCGTAGTCGGATTTTTATGGCTAACCGCAGGTTGTTTAGTCGCAGCTGTGGCCTGTTTCTGCGCCGGGTGAGTAATGGTTTCCCGTGCTACTGGCGCTTTGGCCCCTTTCGAGGTCGAAACCGTCGCTGGCGCTGTTGGCAATGTGGATGTCTGACCATCATTCATGTTCTGAGACAAGGTATCTACCTGCCCCTGAGCCTGAGAGAGTGCATCAGACATATTACCAGGCAATTCAACACGTTGAGTCGGAGCGTTGGCAGAAGACTGCGGCGCGGCCTCAGTCGGTGTCGGAGAAATCGGCGGAACATTGATATCTTGTGGCTGAGCGTTGTTCTTCACGCCATTGGCATCATGTCCATCGGTGGTGTTATTTGCCACACCTGGTTGAGTATTATTGCCGCTGGTCAGTGAGGATGAATCAGACAGATTGATGTTTCGCGCAGCATCCACATTTGGATTTTGTTGTGATGCTTCGTGCTCTGTCGGTGCTTTCAGGGCTGAACCGATGGCAATAATAATCAATAACAGCACTAAAATGCCGATACCAATCATCATATGTTGGCGTGAAACAGCAAGCTTAGGCCCAGTCGAGGACTTACGGGCACGTGTAGGGCGACGGTCACTACTATCTGGTTTCAGATCGTCTTCCGGCTTTAAATCATCCATCTAAACCCTCCAACTAGAGGCAAAAGCCTACCGCATTTATCATTGCAGCCCGGCTGATTGATTTTACTGACTGCTAACAGGCTAAACCGCCCGCAGCAAAGGAATATGATAAAACGTATAATATCGTACTTATGCCATTTTCTATAACTGGCAATCAGCGATAGACGCCAGCACCATGTCATGTGCAATACCGCTACGAATCTCTGACTGACCTATCGCAGTTGGCAGTACCAGACGAAGCTCGCCGGCCAGCACTTTTTTATCTCGCATCATGTGTGGCAAATAGGACTCTGGCGTCATTTTCTGCGGCCCACTGACTGGCAGACCAGCACGTAAAAGCAGTTTCTTGATACGCTCAACATCTTCAGCTGAGAACTGGCCCAATCGACGGGAGGTGTGCGCGGCCATCATCATTCCAGCGGCAACAGCTTCCCCGTGTAGCCAGACGCCATAACCCATTTCGGCCTCAATGGCATGACCATAAGTATGACCCAAATTGAGTAAAGCGCGCATCCCGCTCTCTTCCCGTTCATCGGCAGCGACAACATCGGCTTTCAATTCACAGCAACGACGGATGCAGTAGGCTAATGCCGACATATCCAGTGCAAGAAGTGAGTCGATATTGGTTTCCAGCCACTCAAAGAAAGCTGCGTCAAGAATGATGCCGTATTTGATAACTTCAGCCAGCCCGGAAGCAAGCTCACGTGAAGGGAGGGTTTTAAGACAATTAAGGTCAACCACCACCGATGCGGGCTGGTAGAAAGCACCAATCATGTTCTTACCCAATGGATGATTCACTGCGGTTTTACCGCCGACAGAGGAATCCACTTGAGAAAGTAAAGTAGTAGGAACTTGAATAAAACGAACACCGCGCTGATAGCACGCGGCGGCAAAACCGGTCAGGTCGCCTACTACACCGCCACCCAAGGCGACAAGTGTAGTATCACGACCGTGCGGTTTTTCCAGAAGGGCAGAAAATACCTGCTCCAGAACGCTCAGAGATTTATACTGCTCGCCATCAGGTAAAATCACCTGATCGACTTTAATGCCGCCTTGTTCCAGTACTGCCCGGAGCGAATCCAGATAGAGTGGCGCTAGCGTTTGGTTGGTTACCAGCATGACCTGGTCACCCGCCTTCAGCGGCTTAAAAGAGGCCGGATCATTGAATAACCCAGCAGCGATCGTAATCGGGTAGCTACGCTCCCCTAACGTG
Source organism: Yersinia enterocolitica subsp. enterocolitica (assembly GCF_901472495.1). Lineage (NCBI taxonomy): Bacteria > Pseudomonadati > Pseudomonadota > Gammaproteobacteria > Enterobacterales > Yersiniaceae > Yersinia > Yersinia enterocolitica. The sequence continues at coordinate 3,031,127 of NZ_LR590469.1, forward strand.
ACAGTAATCTTCTCCATGTCGCGCCCAGTAACCTTCTTAACTTACGCCCGCGGGCATTAGTAAAATGCTAAAATCAGTTACTTTCCAGCATGTTGATAATCTGGTTAGCAACAACTTTCGCGCTTTGATCGTCAGTGCGGATGGTGACATCTGCAATTTCTTCGTACAACGGATTACGTTCTTTTGCCAGTGCTTCTAACACTTCACGCGGAGGCGAATCAACCTGCAACAACGGACGTTTTTTGTCGCGCTGCGTACGGGCCAACTGCTTTTCGATCGTGGTTTCCAAGTACACCACAACGCCACGGGCTGACAAACGGTTACGGGTTTCTCTGGATTTAACAGAGCCACCACCGGTTGCCAGCACAATGCCTTGTTTTTCCGTCAGTTCATTAATAACTTTTTCTTCACGATCGCGGAAACCTTCTTCGCCTTCCACGTCGAATACCCAGCCCACGTCAGCTCCGGTACGTCGCTCAATTTCTTGATCAGAGTCGAAAAACTCCATATTGAGTTGCTGAGCTAACTGACGACCAATAGTGCTTTTGCCGGCACCCATAGGCCCAACCAGAAAGATATTGCGTTTCTCTGCCATGTTTTTGGTATTACTAAGACTATTCGTTAATGATAACCCGCCCCGCCAATCAAATTAGCAACGGGACCTAAACTGAAACCTCATGAGCGATAGTGCGAGATCAGACGAAAAATTATCTCAGCACTTCTGGTAGTTTGGCAACCGAATAAATCGTTGTACACGTCGTGGGAGGGAAACCATACGTTTTTATCGGCGTATCAACGTTATTAAAAACCTCGGAGCTCAATTCGGTAACCCTTGTAAGCTAAATCCGAGGCAGCGTCAAATTTAGAAGCCCCCAATCACACAAAAAGTTGCAGAAAGTCACCAAGATTGACCTGTTTTCATCAATCAGCACCTCATAATACTCAAGCACTGATTAACCTTGGCGTGATGAAAATAACTAACTCCCGACGGCTTTGTTGCCGGGCATCCTGTTTAAACAACCCACCCAACCAAGGAATATCGGCCAATATCGGGACTTTATTAAGCCCGTGACTGCTTTTTTGCTGGAAAATCCCGCCTAACACAATCGTTTCGCCATCATTTACCGTAATTTGGGTTTGTATTTCCTGCTTATCTATTAATAAAGTTTCACTATCACCACGTTTCATCGCCATTCCTGGCATATTTTGGCTGATTTTTAAGTTTAAAGTAATTTTACCATTCCGCAGTATTTTCGGTGTGACCTCCATCCCTAGCACCGCTTCTTTAAACTCAATCGTGGTCGCCCCTTTTTTACCCTGCGAGACAGTATATGGAATATCGGAACCTTGCTTGATACTGGCGGTTTGTTGATGAGAGGTCACCAACCGAGGGCTGGCAATTATATCAACCTGATTTTCCTGTTCCAGTGCGCTCAACTCCAGTTCCAGTAGCCTCCCCCCAATGCGGGCAACATTAAAACCGGCGCTGACGGCACTATTTGGTAGAGGCAAATTTACATTAAAATCACTCATGCGAAGTGAGGCGGTGGGTTTGGTATCCCCCATACCCCAGCGGACACCAAGTTCTTGCAAGTTTTCGCGGCTCATGGTCACGATATGCGCGGCCAACTGGACTTGCTGTAAGGGCAAATCCATCTCTGCCAGCCAATTTTTTAATAATGCTAATGATGCGGGAGTATCGCGAATTAATAATGTATTTGTACGTTTATCTACCACTACGCTGCCCAGCGGGGACAATACCCCCCCTTCCGCCAGATTCAAACTGTCGGCAACTTCTTCGGCATTGGCATATTGTAAGGCGATGCTCAAATTACTCAGCGATTCCGGCGCGGTTTTTTGTTCCGCCCGCAATTGCCTTTCCTCACTATCCTGTTCGGTGAAAACCAACATCACCGCCCCTTCCCGCTCGACTTTCAGGTGACTCATCCGTAAAACGATTGCAAGCGCTTGATCCCAAGGGACATCCACTAGCCGGAGGCTGAGATTTGCGCCAATATCCGACGCAATGACTAAGTTTAATTGCTGATAATCAGCCAATGCTTGTAATACCACGGAGGCGGGGGCATCTTGAAACTCCAGTGAAACTGGTTTGCCACTGTTGGCATCAATGGCAAAAGAAGTGGTGAGCAAAACACCGCACAACAGAAGTGTGGATAATGGCTCTCGCGCCATACAACATGCAGCCCAAAGCCAGTTTTTGATTTTAAATATGATTGTGATTTTAAATAACGAAACTCTCATCAGATTCATTCCTTTTAATACTGATTATTAATGGGTTAGCGCATTGAAAGCACCACAGAACCCGATGAGCCTGAGCATGATCGCTCCGCATTGACATGCTGGAGGCTAACCTGCCGCTCACTGATGTGAGTTATCTGCCAATAGGGCAATAAGCGCGTTTCTATCGCCACCTTTTGCCACTGACCTTCTGAACGTTGTACCCAGCCAATATGATAATCTACACCGCGGACAATGCCCTGCAATCGCCATCCGACAAGCGTTTTCCGATCATCATCACAAGATGCCGTTGATATTCGCTCAAAAGGATTGCGCCCAACCTCTGCCAATAGGGATTCTGCACCCGCAGCCGGAAACTGTGATACTGCGACCAGTAGCCCTCCGATCACCCACGCACCCTTACGGTGATCACTCACTTCCACCTCCGGCAAGATACTCCTGTAGGGTTAGTTTCACGGTCAGCGCATGGTTATCACGCGTAATATCAATTAGTTGGATTTGAACCGGTGATGGAGTGGAGGCTAACTGACGAAGTAAATGGCGTAATCCATAAAAGTTGATCCGTAAGGTCGCCGCCCATTGTTGTTGCTCGACAACACCCGCTCCGCCGCCTGCCACAAGCGGTTCAGATTGCCGCTGCCAACTTATAACCTGACCACCAAAAGGCCCAATCCATTTGCCGACTAAATGTGCTATTGAGCCACCGGGTTGCTGTCGCGATGCTTCTGCTACACTCAACGCAGTCAGTTCCTGTTGAAGAGAAAATAGCGATGGCAACAGTGCCAACTCTGACTGTTGGCGCTCAACCTGTTGTTGGTGTTGGATAATTTCCTGAGTGCTGAACTGCTGCTGTTGCCATTGAGGTCGTAGCAGCATGCTATAAACTCCTAAACCAATCAGCCCCAGTAGCCCCCATTGATATAAGCAGAGCTGCCAACCAGGCCGATCCAGCCAACGTTGCAACTGTTTATTCATCACTCACCCCCTCCTGAGGCCAATCCGCCTGTGCCAGAAACCGAAAATGCCCATCATCCCGTTGAGCAATCCGCTGTAGGCGCACATTTGCCAGTAGAGATTGTCGGCCCAATCGCGCTAAAAAATCATGGATCGCGGCGTAATCTTGGCTCACTGCCTCGAAAACCAGCTTATCGCTTTGCGGTATCAGGCTGATCAACCAGCAGTTATCGGGAATTTGCTGGGATAGCTGTTGCAGTAACACCGAGTAGCGATGGGCAGATTGATGCATTTGCCGATACATCTGTATTCGCTGCTCCGCACGCTGTTTTCGCGCCATGAGTTGTTGCACCTGTTGATGCTGCTGGCTCAATACAGACTGCTGTTGCAAAAGTGCCCTCAGACTGCCTTGTTGGCTGATTTGTCGTGAGTGTAACTGCATCTGCATAACCACCAGAGAGATGGCAAAAAGTATCCCTTGGCACAAACCTATGTTGCGCCAAAATCGGTAGCGAGATAGCTGACGGGCTGTACGCCATGATGAAAAGTTAACTTGATACATCAGTCATCTACCGGGCGTAATGCCAGCCCTCCGGCTAAGGTGAATGCTGCCGGTGATGAAGGCAAGGGAGGTTGATACTGAGTAAATGCAGCAAAAGGTGACCAGAGTGCAGTATTTTCCGGTGCGGGCTCATCCATGATACTGCTGTAATACACTTTGACTGTCTTATCACTCAATGCAGAATATTGGGTCTGAAGTTGCGTCAATAATATCGATAACGGATTGAGCATATTAGAGCCGCCCTCCGGTGCATCGTCGGTTTCGATAGCCACCACACCGAAGATAAACGGCATGTCACTGGAGGAAACCCACAGCCACTCATGTGCCAGCCGATGGACTAACCAATAAGGCCCCACTAAATCGGCTGCCGTCGCCATATAACGTAGAGCGCAGGGAGTGATATCAATGATGTGTGATGCCAGATCAGCCTGTTGTAAGCATTCTTGCCATTGGCGAACTTCTGACTGGCGAGCAGCAGTGATTAATAATTCACGCTCAGACACCGCCCGATAATCCAGCGCCAATTCCTGGCTGTTTAGCGGGAAAAGCTTGCTTGCCACTGCATGAATGAAGCCCTCGCGTTCGGGTTCGCGTAACCGCCGATCCGGGGCGGGAATGGTCTGCTGCAAAATGCGCTGTGCTGGTAATGCAATGCGTAATGAAATATGTCTCGGTAATTGTTTGCGTAATAATTTGAGTTTGTCGCTAACCACATCTGGCTGTTGTAAAATACCTTCCCGCACAGCCCCATAAGGTAAGGTTTGATGCCACCAGTACCGCAGTTGCCAACCATAGCGCCGTCTGACAACCGCCAAGGCGCGTATCGCCTCCATTTGAATATCTAGCCCAACCTGCCAATATTGTGTGTACATCTTTGTCGACCTCCGTGTCGAGACAGAATAAAAGAACGTATCCATGTAACGGGCTTGCCTTTATACTACGGCGCGGTTGTTTATAAACTGCCCAATTGACATTGAATGGGAAATCTCAGGTGAAGTTCGTAAAGTATTTTTTGATCCTTGCGGTGTGTTGCATTTTACTGGGAGCAGCCTCGATATTTGGCCTGTACAAATATATTGAGCCTCAGCTACCCGACGTTGCCACATTGAAAGATGTCCGGCTGCAAACACCTATGTTGGTGTATAGCGCCGAAGGCGAATTGATCGCCCAATACGGTGAAAAGCGCCGTATCCCGTTGACATTAAAACAAATTCCACCAGAAATGGTGCATGCGTTTATTGCCACGGAAGATAGCCGATTCTATGAGCATCACGGTGTGGACCCGGTGGGTATCCTACGTGCGGCTTCTATTGCTATGGTGTCGGGGCGCGCCTCTCAAGGGGCCAGTACCATCACCCAGCAGTTAGCGCGAAACTTTTTCTTAAGCCCGGAACGAACCTTGATGCGTAAAATCAAGGAGGCTTTTCTGGCCATTCGCATTGAACAGCTACTGACCAAAGATGAAATTCTTGAGTTGTACCTGAACAAGATCTATCTGGGTTACCGCGCCTATGGTGTCGGGGCGGCGGCGCAGGTTTATTTCGGTAAAGAAGTCAATGAGTTGACTCTCAGCCAGATGGCGATGATTGCCGGTTTGCCAAAAGCGCCATCAACTTTCAACCCGCTTTACTCACATGACCGCGCTGTTGCACGTCGTAATGTGGTGTTGTCGCGCATGTTGGATGAAAAGTACATCACCCAAGCGCAGTACGATCAGGCTCGCAGTGAAGAGTTGGTTGCCAACTACCATGCGCCGCAAATTGCTTTCTCAGCACCTTATCTGTCCGAAATGGTGCGTCAGGAAATGATTAAGCGCTATGGCGAAAACGCCTATACCGACGGTTATCAGGTCTATACCACTATCACCAAAAAGCTTCAGCTCGCGGCGGTGGATTCCTTACGCGCCAATGTGTTGGCTTATGACATGCGCCACGGCTATCGTGGCCCATCCAATGTGTTATGGAAGGTGGGCGAAAGCGCATGGAGTCGTGAGCAAATTATTGATTCACTGAAAACACTGCCAGTCTATGGCCCACTGTTGCCTGCGGTTATCACTGAGGCAAATGCGGAACAGGCAACGGCCATGTTGGCTGATGGTAGCAGCGTGACATTACCGATGGCCGGTATGCGCTGGGCACGTCCGTATAAATCTGACAATGCTCAGGGACCGACACCTAAAAAGGTCACCGATGTTGTTCAGCCAGGTCAGCAGATTTGGGTCAGAAAAGTGGATGACAACTGGTGGCTCGCTCAAGTACCAGATGTCAACTCTGCCTTGGTTTCTATTGACCCGAATAATGGTGCGATTAAAGCGCTGGTAGGTGGTTTTGACTTTAACCAAAGTAAATTCAACCGTGTTACACAGGCATTGCGTCAGGTTGGTTCAAATATCAAACCTTTCCTGTACACCGCGGCGATGGACAAAGGCCTGACCTTGGCAAGCATTCTCAACGACTTGCCGATTACGCGTTGGGATGCCGGTGCGGGTACCGACTGGCGACCAAAAAATTCACCACCGACTTATGATGGCCCGATTCGTTTGCGTCAAGGTTTAGGTCAATCGAAAAACGTGGTGATGGTGCGAGCCATGCGCGCCATGGGTGTGGATTATGCGGCTGAATATCTGCAACGCTTTGGTTTCCCTGCACAAAACATCGTGCATTCAGAATCATTGGCGCTGGGTTCCGCTTCATTTACGCCATTGCAGCTAGTCCGAGGTTATGCGGTGTTGGCAAACGGTGGCTATTTGGTCGATCCGTATTTCATCACCAAAATCACCGATGATACCGGCAATGTGCTGTTTGAAACGAAACCGAAAATTGTTTGTGAAGAGTGTAACTTGCCAGTTATCTACGGCGATACGCAGCGCTCTGTAGTGCTATCCGACGATAACACCGAAAATGTGGCGACTTCACAAACCAATAATGCCAGCAATGTGCCAATGCCGGAGCTGGAACAAGTCACTCCAGCACAAGCTAAGCTCAATAGCGATGAGCAGTATGCACCGCATGTAATAAGCACACCGCTGGCGTTCCTGATTCGCGATGCATTGAACTCCAACATCTTCGGTGAACCGGGCTGGATGGGGACAGGCTGGCGTGCTGGGCGCGATTTAAAACGCAAAGATATCGGCGGTAAAACCGGTACCACCAACAACTCGAAAGATGCTTGGTTCTCCGGCTACGGCCCGGACACTGTGACATCAGTCTGGATTGGTTTTGACGATCATCGCCGTGACTTGGGTCGTAGTACTGCATCTGGCGCAATTTCTGACCAGATATCAGGCGCTGAAGGCGGGGCGAAAACGGCTCAACCGGCGTGGAATGACTTTATGAAAGCAGCCCTTGAAGGTTTGCCGGAAAAACAAGTCGCGCCACCACCGGGTATCGTCAGTGTAGTGATTGATAAGCAAACAGGTAAGCTATCCACAGGTGGGCCAGGTAGCCGCTCAGAATACTTTATCGAGGGGACACAGCCTACCGAATATTCGGTACATGAAGCGGGTACGACGCTGATGGATAACGGCCAGACTCACGAACTGTTCTGATAATTGAGTCACTGCTGATAAGCCGGGGGTCGCAAGATCACCCGGCTTTTTTATTCGAGCAGCTCAATATTAAGCGATACCCGCTTTAGCCAGAAATGCCTGGGCCAAAAACAGTGCGCTGACATTTCGGGCTTCGCAAAAACCCGGTTCATCAAGCAGTGCCATCATATTCGCAATCGGCCAGCGCACTTGTGGCAGCGGTTCTGGCTCATCACCTTCCAGACTTTGCGGATAGAGGTTTTGCGCGACAACAATGTTCATTTTGCTTGAGAAGTAGGAGGGAGCCATCGTCAGCTTGCTAAGGTAATCAAAACGCTCTGCGCCAAAGCCAACTTCCTCCATCAACTCACGATTAGCGGCCTCTAATACACCTTCGCCGGGATCAATGAGCCCTTTAGGGAAGCCCAACTCATATTCTTCGATACCCACGGCATATTCGCGGATCAGCAGTAAGTCATTACCAATAATTGGCACAATCATAACGGCTTCGC